>JAJFHF010000054.1 GCA_021775775.1 Hyphomicrobiaceae bacterium
ATACGGCCGGGACAAGCGCTCAAACAAAAGACTTAGTAACCCCAGATCGATTTCCTGTCTTTAAAACCGGCAGGGGCGGAGAATATACCTATCATGGCCCTGGCCAACGGGTGGTCTATCTCATGCTAGATCTCAATCAAAAGCGCAAAGATGTCCGTTGGCTCGTACATGAAATGGAAAGTTGGATCATTGATGTCTGCGCCGCATTTGAAATTAGGGCAGAAAGGCGCGAAGGCCGTGTTGGTTTATGGGTGCAACACCCCTCACAAGATCCACAAAGAGAAGACAAGATTGCTGCCATTGGCATTCGATTGCGCCGTTGGGTGAGTTTTCACGGGCTGAGTATAAATCTAAACCCTGATCTTGAACATTTCTCAGGCATCGTGCCGTGCGGCATATCTGGCCATGGCATAACAAGTTTTCATGAGCTTGGGGTTAATGTCTCTATGCAAGAGCTTGATGAAGTTTTGCAAAACCAATTTACACACCGCTTTCTCCCTTAAGCATCGTCCCATCACGAAAAAGGAAGCGAGCTTAGCGAGTGAACATGACGCCATAAGCGTCCGGCGCTTAGCACCCCGCCCTCGCAGGCTCCTGCCCATTTCGGGCAAAAAATAGCCGTGAGAGATATACAAAATCGCTCTAAACGAAGAAGGGAGTGCTCTTTTTCAGAGCACGCACATGGCGTAGCCCGGCGCTTAGCGCCGCCCCTCGGAGGCATTTGCGCTCGCGCGCAAATTTGCCGTGAGAGAAAACAGAGTATTACGGCACCAAACAGTTGGTAAGATTCTTTGCCCGCGTTTCCCCATCTTTATGATGAGCAGAAGCACGCCCAAATTTACGCATATCACTTTGAACATCGACAATATCTTGAAGCGTAAAGTCACCGCGATGGATCAAGGTTCGAAGGGCATAACAATCAGCTTCTTGTTCTACCTCAACCCCTGACACACGCGCATAAAGATGGCCCAATACATGATGCCCACATTCATGCACCACAAAAAATTTCTGAGACGCTTTACTCAGTTCTTTAAGCCGCTTTATATTAAGAATAATCATTGGCCCCTGCACCATACCATGCATACGCATAAAGTCAGAAAAACCCACATCATTTAAACTATCATTGCGAACATTTAAAACAGGACGTCGACGAGCATCAATACAATCAGATTTGAACATCTCAATTTCATCTTGCTCACCCGTTACATTGGCAAGCCCATGGACAGGTCTCAACAACAAGACCACCAGAACCTGTGAAAGTATAATATACCATCGCATAAACTAGTATCTCCGTTGCCCGAAAACCAATCAATCAAATGAAAATGTTTATCTCATCAGAATAATAGTAACATTATCCCCAAAACAGAAATTAAAGAAAGATGTAAAAACCCCCCATCAAGGCTCTATTCAAATTCCATAATCACGGCGTCAACAGCCAGACTATCACCAGCTTCTGCTTGAATAGAACTGACGGTACAATCTCGCTCAGCCTTCAAGATATTTTCCATCTTCATAGCTTCAACCACGCACAAAGATTGACCAGCTTTCACCTCCTGGCCCTCTTGCACCATAACGTCCACCACAAGCCCAGGCATCGGACAAAGCAGATATTTAGAAGTGTCGGGTGGTTCTTTATATGGCATCAAAGCCACAAGCTCAGCCTCACGCTGTGTGTACACATAACTCTCAACACTTAAACCGGCATAAGAAAGTTCATATCCATTCAAAATCGGGCGCACTTGTACGGCCATTTCTTGATCACCAACACACCCTTTCCAAATAGACTCTCCAAACCACCAATCAAACTCAACTGCAGTTGGCTTTTGATCCACACCCTCATCATCCAAAAACACGATGCTTAAATCATTGCTCTCAAAAGAGGAAGTCTCCACCCTTAAATGTTGCAAATGGTCATCAATTTTCACAATCCGCTTTTCAGCAAAACTCACTCTTTGCCCATGCATTTGGTCAGAAATCCCACGTCGCCGGGCATTCCCCAAAAAGTCAATCGTTGCGGCCACACTCGATAATAGTTTTAACTCATCGGGTAAGGGCGCGCGCGGAGAAAATCCATCGGGATACTCCTCGGCAATAAAATTGGTCGTAATATCCCCTTTTATCCAGCGGTCATGGCACATGATGGCACTAAGAAAAGGAATGTTATGTGCAATCCCATCGATATAAAATTCGTCAAGCGCGCGCGACATATGAGCAATCGCTTCAGTTCGCGTCGGCGCGTGGGTCACCAATTTAGCAATCATCGGATCATAATAGATAGAAATTTCACCGCCCTCAAACACCCCCGTGTCATTGCGCACACTCACTCCATCTTTGCTTGTCTCGATGGGTGGTTGATAGCTGGACAAACGCCCCGTGGAGGGAAGAAAACTACGAAAAGGATCTTCGGCATAAATACGGCTCTCAATCGACCAACCATTTAGCTTGATATTTTTTTGAGCAAATTTTAGTTTTTTGTTCGCCGCTACATTGATCATTTGTTCAACCAAATCAACACCTGTAATCATCTCTGTTACAGGATGCTCAACCTGCAAACGCGTGTTCATTTCAAGAAAATAAAAATTACGGTCCTTATCTACAATAAACTCAACCGTCCCAGCGCTTTCATAATTAACAGCTTTAGCAAGGGCAACAGATTGTTCCCCCATAGCCACCCGCGTGGTCTCATCTAAAAATGAACTGGGCGCTTCTTCCAAAACTTTTTGATTGCGTCGTTGAATAGAACATTCACGCTCGCCCAGATAAATCACATTACCATGCTTATCAGCCAGCACCTGAATTTCAATATGGCGCGGATCAACAATGAATTTTTCAATAAAAATTCGGTCATCACCAAAACTAGATTTGGCTTCAGATTTAGAGGCATTAAACCCCTCTTCCACTTCTCCTTCGCTGTGAGCGATGCGCATCCCCTTGCCGCCGCCGCCCGCAGACGCCTTAATCATCACAGGGTAACCAATCTCATTAGCAATCTTCTTTGCCTGATCGGTACTTTCAATCAGTCCCATATACCCAGGTACAATATTAACCTTTGCAGCGCTTGCAAATTTCTTTGAAGCAATTTTATCCCCCATCACTTCAATGGCTTTAACATTAGGGCCAATAAACGCAATGCCAGCTTTTTCTAAAGCTTTCGCAAACTCTGCATTTTCTGAAAGAAACCCATACCCCGGATGAATCGCCTGCGCCCCGGTCTGGGTGGCAGCATCAATAATTTTATCAGCAATCAGATAAGAGCTAGCTGCAGGTGCGGGCCCAATATAAACAGCTTCATCAGCCATTTTCACATGCAAAGCGCGTTTATCAGCATCTGAATAGACGGCAACAGTAGCGATGCCCATTTTTTGAGCTGTTTTAATAACCCGGCAAGCAATTTCGCCGCGATTCGCAATCAGAATTTTTTTAAACATAGTTTTTTACAGCTTTATCAATTTACAGTTATTTTCTTTTAAACATAGTTGTGAGACCTCACAAGAGATCGTAGGACGTTTTTGTGAAAAGGGAAGATATTTAGAACGAAAAGCTAATTTTTCTGAGGTGAGCAAGACCTATACGGTTCATTTTGAGGTGAAATACGTAAAAACAACCCCGACAATAAGAGCAATCCCTAACATTCCAAATAGGAAATCAAAAATCGACTTAACACCACCCTGCCCAACAGAAGCAATTTTCTTTTGTCTATCCGGCTCCGTTAATGTCTCATCTTCTTCAACCTCAGTAAAAATAGACGCCATCGTATTAATAAGCATACGTTTACCCCATAGGCCTGAAATAATATGCAGGCCAATGATCATACAAAGCCCAATATAAAAAGTTATATCATTTGAAAAAGAACCATCACCAAGATGCTTGAAGCCAAAACCGGCAAAAAACAGGGCAATAACATATATGATCCCAAATAATGCCTCCATCCCATCATTACAGCGCCATGCCAACCAAAGCGGTGCCCCTAAAAATGCAGCCCAGCTCCATGAAATTTGAAATGATCGATCCGCGTTTTTGCTATCATTGTAATAGCGCTCATAAACAGTGTCATTTTTTCCAATATAACTAAGGAAATCATCTTCAACCAATAAGGGAAACCCTCTTGCATCATAATAGGGTCTCTTCCCACCAAATGTCGGGTCTCTCCAAGACCCTCTTATAATCTCAAGCAAGGCGTCAGCTTCCTCATCTGACAATTGATCGTAGACACGCCGGTCTGCCTGCGTCCAGCCAAATTCTTGATTAAGATAGCTAAGCACATTTAATTTATCAGACTGTTTGTCTCTCGTTGTTGATGGACCATGCAAAACCGCGCTTGCTATGGCTTGCAAAATTTCATATTCCGCATATTTACTGGTCTCAAAGGGGCTTTCTCGTAATTCATTGATAAAACTTTGCCATTTTCCAAGGTCCCATCCCCCCCAAGGCCCAATAAGCGTCTCTATTTTTTCACGGATGTGCTCATCTGAAAAATCACGATCATCTACAGATTGATTATGATCATCTTCTTTTTGATCAAAAAGTATATCCTCATCAATAGTAATCTGATCAACTGTCTCTCGTTCAATACCATCAATATTTTCACGAATAGTTTCTGGAGGAAGGGATAACTCTACAGGCTCTACAAGCTCTTCCACCACGGCTGATGTTTGCTCAGTCACACTATGATTGATAGATGGCTCTAAGGTCTCACCCTCATCAAAATCATCACTTTCATCATCAAGCTCACTATCATCATAAACATCATAAGCCCCCAACCAAATGGCCTGATCTCTCGCTTCACGTAATTTTTGAAACCCAAGAGGGTCCTCGCCAGGCCTGATAAGCTTTAATTCTTTGGCATAAGCACGCTTAATCTCCCGCTCATCATCAGTTGGTTCGATTTTTAAAATCTCCCAGACTGTCACAAGCTTATTCCTTTATCTCTACATGCCAATTTGGCGCTCAATCCATATCAAATATATTATTCTCGAGAGCATCCAGCTCTTTAGAAAAAGCCGTTCTGATCTTTTCAATATCCCGGTTAGCCTGGTCATTTATTGCGTCTTCAAACTCTAAAATAAGCGTCCGTACATACTCACGCCCACCGCGCAAACTCTCCGCATAAATCCGCTCCCCGCGCGCAAGCAAAGTCGCATTCTCCGTTTGCTCTCGAGGGTGCAATTTAATGCCACTAAGCGCTTGAAAACGAGCCTCTAATTCGTCATCAGATAAATTCGCTTCATTTCTAAATATTTTCCGGGTGGTTTTTTTGGTGGTCAACGACGTAACTTCAACTTCCAAAGCCCCGTTTATATCATAGGTAAAACGAACATCGACACCTTCCACCCCAGCGCGCGAAGCTGGCACTTTAACTTTTAGATCGCCGAGCAAAATATTATCCTCAGGGCGCATATTTTCCCCCTGATAAACATCAAGATTAATCTCTGTTTGCTTGTTACGAACTGTAAAAAATTGATGACTTTGGCTAATCGGCACCACAGCATTGCGCTCAATAATCGGAACAATAACAAGGTTGTCATAATTATCGCCCACAATGGCAGACGTCCCAAGGGTGTAGGGACAAACATCTGTCATCACCACATCTTCTAGCGCTTCATTGCGCAGCTTTAGCCCCGCCTGTACCCCTGCACCCAAAGCAATCAATTCATCTGGATTTAAATGAGACAGCGGCAGCTTTTGAAACAAACGACCAACCATGCGTCTCACGCGCGGCATACGAGACGCACCGCCAACCAAAACCACATTCTCAATATTATCAGGACGCAACGTAGCATCATTAATCGCCCGCTCCATCGGCACCCGCAAGCGGCGGCGCAATGGGCTCGTAAGCTCTTCAAATGCATCTCGTGTAAGTGAACCTTCTAGCGTTCTCTCTCCAATCACTATCGTATAGTGAGCCACATCTTTTCTTGATAACTCATGCATGATTTTTTCTGACAAGCGAAACAAACGATTTAAATCCCGGCCATCAAGGCTTGAAAGCTCTAGCTCATTCCCGGTCAAAATATGGGTCTGTATTTCTTGTCGAAAATCATTGCCGCCCAAAAAATTATCACCAGCGGTCGCGCGCACTTCCATCACATTGTCATATTTATCAAGGATCGAGACATCAAACGTCCCACCCCCCAAATCAAATATCAAAAATTGCTGCTCTTCAACTTCATCCAAGCCATACGCAAGGGCGGCAGCCGTTGGTTCATTTATCAGGCTATCAACTTTCAAACCTGCCAATTTGCCCGCATCAATCGTAGCTTTTCGTTGAATGTCATTGAAATAAGCCGGCACTGAAATGATCGCTTCGCTAACCTCTTGCCCCAAATGATTGATCGCGTCTTCGCGCAAGCTGCGCAAAATAAAGGCTGAAAGCTCTTCGGGTCGAAACTCAAAATTAGGACCAAGTTTGGTAATTTTTTTGCTACCCATGGTGCGCTTAAAATCACCAACGGTAAGTTCTGGATGTGTAATTAACCGCTCACGAGCCGCCTTACCAACCAAGATATCACTTGTGCCATTGCTTTCAATCACCCCAACAACAGACGGAGTTAAAAACTCACCCAGTGCATTTGGAATAAGCTTTGGGCCATCCTCACTCCAATAAGAAACAAGAGAATTGGTTGTGCCTAAATCAATCCCAACAAGTGTCATACGCTCCGCTTCCCTCAATCAAAAACCAACAAAAGAGCCTCTTATTATCATCCACATTAAAGCGGAATATTGTCATGCTTTTTCCAAGGATTTTCAATTTTTTTGTTTTTAAGCATATTCAATGCGCGGCTAATGCGCTTACGAGTATTGCGCGGTAAAATCACCTCATCAATATAGCCACGCTCAGCAGCCACAAAGGGCGAGCAAAAACGATCTTCATAAGATTTTGTCAGCTCAGCAATTTTACACGGGTCACCGGCATCTTTGCGATGAATAATTTCAACCGCGCCTTTGGCCCCCATCACAGCAATTTCCGCTGTCGGCCAGGCATAGTTCACATCACCGCGAATATGTTTTGAGCTCATCACATCATAAGCCCCGCCATAAGCTTTGCGAGTAATCACAGTCACTTTGGGCACAGTGGCTTCCGCAAAAGCAAACAAAAGTTTGGCCCCATGTTTAATCAGCCCACCATATTCCTGGTCAGTACCTGGTAAAAACCCTGGTACATCCACAAAGGTAACCAGAGGAATGTTGAAACAATCACAAAACCGCACAAAACGCGCCGCTTTGCGAGAGGCATCGCTATCCAAAACCCCAGCCAATACCATTGGTTGGTTGGCCACAACGCCCACAGTTTGCCCTTCAATACGAGCAAAGCCGACAACTATGTTGGCAGCAAACTTTTCTTGTATTTCAAAAAAATCACGTTCATCAACCACTTTTGTGATCAACTCGCGAATGTCATAAGGTTGATTGGGATTCTCAGGTATCAAACTATCAAGGCTCGCCTCTAATCTCTCAGCACCATCACTGGTCGGTAAAACAGGCACATCAGATTGATTGTTTGAGGGCAAAAAATCCATCAAGCGACGCATTTGCAGCATCGCCTCAACATCGTTTTTATAGCCCTTATCAGCAATCGAAGATTTAGTGGTATGAATGCTCGCCCCGCCAAGCTCTTCAGAGGTCACTTCTTCATTGGTTACGGTCTTCACCACTTCAGGGCCCGTCACAAACATATAAGACGTATCTTCAACCATAAAAATAAAATCGGTCATAGCAGGAGAATATACATCACCGCCGGCACATGGCCCCATAATAACAGATATCTGCGGGATCACACCAGACGAGAGCACATTGCGCTGAAACACTTCACCATAACCACCAAGCGCATCAACCCCTTCTTGAATACGCGCCCCGCCAGCATCAAACAACCCAATGATCGGCGCGCGATTGCGCAATGCCATATCTTGAATTTTCATGATCTTTTCAGCATGGGTCTTAGAAAGTGAGCCACCAAAAACAGTAAAGTCTTTGGCAAAGACATAGACAACACGTCCATTGATGGTCCCCCACCCTGTGACCACGCCATCGCCGGGAATTTTCTTATCTTCCATCCCAAAGTCAGTACAACGATGCTCCACATACATATCAAACTCTTCAAATGAATTTTCATCTAACAAAAGATCAATACGTTCACGCGCCGTAAGTTTACCGCGTTCATGTTGGGCATCTATGCGCTTTTGTCCCCCACCCAAACGGGCAGTATCACGGCGTTTTTCAAGCTCAGTAAGTATATCGTTCATGGGATCCCCCAATTATTTAAAACCTTGGCGTTTGTTTTACCATAAGCCAACAGAGCGTCAACGTACCATTAAGATGAAGGAAGCACTGTTATCCTCTTAAGTCTCCACTTGTGACAACTTATAAAACTCATAGGTTTTATCAAACTCCCCCCGGCGCATTTCGCGCCGACGAATAACCTCATCATCACCGCCCCAGCGCTCCATTTGATAATCTTCATCAATGAAAGCGGCAGCCCAAACCTCACCCGATGTCCAATCACCTAAAATAAGGCTCAAAGCCAACAAAGCTGACCCCGTAAGCGAGGTGATATTGTGCACCGCAGTTAATGAAAAATCATCCAAACCACCTAAAAGATCGGCAATTTTGCGCAAATCTTGAGGGTTTTGTTCCTCGTGCACAATACCAGAAACTGTCTTCATTTGAATATTATAGCTGGTCTCAAACCACAACAGAAAAGGGTCCCAACGCTCTTGCTCCCTCATTACCAGTGATTGTGGTTCAGCGGCGCGGTAGCACAACAAATCAGATCCTGCAAAAGAAAGAATTTCATCAATAATGTCTTGGCTCAGCGCCCTCACCCGATCAAGAGTTGTATGAGATAGTTTGGTAAACAACATTCCCTCAAGGTCAATCTCATCTTTTTGGTCATCCCATTCTTTTGCAATCGCTTTTGCTAAAGAAAAAGATTTAACACCAAGGGTCTGCTTCATAGGCGTTTTAATCGGACGACCATCTAATTGAATCATATAGCCCCCCTCCTCAAGCAGCTCAACACTAACCGTCTTATAAAAGCGCTTCATTTGGGGGCGCTTATCATCTTTTTTTGACATAACTTTAATCTTTAATAAATCCTGATAACATCAAACTATATATAGAGTTTTTAAGTTGCTCAATATCATCAACAATATCGTGAGGACGATAAGATCTCAACTCTTTTACACAATGATGTCCCCAACTAACACCAATCGCCTTAACGCATGCAGCTTGTGCCATTTCCAAATCAAAACTCGTGTCACCGATCATAATACAGTTCTCAAGCGCCACTCCTGTTTCCCTGATCGCTTGATCAATCATGGCTGGATGCGGCTTTGAAGGCGCATTATCAGCCGTTTGAATGGTCATAAAATAGGGCCCTAACTCAAACCTCTTAAGAAGGTTTTGAACACCGATCATCGATTTCCCCGTGGCGATCCCCAAAACACAATGCTCTTGAGCAGCCAAATCCACGATCAAGTCTCTGACACCCTCAAACAACGGTTCAGGACATCCCTTTTCGTCGCGTAGATAGCCATAAGAAACTTTATAGTTTTCGCTTATAGTCTTGATTAAATGAGGGTCCCTGCCACGATGGTTTCCTTTATCAAAAAGCGCCTCAATAGCAAAAGGCAATGAAAGGCCAACAATTGAACGAATATCACCAGGCGGCGGCGGCTCTATACCGCCATTTTCAAAGGCAATTTGCATAGCCTTGACAATCAAAGCCTCACTATCAACAAGTGTACCATCGCAATCAAAAAGAATAAGCCATGTGCTTAATGAGTTCACAGATTCTAATGGGTTTAAAGGGTCGCCGGGACCGAATGCGTCTGACACGAAAAAAAGCCTTTGTGCGAAAAAAATTGATCAACAACATAACAAGTGAATTTAAATGACTAATCCAGCATTTCTGCTTCACTATCATAGCGAAAAGGATCAAACCCTAACGCCTCCCAGCTCTCTTGCATATGATCAGGCAACGGGGCGGTGAGGTCTAAAGTCCCTCCCCTGGGATGAGGGATGACCAGCCGGCGCGCATGCAGATGCAACTTATCGGCAAACCCCTCAATGCGTTGCTCCTCTTCAATCTCCATATATTTAGGATCACCCATGATAGGCGTGCCCAGCTGCGCCATATGCACGCGCAATTGATGGGTGCGCCCTGTCACAGGCTTAAGCGAGACCCAGGCCAAGCGCTGGCCTGCCTGCTCAACCACACTATAATAAGAGTGTGAATGTTGAGCGCCGGGCGTCCCTTGCCCCACAACCTGAACAATCTCACCAATCGGGCTGGGCTGTTTCATTAAAAAGGCAGATATCTCCCCTTGCAACGGCCGCGGCACCCCATGTGTTAACGCCCAATATATTTTGCGTGCGGATCGTGTACGAAAGACAGCGCCCATTTTAGAGGCCGCTTTACGAGACTTAGCAATTAACAAAAGGCCAGAGGTATCGCGGTCCAATCGATGCACCAAACGTGGGCGCTCACCATTAAATTCAAAAGCACCCAGCATTCCATCAATATGGCGGTTGGTTTTAGAACCACCTTGCACGGCCAAACCAGAAGGCTTGTTCAACACCATCAAATCATCATCTTCATGCAAGATAAGATCTGTGATCTCTTTAATGTGGGCCTCTTTGGCCAAGCTAGGCCGGCGCTCTTTCGCCCCTGTTGTTTTACGCCCAACATTATCTGTCTGCGCATTTTGTACAAATGGGGGGATCCGCAACATTTGGCCAGCCTCTAAACGCGTGCTGGTTTTCGCCCGTTTACCATCAACCCGGATTTGCCCTGTTCGCAAAAGTTTCTGCAATTTCCCAAATTGAAGCTCAGGGTGATGGTCTTTAAACCACCGATCAAGCCGAAGGTCATCATCCTTGTCTTCAACTTTAATAGTCTCAACTTTGCTCACAAAACGCCTCCAGTTAAAAGGCGTCCAAACCACAGCCCTATAAAAATACCAACCACACAAATTATAACACTAGCCAAAGAATAGCCAAACGCGACAGACCATTGCCCACGCTCAATCATATTTGCCACTTCGAGAGAAAAAGCAGAGAATGTCGTAAACCCACCTAACACGCCAGTGGCAAAAAAAGTACGCATCTCCAAAGACCCATTCAGCTTCGTTGCCAACATATGAATGAAAAGCCCCATAAGAAAGGCCCCCACCACATTGACAACAAATGTTCCATAAGGAAAGCCCAAACCAAAAACACGAAGCGCAATACCGCCAACAAGGTAGCGCCCACTCGCACCAAAAGCCCCGCCTAGCGCCGCCAACACCAAAAGTTTCATTTATTGAACCCCGCCCATTTTATTGACCCCGGCCTTAAGAGCGACAAAACAACCAGCCCAAAATAGCGCCAACAAACCATCCAACGATTATACAAACAACAATAGTCGCAAGATAAACCAAACCGTGCTGCATCATAACATCTTGTGAGCTATCAAAACTGCGCGTAGCAATAAAGCCATTACTAACATAGGATCCAAAATAAAAAATCCCGATCAAAGCTCCGATTAAGGCACCTATAAATTTCAATGTCTGTTTCATTTTACCTCCCAAAACCATATCTCTGTGGCTTTGTCATAGCCGCCATAATAGCCAGCCCAAAAGAACCAGTTGATTAACCAAGCAGACGCTGTACGCGACCCATTCCACACATCAATATGATCGCCCGATGGGTGTTTTTTTTCACCACTACGAAACCAATAATTACGAATAAGCACAATTCCAGTTCGTCCAAAAAGATCACGGTAATAAGTTTTTGGATTTTTAAAAATTTCCACTTTTCCTATACCAGGAATGCCAGCTCTATTAATGCCCCTAGCTAACTCTTCAGCCCGAATATAGTGCATAGCTTCTTTAGGATGGGCCCGGCAAGTCACAAGCCCTTTGGGCATTTGATTATAAGTAACACCAGCCCCACTTAAAGCAACGCTCATACGAATAGCACATTGATTTCGATAAGTCGGATATCCCTTCAAACGACATGGATAACGCTCACTTCTATTGAGGGGATGGCTTGCCCACAAATCTTTAAACTTAATCATACGCTTATACCCTATACAACCGATACTCTAATCACTGTAACATCAAGATTTACCACATAACAAATGGTTGAAACACTTAAATTCACTCCAAATCAGGGCGTCCCGCTCGTAAACTGGCCCAATAGTTAAGACGTTTTTTAATATCACGCTCAAATCCGCGCTCTACAGGCTGATAATAGCTAGGGCGCTCACCAAATTCCTCAGGAAAATAACTCTGACCAGAAAACGCCTCAGGCGTATCATGATCATAAATATATCCCTCACCATATCCTTGATCTGCCATCAAATTAGTGGGGGCATTTAGAATATGCTTTGGCGGCCAATAGCTCCCCTGATCTTTAGCTGCGGCCCGCACCGCATTATACGCCGTATAAGCAGCATTAGATTTAGGCGCACAAGCAATATAAATCAGCGCTTGCGCCAACGCCAACTCACCCTCAGGTGTGCCAAGCAATTGATAAGCGTCTTTAGCCGCATTGGCTTGTACCAAGGCTTGCGGGTCAGCCATACCCACCTCTTCAACCGCCATTCGAACCAACCGCCGTGCTATATAGATCGGATCTTCGCCCCCTTCCAACATCCGCGCAAACCAATAAAGGGCAGCGTCAGGATCCGACCCCCGCACTGATTTATGCAACGCAGAGATCAAACTATAATGCCCGTCCCCCGCCTTATCATAGCTAGGCCGGCGCCTGTGCAAAATGGAAGTTAAATCGTCAGCCTCAAGCATCTGCCCAAATTCAACACTAGAGAAAATTTCCTCAGCCATATTCAAAATCATCCGCCCATCACCATCGGCTAGGGCAATCATATCCGCGCGCGCATCAGCTGTAAGCGGCAAAGGGCGGTTCATTTCAGTTTCCGCCCGCAACAAAAGTTGCTCTAAATCATAATTTTTCAGTCTCTCAAATGTCAGCACTTGCGCGCGTGACAACAAAGCATTATTCAACTCAAAAGAAGGGTTCTCAGTAGTGGCCCCAATTAAAACAATCGTGCCATCTTCCATCACGGGCAAAAAACTATCTTGTTGCGCTTTGTTAAACCGATGGATCTCATCAATAAACAACAACGTACCGCGCCCTTCTCTACGCCGCGCGCGCGCCATATCAAAAGCTTGTTTTAAATCTTTAACCCCGGAAAAAACCGCAGATAATTGCTCAAAATACAAATCGGTTTCAGATGCCAAAGCCTGGGCCAAAGTGGTCTTGCCAGTCCCAGGAGGCCCCCACAAAATAAGGTTGGATAAACGCCCACTTTTCACCATCCGCAATAAGATGCTATCAGAGCCTAGGATATGAGATTGCCCAGCGATCTCGCTCAATGATTTCGGCCGCAAACGATCCGCTAACGGGCGGTGGACATTTTCAGCCAAACCTGATTTATCAAATAAGTCAGCCATATCTCAACTTTTGCTCATAGCACCAACATGCTGATCCCAGCACGTTACCTATAGTCTAATAGTCACCAGGTAAAACAAGACGCAATATACGCTTGCCCCGTTTTAGCTCAATTCGCCAAACCCGGCGGTTCACTCTGGCATGCCCCAAAGCTTCTTTTACAGACAAAACCGGGGTATTATTAAGACTAACAAGAATATCATTGGCACGAAAGCCCAGGTTCGCAGCAAGGCTTCCAGGCGCCACATCAATAATGATAACCCCTTCAACATCATCACTGTCCAACTGCTCAGCAAGACCAGGCGAAAGATTAGCAATACGAGCCCCACTAAGCGGTGCCCGCCCTTCAATCGTTTTTTCATTTGGTAAAGGGATCAAAGGAGCAGCCATAAGCTGGACATCTTTTTTAAGCTGTTTCCCACCTCGAAATAGGGTAACAGGGGTGCTACCAACAAGCCCCTTCGTTGCAAAACGATAATGAAAGCTCCTGGGATCATCCACACGGTGCTCGCCCACACCAACAATCACATCACCACTCCTCAAACCAGAAATTTGCGCCGGACTAGCATCATGAATCGTCGTGATCAAAGCCCCCGCTGGTCGGTCAAGACCAAGAGAATTCGCCAAATCCGATGTCACAGTCTGCAATTTTGCGCCAAACCACGGGCGGGTCACTTTGCTACCTTGTAAAGCTGATTGAACGACCAGACGAACCATATTCGATGGAATGGCAAAACCAATGCCATTAGACCCGCCAGAGCGTGAATAAATCGCAGTGTTAATCCCCACAAGCTTACCACGCAGATCAACCAAAGCGCCGCCCGAATTCCCCGGATTAATGGCCGCATCCGTTTGAATAAAAGATTGGTAATCGGCAGCGCCAACCCTGGTTCGCGCAAGGGCAGAGACAATACCACTTGTCACAGTTTGCCCAACACCAAATGGATTGCCAATCGCCAAAACAAGATCACCAACATCAAGCGCATCAGAATCTTCAAAAGTTAAAAAGGGAAATTTCTCACCATTCGGAGCACTAATCTTAAGAACAGCCAAATCAGTATCTTGATCAGTAAGAATAATCTTGGCTGCAAACTCACGTTTATCTTGCAAAGCAACTTTAATTTCGCCCTGTTCCCCGCCCTTAATAACATGATAGTTCGTTACCACAATGCCGTTAGCCCGCAAAATAACCCCAGAACCCAAAGAGTTCTGCATGCGGCTACGACTGCGCCCTCGTCTCTGGTTTCCAAAAAACCGCCTAAAAAAGGGATCATTCAACAAAGGGGAACGAAATTGTTTCACCCTATGGCGCACATACACATTCACAACAGCTGGCGCCGCAGAACGCACCACGGGAGCAAACGACAATTTTACTTCGCTTTGGGTCTCAGGAACTTTAGCTTGAAGGGGCAAATCGGCAAAAGCTGCAAACGCCATGGCGAATAGTATCAAAGACTTAAATTTAAATTTTAACAAGCGCGCTCGCATACCATATCTCCGCTATTCAGACAAAAAGGTGCATTCCATAATTGGTACATCACTGTTCTATCCCGGCTGATGTTTTATTTCTATATTTCTTTTGCAATCTTGTCTTAATCCTAAATATCAAGCAAAAAACAAAAACTGATCGCTAAGATTAATATTTAAAATCAAACAATTGAGGTAAGAATCTCTATTACAAAGAATGACAATTTTCTGACTACCTTAACAACAAGATTTATTGTTATGTTATCTATACAAATGCTTATCATGAGGCTTTATTTTTAACACACTTCTATAGTTAATAATAAAACAATTAGAGCATATTTATAGTTTCCAGGGAGAATTCTTAGTATGAAAAATTTGAAAGTACTAACTCTAGCCGTTGCAATGGTTGGCACCATGACCACCTCTGCACTTGCTATTGAAGCAACAAAAAGCACAACCATTAACGCACCAGTGGCGCAAGTATGGGCTAAAATTGGCGGTTGGTGTGCCATTAAAGATTGGCACCCTGCAGTGGCTAAATGTGATGAAATGCGCGAAGGTGATGAGCTTCGCCGCGTGTTAACGCTTGGCGATGGTGGACAAATTAAAGAATTGCTCACAGGCGAGAATGAAACCAGCTACAGCTACATTATTGAATCAGGTGTCCTCCCTGTACAAAATTACAAATCAACCATCTCTGTAGCAAAAGCAGGCGAAGGCAAAACCAAAGTCACATGGACCGGGTCATTTAATGGCAAAGGTAAAACTGATAAAGAAGCAGCTGAGATCATGTCAGGCGTTTATGCCGGTGGCCTAGAGGCTCTTGCCAAAGATATGAACAAGTAATTTCATAACTTTTAAAAAATAAGATCAAACAAACATGATCAAAAAATAAAGGCTGCCCTTCATATCAAGGGCAGCCTTTATTATATTAAAATCAACAAACTTTAAAAAGCGCTTCCACACCCAAACAGATGGATCTATGCAGCAGCTTCTTCAAGCTCTGATGCATCAACTTTCTCAGCAACAGGCCCTGAATCTTGACCACGCGCATTTACATCACGATCAACAAGTTCTATCACAGCTACAGGCGCTGAATCACCATAACGAAAACCAGCTTTCAAAACCCGTGTATAACCACCTTCGCGTGTCTTATAGCGCTCAGCCAACACATCAAACAACTTCTTAGTCATCGCTTCATCACGAATGCGAGCTTGTGCCAACCGGCGAGAATGCAGGTTGCCGCGCTTACCCAAAGTAATAAGGCGATCCATAACACGCTTCATCTCTTTGGCTTTTGGCAAAGTAGTAACAATTTGCTCATGTTTAATTAGCGCTGCTGCCATATTAGCAAACATAGCTGTGCGGTGACTAGACGTTCGATTTAGTTTCCGCCCTTTTCTACCATGACGCATGAAATTTCTCCTCAATACCGCGCATCTCTTCATCAAAGCGAAGCGCGTTTATACTTTAAATTTTAATAATGATCTTCAAACCGTTTGGCCAGCTCTTCAATATTCTCTGGTGGCCAATTTGGTACTTCCATACCCAAATGCAGCCCCATGCCTGCCAAGACTTCTTTAATTTCATTCAAAGATTTACGTCCAAAGTTTGGAGTACGTAACATCTCTGCTTCAGTTTTCTGAATAAGATCACCGATATAAACAATGTTATCATTCTTAAGGCAGTTAGCTGAGCGAACAGAAAGCTCCAACTCATCAACCTTCTTCAAGAGCGCAGCATTAAACTCAAGTTCAGGCTGCTTTTCTTCAACCACTTCTTTTTGTGGCTCTTCAAAGTTCACAAAAATACTAAGTTGATCTTGCAAAATCCGCGCCGCCAAGGCAATCGCATCTTCAGGGATCACAGAGCCATCCGTATGGATATCCATAATCAATTTATCATAATCAAGAATTTGTCCCTCGCGTGTATTCTCAACACGGTAAGAAACTTTACGCACGGGGCTATAAAGCGCATCAACAGGGATCAAACCAATCGGCGCATCATCAGGCCGATTGCGATCAGCAGGCACATAACCTTTACCCGTCTTCGCTGTAAATTCCATATGAATACTAGCACCATCATCAAGTGTACAAATCACATGCTCAGGATTAAGCACTTCAATTTCAGAAGAAACTTCAATATCACCGGCACGAACAACACCAGGACCGGTCTTTTGCAAAACCATCCGTTTAGTGCCTTCAGAATGAGCTTTAAGCGCGATCTCTTTAATATTCAAAACAATGTTGGTTACATCTTCTCTAACACCAGCGATGGAAGAAAACTCATGCAACACCCCATCAATATGCACAGATGTAATGGCGGCACCGCGCAAAGATGAAAGCAACACACGCCGCAGCGCATTGCCCAATGTCATACCAAATCCACGCTCTAACGGCTCAGCTGTTGCTGTTGCATGGCGCTTAGGATCGCGCCCGCCATGAATTTCCAATTTGCCTGGTTTAATAAGCTCTTGCCAATTTTTCTGAATCACGTCTTGTTACCCTTCATTCTCAAAATAGTCCGCGCTCTATATCAAAGCTCTAAAGCGGCCTTTGGAGTAGGATTTCTCTTTATTTACTCACCAACTCAATTACACACGACGCCGTTTTCTAGGCCGGCAACCATTGTGAGGAATAGGTGTTACATCACGAATTGCAGTGATTTGGAAACCGATAGATTGCAAAGCACGTAGCGCTGATTCGCGCCCAGAGCCAGGACCGGTTACTTCAACTTCCAAAGTTTTCATACCGTGATCTTGCGCTTTTTTACCCGCATCTTCTGCAGCCATTTGCGCTGCATAAGGTGTCGATTTGCGCGACCCCTTAAAGCCCATCGTTCCAGCTGAACTCCAGGAAATCGCATTTCCTTGCGCATCTGTAATGGTAATTTTTGTATTATTAAAGCTTGCGCTCACATGGGCAACACCTGATGAGATGTTCTTTTTTTCGCGTTTGCGAACCCGTGCTCTTTCCTGTGCCATTAACTCTCTTCGCTCTCTTCAGTATGGAGCCATTCTTTAAGTCTCTTCAGCTAAGAACTAAAAATCTAAAGAACGGTGCCTATCTATAGTTTATTTCTTTTTGCCTGCAATGGCCTTAGATGGGCCTTTTCTTGTGCGTGCATTTGTATGTGTGCGTTGACCGCGCACTGGCAACCCCCGGCGATGACGAAGCCCACGATAGCTACCAAGGTCCATCAAACGTTTGATGTTCATAGACACCTCACGTCGAAGATCACCTTCAACCAAATAATCCCGATCAATCGCTTCACGAATTTGAATAACTTCAGCGTCAGACAATTCACTAACCCGGCGTTCACGCGGAATTTTAATTTCGTCACAGATTTGCGTCGCAAATTTACGGCCAATGCCATGAATATAAGTGAGCGCAATTTCAACACGCTTATTAGTTGGTATATTAACACCTGCGATACGAGCCACAGTTCTCTCCTTGACTAAAAAGTCTTTTTCTTGAATTAGAGCCCTCATTTTAATGAGTGTGGCACATCGGCCTTGCTCTTTCTTTCAAATCGTCCAAATTCCATACACGCCTCATAAGAGGCAAATATCTACGCATAAATTGCTGTTTTAGGAGCACTAACGCCAAAAACAGAGATATTGAAGACAAACACTCAAAGAACACCAAATGTGCACTTTGCAGCCATTTATCAACAATACGTCTCCGTGAAAAAGGATTTTGTAGGGCTTTACTAAGTTTTAGTCAAGCCTTTACCCCACTTCACAGTCATTAAAAACAAAGCTAATGATCAAAATTACGCTTTGTCGTTTAAAATCGCCTCAATTGAGCCCGTCACACCAGACATGTCTGCCATTCCATCAATTGAAACCAAATTATCTTTAGCAAAATAATAGCCAATCAAAGGAGAGGTCTCCTTGTAATAAGCTAGTAATCTTGAGCGTAATGTTTCTTCATTGTCATCTGCGCGCCGTTTAAAGTCATTTGCGCCGCAATTATCACAAACGCCCTCAACCTTAGGGACGCGAAATTTATCATGATACCCTTCACCGCACGCACCGCAGGTATAACGCCCTGTAATGCGCTCAACAAGTTTGTCATCATCAACACGCATTTCAATAACGCAATTAAGAGACTTTCCCTTGCTGGCCAACAAATCTTCTAACGCTGCAGCTTGCGGCAAAGTGCGCGGAAAGCCATCCAGTATAAATCCGCTAGCACAATCAGGCTCATCAATCCGGTCAGATATAATGCCAATAACAATCTCATCAGAAACAAGCCCGCCAGATTCCATCACAGCCTTGGCTTTCAACCCAACTTCAGAACCAGCAGCCACTGCGGCGCGCAACATATCACCAGTTGAGAGTTGCACAAGGCCACGTCCCTTTTCAATGATACGAGCCTGGGTCCCTTTACCAGCCCCTGGTGGGCCTAATAAGATTATATTCATCTGCGCCGCGCTCCGCGTAATTTGGATTTCTTGATCAACCCTTCATACTGATGCGCAAGCAAATGACTTTGCACTTGTGCAACTGTATCCATTGTAACACTCACAACAATAAGCAATGAGGTTCCCCCAAGGGCAAAAGACACAGCTGTATAGGATTGTAAATACTCAGGTAGCACACAAACCAACGCCAAGTAAATGGCACCTACGACGGTAATACGCGTCAAAACATAATCAATATATTCAGCCGTTTTACTACCCGGGCGGATACCAGGAATAAAGCCACCATATTTTTTCAAATTGTCGGCTGTATCATCAGGGTTAAACACAATGGCTGTATAGAAAAAGGCAAAGAAAATAATCAGCGCGACATAAATCGCCAAATATAAGGGCTGTCCGCGCCCAAGCATGGCCGTTATGGTCGCCATCCATTCAGAGCCAGATGAGGTCCCAAAAGCTGAAAACGTAGCAGGGAGCAACAACAAACTAGAGGCAAAGATCGGCGGGATAACACCAGCAGTGTTTAATTTCAACGGCAAGTGAGAACTGTCACCTTGCGCCATACGGTTACCCATTTGTCGTTTTGGGTATTGCACCAGTAAGCGGCGTTGAGCGCGTTCCATGAACACGATAATCGCAATAATCGCAATCACACCAACAAGCAACGCAACCAGAACAGGTGCTGGCAATGTCCCTTTACGTGACAATTCAAACGCACTGGCAAAAGCGCCCGGTAACTCAGCCACAATACCGGCAAAGATGATCAAAGAAATACCATTCCCAATCCCGCGCGCCGTAATTTGTTCACCAAGCCACATTAAGAACACTGTGCCGCCAACAAGGGTGACCACTGTGGTCGCTCTAAAGAAGATACCAGGCTCCAACACAACACCATTGGTTGTGCCCTCTAAGCCAACAGCAATGCCATACGCTTGCAAGGTTGCCAAAATCACCGTGCCATAACGTGTATATTGATTGATTTGTTTGCGGCCCTGTTCACCCTCTTTTTTCAATTGCTCAAGATGAGGGGATACAGTCGTCAACAACTGAATAATAATCGAAGCCGAGATATACGGCATGATATTAAGCGCAAAAATCGCCATACGAGAAATAGCGCCGCCAGCAAACAAATTAAGCTGATCAAGTATGGTGCCACCACCGGTGCCATTCCCTTGAAAAACAGAACGCAAAGCTTCTAAGTCAACACCAGGGATAGGAATATATGTTCCAAGGCGATAAACCAACAAAGCTGCAAGTGTAAACCAAATGCGCTTCTTAAGCTCTTCTGCTTTACCAATAGCAGAGAAGTTTAAATTAGCGGCTAATTGTTCTGCAGCTGAAACCATGTTTTTCTATATCCCTAATACCAGGCCTAATGACTAAACTTTACATGTTTAATATGGGCAAGGTCCTGACTTTTACAATCAAGACCCGCCTTTAAATATTATTTCTCGTCCGCTTCTTTTTCGCCCTTAGGAGCTAAGATCGTAATTTTGCCACCAGCTTTTTCAATCGCTTCAATGGCCCCTTTAGAGGCGCCAGCGGCTTCAATTGTTAATTTAGCTTTCAACTCGCCATTCCCAAGAATGCGAACCCCATCTTTAACACGGCGCAAAATACCCACTTCAACCAAAGAAGCGACAGTGATGGTATCACCTGTTTTTAGCTTTTTATCATCAATAGCTTTTTGCAAACGGTCCAAATTCACTTCATTGAAGTCTTTGGCAAAGATGTTCGTAAACCCGCGTTTTGGCAACCGGCGGTGAATAGGCATTTGCCCACCTTCAAAGCCTTTGATCGCCACACCTGAGCGAGATTTCTGCCCCTTAACACCGCGTCCGCCAGTTTTACCTTTGCCAGACCCAATACCGCGCCCTACACGCTTCTTCTCGCGTGTAGCACCAGGATTATCTCTTAATTCATTCAATCGCATAATCGCGTTTCCTTATTTAGGCAATAAGCTCTAATCAACAATCCGCACCAAATGCGGAATAGAATTGACCATACCGCGCACAGACGGTGTATCTTCTAATGTACGTTGCTCACGAGCTTTTCTAAGGCCAAGACCTGTCAGTGTCGCACGTTGTTTCTCAGTTTGGCGAATGGGGCTACCAGTCCGCTCAACAGTGATTGTCTTTTTAGCCATATTTACAGTTCCTATTTGACACTTCTTTGAGGCCTAACAATTCTTAAACTCTAATGAGATCATTTACGATTATTAAATCACAATGATCTCATCACTAATATCTACAATTACAAGCCAACTATTATACGTCAGCTACTTACACATCAGCCTGTAGTTGATTATCACCAGCACCATCACGGCGGCGAGCAACAATTTCGCTCACCTTTTTACCGCGCCGTGCAGCCACACCACGTGGGCTGTCTTCTGCTTTTAGGGCATCAAACGTCGCTCGTACCATATTGTAAGGGTTCGAGCTGCCTTGTGATTTAGCAACAACATCTTGCACACCAAGCATTTCAAATACAGCACGCATCGGACCACCAGCAATAATACCAGTACCAGGAGGCGCTGCACGTAGCAAAACCCGTCCCGCGCCATGGCGCCCTAATACATCATGATGCAAAGTACGTCCTTCGCGAAGCGGCACTTTAATCAAGTTACGTTTGGCAGCCTCTGTCGCTTTACGGATCGCTTCAGGCACTTCACGCGCTTTACCATGACCAAAGCCAACCCGGCCCTTTTGATCCCCAACAACCACAAGGGCTGCAAAACCAAAACGCCGGCCGCCTTTAACCACTTTAGCAACGCGATTAATGTGAACAAGCTTGTCTACAAACTCGCTGTCTTTTTCTTCCCGATCTTTAGGGTTCCGTGCCACGTGTGTCGTCCTTTTCTAAAATTTAAAACTTCAAGCCGTTTTCGCGCGCTGCATCTGCAAGGGCTTTGACCCGGCCATGATAAATATAGCCCCCACGGTCAAAAATAACCTCTTCAACACCAGCTTTCTTGCCGCGTTCGGCAATGAGGCTTCCGATTTCTTCAGCAGCAGCAACAGTGCTACCATTTTTAAGCTTCCCGCGCAGATCCTTATCCATGCTAGAAGCAGAGGCTAAAGTTTTGCCGGTTTTATCGCAAATAATCTGCGCATAAATATGTTGTGAAGAGCGATTGACTGAAAGTCTCGCCCGTCCGTTTGCAACGCGGCGCAATGACCGGCGGACCCGGGCTTTACGGCGTTCAAATGTCGATTTTCGTGCGCTCATGTCTTTCTATTCCTTTGCTCAAACAAATGGCTAATGAAAAGCCCGCTTGAGTTTTCTATTTCTTCTTACCTTCTTTACGGAAGATATATTCATCTTTATATTTAATACCCTTACCCTTGTAAGGCTCAGGTGGACGATAGCGGCGAATTTCAGCAGCCACTTGCCCTACAACCTGTTTTTCCATACCAGAGACAACAATCTCAGTTTGGCTAGGACACTCAATCTTAATTCCATCAGGCGCGCTATACAAAACATCATGGCTAAGCCCCAGTGCCAAAGAAAGATCTTTACCCTTCATTTGCGCACGATAACCAACACCATTGATCTCTAACTGCTTCGTAAATCCATTAGAGACACCATCCAAAATATTTTGCAACAAAGAACGCGACAAGCCCCAAACAGAGCGCGCACGCTTAGATTGGTTAATTGGATTTAATTGCACGCCATCTTCGGTTTGCTCAACAGTAACTTCATCAAGCAATGTCAGTGATAATTCACCCTTAGAGCCCTTTGCACGAACTGTCTGACCGTCGATTTTAACGTCCACACCAGACGGGATGGCAATAGGCTTTTTCCCGATTCTTGACATGGTTTTCACCCTTCCTTGTTTTGCAAACTGTAAATCAAATTATCTCTATAATTTAAAATACGTTGCATAAAATTTCGCCGCCAACATTGGCTTCTCGTGCATCACTATCAGACATCACACCCTTAGGTGTCGATAAAATAGCAACGCCAAGACCATTAGCAACCATTGGCACATTTTTAACCGCTGAATAAACCCGGCGACCCGGTGTAGATACACGGCTGATTTCACGGATAACAGGATCACCATTGTGATACTTTAATTCGATCTCAATTTCAGAACGACCATTATCATAATCTACAGTTGCGTACCCTCTGATGAAACCTTCTTTTTGAAGAACATCAAGCACACGTACACGCAATTTTGAGGCTGGTGTAACAACTTTATTTTTTTGGCGCATTTGCGCATTTCTAATTCGGGTTAACATATCCCCGAGTGGATCTGTCATTGTCATGAACAGGTCTCTCCTTACCAGCTAGACTTTACCATTCCAGGAATTAGACCTTGATTGGTCAACTCCCGTAGCGCGACGCGCGATAGTTTCAGCTTTCTATAAAAACCGCGTGGGCGGCCTGTGAGTTGACACCGATTACGCATCCGATTTGGACTTGAATTGCGTGGCAATTCAGCCAATTGCAATTGCGCTTTAAATCGATCTTCAGCAGCAATACTCTTGTCTCTAGCAATTGCTTTAAGACGAGCACGCCTTGATGAATTTTGTTTGACCAGCCTTTTGCGTTTAACATCACGCTCGATCATTGACTTTTTTGCCATTCTTATCCTCCGGTCCGTTTCCCGATAAAACTATTTGTCGTCATCTTCAGGGAAAGGGAAGTTAAATCCTTTTAACAAGGCCCGTGCTTCATCATCGTTTGGTGCAGTGGTACATACAATCACATCCATGCCCCAAATTTGATCAACCTTATCATAGTCAATCTCAGGAAATACGATGTGCTCTTTAATGCCCATTGCATAATTGCCTCGTCCATCAAAACTCTTTGGGTTCAACCCACGAAAGTCTTTCACACGTGGCAAGGCGATGGTGACCAAACGGTCCAAAAACTCAAACATACGCGCTTTGCGCAATGTAACTTTTGCACCCAAAGCCATTTCTTCACGCACTTTAAAACCAGCAATGGATTTACGCGCTTTTGTAAAGACGGGCTTTTGACCTGCAATCAAAGTCAAATCCTCATAAGCTGATTGAACTTTCTTGCGATCATTCACAGCTTCACCAATCCCCATATTGATAACAACCTTATCAATCTTTGGGATCTGCATAACATTTTCGTATTTAAACTCTTTCATCAACGCGTCACGAATAACGTCGTTATATTGAGTTTTTAAACGTGGAATATAGCTTGCCTCAGCCATCAATCACTTCTCCTGAACGCTTAGCAAAGCGCACTTTGCGGCCATCATCTAAGGTCTTCATACCAACACGAGTTGGCTTACCATCTTTTGGATCTTCAACCCCAAGGTTAGAAATATGAATGGCTGCTTCTTTTGAAATAATGCCGCCCTCTTGAGCTTGTGATTGGCGCTGATGACGTTTAATCATATTCACACCAGTAACAATCGCCCGTCCTTCTTTAGGAAGCATTTTGACAATTTCGCCACTCTTGCCTTTATCTTTGCCTGAGAGCACAACAACCTTGTCACCTTTTTTAATTTTCAACTTAGTCATGATTAAAGAACCTCCGGCGCTAGAGACACGATCTTCATTTGATTTTTAGCGCGCAACTCACGCGTAACAGGGCCAAAAATACGAGTGCCAATTGGCTCCCCGCCCTGGTTGATCAAAACAGCTGCATTGCGATCAAAACGAATAAGGCTACCATCTTGGCGGCGCACACCTTTAGCTGTGCGCACAACAACCGCTTTCATAACCTGACCTTTTTTCACACGTCCGCGCGGTATAGCTTCTTTCACACTCACCACAATGGTATCACCAATTGAAGCATATTTGCGTTTAGAGCCACCAAGCACTTTGATGCACTGTACACGGCGGGCGCCAGAATTGTCCGCCACATCCAGGTTTGTTTGCATCTGTATCATTATAACAATCCTTTATTACAAGCTAAGCTTGACGAAATAGTATTAATTAGAACCTTGAACAATCCAGCGTTTTTGCTTTGAAATTGGCGGACATTCTTCGATTTTCACCAAATCACCCGTTTTGAATTTATTGTCTTCATCATGAGCGTGGTACTTCTTAGAGCGGCGCACAACCTTCTTATATAAAGGATGTGTAAAACGGCGCTCAACTTTAACAACAACGGTTTTATCCGTTTTGTCGCTAACCACTTCACCTTGCAAAATTCGTTTCGGCATATTCTTAGTTCCTCAACACGAAAGCTAAAAAGCTTATGCGCTTGCTGTTTTCTTTTCCCGAAGGACAGTTTTTACTTTAGCAATCTCACGTCGCACGATGCGCACTCGTGATGTGTTTTCCATTTGGCCAGTGGCCGCTTGAAAACGTAAGTTAAATTGCTCTTTTTTTAGCTTAACCAACTCATCATCAAGTTGGTCAGGCGTCTTATCTCTTAAATCACTTGCCTTCATTCGGCTTAGTCCTTCAAATCCAAACATTTATCGCTATCTACTCTTAAGACACAAAAGCCTAATGGCCCAAGCGCTTAACGATCCGGGTTTTAATCGGTAACTTTGCGGATGCTAGTTCTAAAGCAACACGCGCTGTTTCATCATCAACACCATCTATCTCAAACATAATCCGTCCAGGCTTAACTCGGGCGGCCCAAAATTCAGGGGTACCCTTACCTTTACCCATGCGCACTTCAGTCGGCTTTTTCGATACCGGCACATCAGGAAAAATCCGGATCCAAACACGGCCTGCACGCTTCATTTGGCGCGTCATCGCCCGGCGAGCCGCTTCAATTTGGCGCGCTGTCACACGTTCAGGCTCAAGCGCCTTCAAACCATAAGAACCAAAGTTCAAAGTACTACCACCTTTAGCAGCCCCTTTGATCCGTCCTTTATGCGCCTTGCGGAATTTTGTCCGTTTCGGTTGCAACATGTTCTTGTTCCTTTACTGAAAGACCAATTTGTTTGAAACAAAATAAAGCCTTAAAATTTGCAAACACTTTAATCTATACAAAAGCGTTTTATCTCAAATGCGCCTTATCCAAAAAGCACATTTGCAAAATTACTTACCTTTACCGTCTTGCCGTCTTGGCCGACCACCTTCGGGTCTTGGACGACTACCTTCTTGTGCATTAATCGACAAGCGCTCTTGTGCCATTGGGTCATGTTCCATGATCTCACCTTTGAAGATCCAAACTTTAATCCCGATAATGCCATAAGCTGTCACACCTTTGGCCGTGCCATAATCAATATTGGCGCGCAAAGTATGCAGCGGCACCCGGCCTTCGCGGTACCATTCCATGCGAGCAATTTCAGCCCCGCCAAGCCGGCCCGCGCAATTAATACGAATGCCTTCAGCGCCAAGACGAAGAGCAGATTGAACAGACCGTTTCATCGCCCGTCTAAAAGCAACACGGCGTTCTAATTGTTGTGCAATCGCTTCTGCCACTAAATTGGCATCAATCTCAGGCTTTCTAACTTCAACAATATTCAAGTGAACTTCACTATCCGTATATTTGGTCAACTGTTTTTTCAGCTTTTCAATATCAGAGCCTTTTTTACCAATCAAAATACCAGGACGCGCACTATGTACTGTCACACGACACTTTTTATGCGGGCGCTCAATGACCACTTTCGAAATACCAGCCTGGCGGCGGTGCTTCATAATGTGTTCACGGATTTTAAAATCTTCAAGTAGTAAATCGCCATACTCTGCCTTGGTGGCATACCAACGAGAATCCCATGTGCGATTAATACCTAGGCGCAAACCTACTGGATTTACTTTTTGACCCATTATGCCGTCTCCTCAGCTTCGCGGACCACAACGGTCAAACGTGAAAAAGGTTTTAATATCTTACCAACCCGGCCGCGTGCACGTGGTTTCCAACGTTTCATAACCAGTCCCTTGCCAACATAGGCCTCGGAAACAAACAAGCTATCCACATCAAGACCGTGATTGTTTTCCGCGTTAGCAATCGCAGACTCAAGCGTCTTTTTTACATCTTTGGCAATCCGCTTTCTTGAAAAGGTCAAATCAGCCAAAGCTTTTTCAACTTTTTTTCCGCGAATTGAAGTTGCCAACAAATTTAATTTTTGCGGGCTAATACGTATATTGCGAGTGATAGCTTGAGCCTCATTTTCGGCTAGCCGGCGTGCTGTTTTTGCCTTACCCATTTGCCTTAAGTCCTCTTTGCTTTCTTATCCGCTGTATGCCCGAAATATGTACGGGTCGGCGAAAACTCTCCAAATTTATGGCCAACCATATCTTCAGATATCAACACAGGGATGTGTTTTCTCCCGTTATAGACACCAAAAGTAAGCCCAACAAACTGAGGCAAAATCGTTGAACGTCGCGACCAAATCTTAATCACATCTTTGCGGCCACTCTCGCGTGCCACTTCCGCCTTCTTCAGGAGGTAACGATCAACAAATGGGCCTTTCCAAGATGAACGTGCCATCAAGCTCTCCTATCTTTTCTTCTTCAAGTGCCGGCTGCGAACAATAAATTTGTCGCTAGAGCTGTTAGAACGTGTCCGCTTACCCTTGGTAGGTTTACCCCATGGCGTCACAGGATGACGACCACCAGAGGTCCGACCTTCACCACCACCATGTGGGTGATCAATTGGGTTCATAGCAACACCGCGAACTTGCGGGCGTTTGCCAAGCCAACGTTTACGTCCAGCTTTACCAAGCTTCGTATTAGAATTATCTGAATTAGAAACAGCACCAACTGTTGCCATGCAATCAGCATGGATCATGCGTGTTTCACCAGATGATAACTTCATAATGGCATAACCACTGTCACGGCCCGCCAATTGAGCATACGTTCCAGCTGAGCGAGCAATTTGCCCACCTTTGCCAATTTTCATTTCTACATTGTGAACAATGGTCCCAATCGGCATATTGCGCAAAGGCATTGCATTCCCAGGCTTCACATCAACCTTGTCACCAGAGACAACACTATCACCAACACTCAAACGTTGAGGCGCAATGATATAAGCTTGCTCACCATCTTCATATTTGATCAGCGCGATAAAAGCTGTCCGATTTGGATCATATTCAATCCGCTCAACAACAGCTGATACATCATGTCTCAACCGTTTGAAATCAATAACGCGATAAGCCCGTTTGTGCCCACCACCGCGGCGCCGTGCAGTCACACGCCCTTTATTGTTGCGTCCACCGTTCTTGGTCAAACCCTCTGTTAAAGATTTAACAGGCTTGCCCTTCCACAGGTCAGACTTATCAACAAGAACGAGGCTCCGTTGGCCTGGTGTAATCGGCTTAAACTTTTTAAGTGCCATTACCTTAACCCCTTACAACCCTGTGGCCACATCAATGGTGTGACCTTCTTCTAAAGTAACGATTGCTCGTTTTGTATCGTTTTGCTTACCCTTAATACCTTTAAACCGCTTGACTTTGCCTTTACGGTTAAGCGTATTAACAGCCTTAACTTTCACATTAAACAAACCTTCAACAGCTTGCTTGATATCTGGCTTTGACGCTGTGCCAGCAACTTTAAACATCACCTGATTGTGCTCAGAGGCACCAGTTGATTTCTCTGTAATAACAGGCGCGACAATCACGTCGTAAAGTTCTGCTTGTTTCATTTAAACCGCGCCTCCAGCGCTTCAACGGCAGCTTTGGTCAAAACCAATTGTTCACGGCGCAAAATGTCATAAACATTAATACCCTGAATAGGGAGCACATCAACGTTAGGTAAGTTACGTGCGGCACGTCCAAATTGTTCGTTCACTTCAGCGCCATCAATAATCAGAACTTTGCTAAGGCCCAGTTTTTCAAACTGCGCTTTAAGTCCTTTGGTCTTGGCATCATCAGCGTTTACATCTTCCAAAATCACAAGCTCATTCGCTTTCGCTTTGGCAGATAGTGCATGACGCAATCCCAAGGCACGAAATTTCTTTGTTAGGTCATGTGCATGGCTACGAGGTGTTGGACCAAATGATTTGGCACCGCCTCTGAAAATATTAACTTTCTTATTACCATGACGCGCCCCGCCAGAACCTTTTTGCTTGATCATCTTTTTGGTTGTGCCACGCACATCCGAACGACCAAGTATAGAATGCGTACCAGCTTGGCGTTTTGCCAATTGATACCGCACACAACGGTGCAAAATATCGGCCCGTGGCTCTAAACCAAAAATCTTGTCATCAAGATCAACAGAGCCTGCTTTTTTATCATCAAGAGTTTTCACATCAAGCTTCATTGATTAACCCTCCTTCGCTTCTGCAGGTTCAGCTGCAGGCGCCTTATCGGCAACAGCGCCGCCCTCAGGAGCTTTAAACTTACCAGGTAGCGGAACATCTTGAGGCAGTGCCTTCTTAACGGCATCATTAACCAAGACCCAACCACCTTTTGATCCAGGCACAGCACCCTTCACCATCAAAAGGCCGCGTTCAGCATCTGTTTTTACAATTTTCAAGTTCTGCGTTGTCACTTGGGTTGCGCCCATATGACCAGCCATTTTCTTACCCTTGAAAACTTTACCCGGGTCCTGACATTGACCGGTTGAACCATGCGAGCGGTGAGAAATCGATACACCGTGAGAGGCGCGCAAACCGCCAAACCCGTGCCGTTTCATGGCGCCAGCAAAACCCTTACCAATCGAGGTTCCTGTAATATCTACAAATTGTCCATCTAGATAATGGTCCGCTGTAATCTCAGAACCCACATCAATCATGTTTTCAGGACTAACCCGAAATTCAACAACACGATGCTTTGGCTCAACTTTCGCAACAGCAAAATGACCCCGTTGTGCTTTGGTGGTGTTTTTCACCTTGGCACGGCCACTTCCCAATTGCAGAGCGCAATATCCATTTTTATCTTCAGTTCGCTGAGCGATAACCTGACACTGCTCGAGCTTTAAAACAGTAACGGGGATATGATCTCCGCTTTCTGTAAACACTCTCGTCATGCCAACTTTTTGTGCTATGACACCTGACCGCATTGGTCCCGTCCTTCACGTTTAATTCGTTAAATCTATCTATTTAAATGCAATCACTAAAAATCGTTTTCACGATCAAATGACACATCTTTAAAGTTTAATCTCAACATCCACACCGGCTGCCAAATCAAGCTTCATGAGCGCATCCACTGTTTGCGGTGTCGGATCGACAATATCGATTAACCGCTTATGAGTGCGCATTTCAAATTGCTCACGTGATTTCTTATTCACGTGTGGCGAGCGATTGACCGTATATTTCTCAATCCGTGTTGGCAAAGGAATAGGTCCGCGAACATCAGCGCCAGTACGTTTGGCCGTGTTAACGATCTCCTTTGTCGACACATCGAGGATACGATGATCGAAAGCCTTGAGCCGTATTCTAATATTTTGGCTTTGCATCGAAAGCTCACCTTGTTTTGAATGAAGGCGGCGCCCCCTCAACCTATGTGAGAGAACGCCGTTTCATTAGTTAATCGTTATTCAATGATATTAGCAACAACACCTGAACCAACTGTGCGTCCACCTTCACGGATAGCAAAGCGCAGCTTTTCTTCCATCGCGATCGGCACAATCAATTCAACATTGATTTCAACATTATCACCTGGCATCACCATTTCAGTGCCCTCAGGCAAAGTCACAACACCGGTCACATCAGTTGTACGGAAATAGAACTGAGGACGATAATTAGTGAAAAATGGTGTATGACGTCCGCCTTCATCTTTCGTCAAGATATAAGCTTCAGCTTTAAATTTCGTGTGAGGCTTAATTGAACCAGGAGCACAAAGAACTTGGCCACGTTCAACTTCTTCACGTTTCGTACCACGAAGTAGCACACCAACATTATCGCCAGCTTCACCTTGATCAAGCAATTTGCGGAACATTTCAACACCAGTACAAGTGGTTGTTTGCGTATCTTTAATGCCCATGATTTCAATTTCATCACCAACATGAACGATACCGCGTTCAACCCGGCCTGTCACAACAGTACCGCGACCAGAAATTGAGAACACATCCTCAATTGGCATTAGGAAAGGCTGATCTTTAGGACGATCTGGTGTTGGGATATGATCATCAACAGCAGCCATCAATTCAAGAATAGCATCTTTACCAGTTTTTTCGTCTGTTTTTTCAATCGCTGCAAGGGCAGAACCCTTAACGATTGGAATCGCATCACCATCAAAACCATATTCAGTTAGAAGCTCTCGAATTTCCATTTCAACAAGTTCAAGCAACTCTTCGTCGTCCACTTGATCAACTTTGTTCATGAAAACAACAAGCGCTGGCACACCAACCTGGCGAGCAAGTAGAATATGTTCACGTGTTTGAGGCATAGGGCCATCAGCTGCAGACACAACCAAAATACCACCATCCATTTGCGCGGCACCAGTGATCATGTTTTTAACATAGTCAGCGTGACCAGGACAATCAACGTGAGCATAGTGACGGTTCTCAGTTTCATATTCAACGTGCGCTGTTGAAATAGTGATACCACGTTCACGCTCTTCAGGAGCGTTATCGATATCAGCATAACTCTTAGCTTCGCCACCCATAGCTTCAGCAAGAACCATAGTAATTGCGGCTGTAAGTGTTGTTTTACCATGGTCAACGTGACCGATGGTACCGATATTCACGTGAGGTTTATTACGCTCAAATTTTTCCTTGGCCATCTTGGCTCTCCATCTATCAGTCTTTTGTGCTCTTTCAAAAACACGTTCTAATAAAAACTAAACTTAAAACTATTCGTTACACCCAAAGCTTTAAGCAAACTTAGCCTGAACTTCTTCAGCCACCGCTTGCGGCACTTGGGAGTAATGATCAAATTGCATCGTGAACTGAGCACGACCCTGGCTTTGCGAACGAAGTGTGTTCACATAACCAAACATGTTAGCCAAAGGCACCATGGCATTCACAACAAGGGCATTACCTCGTTGCTCCTGGCCCTGAACCTGACCGCGGCGACTATTTAAGTCACCCATAATGCCGCCCACATATTCCTCAGGAGACACAACTTCAACCTTCATCATAGGCTCAAGCAATTTAGGACCAGCCTGACGAGCACCTTCACGGAAACCCGCACGGCCAGCAATCTCAAAAGCCATCACAGAACTATCCACATCATGGTAAGCACCATCATTCAGTGTCACTTTAACATCAAGCAGTGGGAAACCAGCAAGAATGCCAGTATCGATCACAGATTGAATGCCCTTTTGAACACCCGGGATATATTCTTTTGGCACGTTACCACCAACAACCTTGCTCACAAATTCAAAACCTGAATTTGGCTCACCAGGCTCAATGGTCATTTTGATCCGAGCAAACTGCCCAGAACCACCAGATTGTTTCTTATGCGTATAATCAACATCAGCTTCTTGTGTTAATGTCTCACGATAAGCCACTTGTGGTTGACCAATATTCGCCTCAACACCAAATTCACGCTTCATGCGATCAACAAGAATATCAAGGTGAAGCTCACCCATACCCTTCAAAATGGTCTGACCAGATTCTTCATCACTAGAGACACGGAACGAAGGATCTTCTTGAGCCAAACGGTTCAACGCAACTCCTAGTTTTTCCTGGTCACCCTTAGATTTAGGCTCAATAGCAATCTCAATCACCGGATCAGGAAACTCCATCCGCTCCAAAATAACAGGAGAGGTAGGGATACAAAGCGTATCACCAGTGGTCGTATCCTTTAGACCAGCGATCGCAACAATATCACCAGCATAGGCTTCTTTTATATCTTCGCGATCATTTGAGTGCATCAACAACATACGGCCAATGCGCTCTTTTTTCTCTTTAACTGAATTCATCAACGTCATGCCAGATTCAACCTTGCCAGAATAAATACGGCAGAAAGTTAAAGACCCAACAAACGGATCATTCATAATCTTAAAGGCAAGCATCGAAAGCGGCTCATCATCAGAAGCCACACGAACTGTGTCTTCTTCTGTTTTCACGTCAATACCCTTAATCGAAGGAATATCAATCGGTGACGGCAGATAATCAACAACCGCATCAAGCAAAGGCTGAACACCTTTATTCTTAAAAGCTGTGCCACAAAGAATTGGGTGAAAATCAATGTTAATTGTACCCTTACGGATCAATTCCATCATTTTCTCAACACTAGGCTCATTACCTTCAAGATAAGCTTCCATAGCCTCTTCATCAAGCTCAACAAGCGTCTCAATCATTTGCTCACGAAATTCAGCAGCCTTGTCAGCCAAGTCAGCAGGGATCTCTTCTTCATGGAAGCTAGCCCCTAGAGACTCTTCTTCCCAAACAATCGCCTTCATCTTAACCAGATCAATAACACCCAAGAAATCATTCTCTGCGCCAATTGGCAACTGGATCGGCAAAGTCTTCGCACCAAGGCGTGTCTTCACCATATCAACCGAATTGTAAAAATCCGCGCCGATCTTATCCATCTTATTCACAAAGATCATACGAGGCACATTATAACGCTCAGCCTGGCGCCATACAGTCTCGGTTTGAGGCTCAACGCCAGCGTTTGCATCAAGCAAAGCCACCGCGCCATCAAGTACCCGCAAAGACCGCTCAACCTCAATCGTGAAATCCACGTGGCCAGGTGTATCAATAATGTTCAACCGCTTACCATTCCAAAAGCAAGTGGTCGCAGCAGACGTAATCGTAATTCCGCGCTCCTGTTCTTGCTCCATCCAATCCATGGTAGCAGCGCCATCATGCACTTCACCAATTTTATGGCTCTTACCAGTGTAATAAAGAACGCGCTCAGTTGTCGTCGTCTTACCCGCATCAATATGCGCCATAATGCCGAAATTGCGATAGTCTTTAATGTCGTATTCGCGGGCCATAGGACCGATCCTTCAAATAATAAAATTCGTTTTCTACCAACGATAGTGAGAGAAGGCACGGTTGGCTTCAGCCATCCGGTGCGTATCTTCACGCTTCTTAACGGCGCCGCCGCGATTGTTAGCCGCATCCATCAGCTCACCAGACAAACGCTCAACCATCGTATTCTCATTGCGCCCACGAGCAGCAATGATCAACCAACGAATGGCCAATGCCTTCTTGCGTTCTGTGCGAACTTCAACAGGCACCTGATAAGTTGCACCGCCAACACGGCGCGAGCGAACTTCAATCGCTGGACTAACATTCTCAAGCGCTTGATGAAAAAGTTCAACTGGATCAGTTTTCGCTTTATCTTCAATACGATCAAGGGCCCCATAGACAATACGCTCAGCAGCTGACTTTTTGCCGTCGCGCATAATGGAGTTCATAAATTTTGTCAAAACAACATCCCCAAACTTTGGATCAGGAATGATATCTCGTTTTTCTGCTCTGTGGCGGCGTGACATTCAAGCTCTCCCAGCCATTAATTCTACCAAAACCAAACAAGCCCTACTTAGGACGCTTAGCACCATATTTCGAACGACGTTGTTTTCTATCCGCAACGCCCTGCGTATCAAGCACACCCCGAAGGATGTGATAACGAACACCTGGTAAATCTTTTACCCGGCCACCACGAATAAGAACAACAGAGTGCTCTTGAAGGTTGTGACCAACACCAGGAATGTAGCTCGTCACTTCAAATCCGTTTGACAACCGCACCCGCGCCACTTTCCGCATCGCGGAGTTAGGCTTCTTAGGGGTTGTCGTATAAACCCGTGTACATACACCGCGCTTTTGAGGGCAAGCCTCCATCGCAGGCACTTTATTTCGTTTCACCTGCGGCTTGCGCGGCTTTCTAACTAACTGTTGTATTGTAGGCATTTGCCACATCCAATTCTATCAAAACCGCCTCCCGTTTGGGCCAACGACCTTCGTTTAAACTCAACCCTACCCCCAAATCCAAGAGAACAGAATCCAAGCCAATACCAAAAGAAAGCCGGACCTCATTGGACAAACCCTATCAAATGCAGGAATGCCAAAGGCCCAACAATGAACATCAGAGGATCAACAAAAGGCATTAAGGCTAAAAGCTACCTGCCTGAGGGGATCATGGTCTCTCATGTAGTTTTTGGTTTCTAACAACAGTGTTTAAGCGTTTAATTACCACTCCATCTAAATAAAAATCATTTAAATGGGCAACGAGATTGTCCCGTTTGATAATATAAAATCACATACGACCTGTTGTGAGTTGGTCGGAACATATATAGGGTTTGCCTCTTCGTCAATAGCTAACGACATGTAAATGTCATTTTTTTTAGTGTAATTTATTAATTACAGGTCAATCTCAAGCAAGCAAACCTTACACGGAACAATCAAAAAGATGCCTCACATTAGTTTTTTAACCTTTGGCACCCGCGGAGATGTCGAACCTTTCATGGCATTAGCGCATTATTTTCATGATTTAGGCTATCATATACGCTTTGCAGCCCCTATTGATTTTCAAAGCTGGGTCGAACAACAAGGCTTTGACTTTGCCCCAACGACCCTCACACCAATTCGAGAGATCGTTGAAAACCCCATCTTACAAGACTTAATGCATTTCAACGTTTTTAAAATAAGAAAAGCGATGGCCAGCTTACAAAACTTCACCCGCCAAACCATTGTCGAATCGATTCCCCATATTATTGACAAAACAGATTTAATCATCGCCCATTGCGGATTGCCCATAGCCTGTGATGTAGCAGAACATACCAAAGCCCCCCTTATTTATATCAGCCCCATACCAGCGGTCGCGACCAAAACAATCCCAACAGTCCCGCTCACCAAATCACTAGGCTTTTTAAACAAAGCAACCTATTTACCCATGAAATATGGACGATGTTTTACACCAGCTCTATACCGCGAAGCCCGAGAAATCATGGGCTTGCCTCCCGTTAGCCGGTTTCAAAAGTCTTTTTACTTAAATGGAGATCACGTCCCAATCCTCCACTGTTTTAGCCAGCACATCTTACCAAGACCATATGACTGGCCCGATCACGCCTATATCACAGGCCCTCTCTTCCTAGACAAAGAGGCCGTAAATTGGAAACCAGAGCCTGATTTGGCCCGCTTTTTAGCAGCCGGCCCCCCCCCTGTTTATATAGGCTTCGGGAGCATGATAACCGGGCAAGCTGAAAATTTACTAGAAAGCATGCTGGCCACAGCCAAACAGACTGGGCAACGGATTTTACTGTCAAAAGGATGGGCAGAACTTAACCTGTCAGATCACCCTGACGATGAATTTTTATCAAACAATGTATTTATGCTAGGAAATGTGCCTCATCATGCCCTCTTCCCGCTCGTCAAAGCGGTTGTTCATCATGGCGGGGCAGGCACTCTGGCTGCCGGCCTTCGTGCAGGCCGGCCCACACTTATTTGCCCCTTTGGCTTCGATCAACCCTGGTGGGGCGCACAAGTGGCACGCCAAAAACTTGGGCCCGCGCCGTTGCCCCAAAAGAAACTAACCCAACAAACATTCACAACGGCCTTTAAAGATCTGATCAACAATCCCATTTATGCTCAAAATGCAAACCAACTGGCCAATGCAATGGCGCAAGAAGACGGTGTGAAAAATGCAGCCCAAACAATATTCAAACTATTTGGGCTGCAATCATAAACACAAGAACGCTATGAGCGTGAACTATTGGCGAAACATTTCTGTTTCAATAATGATATCAACCTTATCACTCACAGCGGGTGCAAATTTACCCAATCCAAAATCTGACCGCTTTACACTTGCTTTGGCTGAAAAGGCCGCGACATAGACATTCTTCATTTTGGGATTAAAAGCACCCATTGGATGCGGCTGGTCAATAATATAGGTTACATCTAAAGTGACCGGTTTGGTCTTCCCTTTGATGGTTAAATCACCAAGCACTTTAAATTTTTTATCCGTAATTTTTTTAACATTCGTGCTTTTAAACTTTAGCGTTGGATATTTGGAAACATCAAAAAAGTCTTTTCCCTGCAAATGAGAATCAAAAGTCTTGATACCTGAATCAATACTTTTAGCGACAATATTGACATCAATCAAACTCTTCTCAGGAGCCGCTTTATTCATTTTCACTATACCATTTAGCTTGTTAAATTGCCCATAAGCACGAGACATCCCCAAATGCTGATAAGAAAACAAAACCTCTGTATGGTTAGGGTCAAACTTATAAGTCTCAGCATCAGCCAAAACCACTTGCGTAGAAAACCCAAAAATAAGCGTGGCGATAGCAAATATTTTTTTCATAAAAAAACTCCAATTCGATATGTTACAGGTAAAGAAAAGAAAACCATTCAGCTTCACTATTGATCAAGTTCGTTATAATTATTGCTCTTTTATGGCGGTCACATCAATTGTTAGTGATACCTCATCTAAAAGCGTATCAGTACTAGCCCATTCACCCTGGCCAATCCCATAAGCAGTTCGGCTAATTACGCCCTGCCCCTTGGCTGTTATGCGCCCAGTTGATGTTTTAATAATGGTGAGATCAACCGTTAAAGGCTTCGCGATATCTTTAATCACCAGCTGTCCTTTTAAGCGATAAAGATCTCCGCCAAGCTTTTCAAAGCCTTTCGCCCAAAAAACAGCCCTAGGGTGAGCGCTGGCATCAAACCAATCAGACGCCAGCAACGTTTGATCGATAAGTTGAGTGCCAAACGATAGTGATGCAATATCAATGATAACCTCAATGTTTGCTAACTCTGGCGCAAGAGGGTCAAACGTCAAAGCCTTCAATTGAAAGCTTTTAAAAACCCCGGTGGTCCCGGCCTCTTTTTGTGTCGCTGTAAATTCAAGTTTGCTGCTATCACGAACAATCTGCCATCCATCTTCAGACACACCGGCCCTATCAATAGCTTGCCCTTCATCACCATCAGCCCTTTTAGGCACTGTCTGCTCACCATTTTGTATAAGAACTGGCGCGCCGTTAAACCACAGCGAATTCAGCGCAAACCCAACAGCCCCTAACAAGCTACAAACAATTAAAACGATGTGGAATTTAGTTGGCTTCATGCGCTCTAACACATTGTCACGCCACAAAACACGATGCACAACAACCGCGCCGACATGCCCCAAAAGCAAAACAAACAACAAAATAGCGCCAATCTCATGCA
>JAJFHF010000055.1 GCA_021775775.1 Hyphomicrobiaceae bacterium
ACCCTGATCAATCAATAAGAGTGTTTTTCACTCTTAAGCATCTTGGTGAATTTGGGACTGATGTTGGAGTTGGCAGTTCTGATGCAGAATCAGGGACTTCTAATTTTTAAGGCCTTTAATTTTTAAGGTCTTGTCTCTTTAATTATAAGACGAAGTTTTCAGTTGCCTTGCTTCGGTCATTCTTATTTCGTTTAATTTTCTTAGAATTAGATTTTTTGATTTACTAAAACCTTGCTTTCGAGATTTTTGCTCAAACAGCTTGAACTGATAGACTTAATTTATATGACAAAAAAAATTACAACATTAATTTTTATGTTGATGATAAATTTTATTTTTTCTTCATTTGCTCTTGCAGGTGGGTCTCATAAAATTCGTGTTTTGGTTGCCGATAGCCCAATTACTGACTTTCATATTCGCCAACGTGTTAATTTGAATCTTATGTCGTCAAGAGAAATGAATGATCGCTTGAGAGCTCGGTTTAAATCAAAAGCCACACAAAATCAGTGGCGGGCCTATGTGAAAAAAAAACAACCCAAGAGTAAAGAAGAAGCCTTGAAGTTACAAAAGCAGTTTGCGGCACGACTTCGCAATCAAGTGCGGTCGGGCTTTGCAGCTCGTTTGAAGAAAAAAGTTTTAGATGAACTTATTGAAGAACGATTAATGATAGCGACGGCTAAGAGTGAAGATATAATTATTAGTGATGCTGTGTTAAATCAATCAATTCTAGCTTTAGCCAAACGTAGTTCAAAATCTAAATCAGACGCACAAGCTACAAAAAGTTTCTTTGCTCAATTGGCTAGTCAAGGTGTTGGTCGCTCGACTTTTAAAGATAAAATACGAGCTTCGCTTGCTTGGCGTCAATTGATCCGACGTAAATTTGGACGCGAAGTTAACTTTGGTGATCGAGATGTTGAGCAAGAATTGGGTCTGGATATTTCTGAGAAACGAGATAAGAAAGTTCAATTTAATTTGCAACGTATTGTTATTGATATTGCTAATCATAAGGATCAATCCAAAGTTGTGAAACAATATGTTGAGGCTGATGCTATACGCCAACGTTTTAGGGGGTGCGCTAATATGAAATCTCTTTTAGCGCCTTATAAGTCAGCAAAAGCTATTAATCTTGGCCGTAAAACATTGGATGAAATCCCCTCTCCTATGAATTTGATTTTAAGTGATATGAAAGCCGGGCAAATTACACCGCCTCAAGCAACATCAGATGGTTTGGAAATGTATGCCGTTTGTGAACGCAAACAAGTTATGATTGATGCGAAACAAAAATCAAAGACCATTTCTAAAATGCGGCAAAAAGCATTTAATCTGCGCGCAAAACGTTATCTAAAAGATATTCGTGATGAAGCTCATATTGAATATAGAGATTAGGATCTATGCTTGATTTTGGGGAATGTATATGAGTAGGAAGCTCCCTTTGGTTGTCTCAATGGGAGAACCAGCTGGGATTGGACCGGATATAATCTTATTGTCCTGGCTGAGGCGGGTGGCTTTATCGCTACCCTTTTTTTATGTTATTGGCAATAAGGCTTGCTTGAGTGAACGGGCGAGACAACTTGGCCTTGATATCTCCATTGAAACTATCACTCACAGTGAACAAGTTAGGGATGTTTTTTTAAATGCTTTGCCCGTGATGGAAGGCTTGCCAGTGGATCGCGTCTTAGCGGGTAAGATTAATCCTGCTAATGGGGCTTTTGTTATCGATGCGATTAAAAGCGGCGTGCAAGCTATTCATAAAAATCAGGCTAGCGGCCTTGTTACTGCGCCCATTCATAAAGGGGCCCTTTATGATGTTGGATTTTCATTTCCCGGACATACCGAATATTTGGCGGCCTTGAGTGCTGAGCTTTATAAGCTTGATGTGCATCCTGTGATGATGTTGGCTTGCGATCATTTGCGGGTGGTTCCTGTGACCATACATGTGCCTTTGTGCGATGTGGCTGGTTTGTTAACCCAAGATTTGATAGTGAAAACCGTTAAAACTGTTGCTCATGATTTATCAACGCGTTGGAAGATTGAGCGTCCTCATATTATTTTAACTGGTTTAAATCCGCATGCTGGGGAAGATGGGGCGATGGGACGCGAAGAGATTGAAATTATAGAACCAGCCATAGAGACTTTGAAGAGCTGTGGGCTACATGTTTCTGGCCCCTACCCTGGTGATACTTGTTTTCATCAAAAGGCACGTGCTGGTTATGATTGCGCCGTTTGTATGTATCATGATCAAGCTTTAATCCCAATTAAAACACTAAGTTTCGATGAAGGGGTGAATATTACTCTTGGGCTTCCCTTTATTCGGACCTCTCCTGATCATGGCACAGCGCTTTCGATTGCTGGCAAAGGGACTGCCGACCCTACAAGTTTTATTGAAGCTTTGAAGACGGCGCAAATTATGGCTGATAATCAATTAACGGATGAGCAATCTCATGCAACATAAGGCTCGAGAACATGATGGATTGCCGCCTTTGCGTGAGGTTATTGATGCGTTTGATTTGCGCGCTAAAAAGTCTTTGGGACAGAACTTTTTATTAGATTTGAATGTCACGAGAAAAATCGCGCGGTTAGCAAATGCACGCGCCGGTGTTCCTTTTGTTGAGATTGGCCCTGGACCTGGTGGGTTAACGAGAGCGCTGTTGATGGAAGGGGTCACACAATTATTAGTCATTGAACGTGACAAACGCGTTTTACCGATACTTACTCAAATTCAAGATCTTTATACCAATCAATTATCTATCCTTATGGAAGACGCAACATCATTTGATTGGCAAGGCTATGCGCCGCGCCCTTATGAAATTGTTGCAAATTTACCTTATAATATCGGGACACAATTGCTGACCACTTGGTTAGAGATGGCGGCGCCTTTGCCCTTCAGCGCCTTGACGTTGATGTTTCAAGAAGAAGTCGCGATGCGTATTGTGGCCCCTGAGGGAAGTAAAACTTATGGGCGGTTAAGTGTGCTTGCCAACTGGCTGTGTGATACGGAGATTGTTTACCGCTTGCCAAGGGATGCCTTTACACCGCCGCCTAAAATATCATCTGCTGTGGTTCGGTTGTGCCCTAAACCCACTCTTGAATTTGCGCCCTGCCCTCAAACGATGCGCGGTGTCACGGCGGCGGCATTTGGACAGCGACGGAAAATGTTGAGGGCCAGTTTAAAAGGGATGCATCCTGATATTATCAACATTCTTGAAACCGTAGATATTGACCCAACCGCGCGGGCCGAGACGTTGTCTTGGCGTGACTATTGCCGCATCGCTTTGTTGTTGGAAGAGCGTAAAAAATTGTAAAGAGCGTCTGAATAATTTTCCTTTTGATTGCACATAGGCTTACATTTTTTGTACCATATTACGTACAAAGGTTGAAAGCCCTATGCGGCGTTCGCGCTTCAAGCGTTCAGCTTGCAAGATGATCTGTAATTCTTCAAAACTTTTTTCTAGGTTTTCATTGATAATCACATAATCATATTCGGCCCAGTGACTGATCTGATTGGCGGCCTCACTCATGCGTTTTTTGACCACCTGTTGATCATCTTGACCGCGTTTATGGAGGCGCTCTTCTAATGCTGATACAGATGGGGGCAGGATAAATACTCGAACCAAATCTTGGCCAGCTTTTTCATGTAATTGTTGGGTGCCTTGCCAATCAATGTCAAACATAACATCACGGCCTTGTTCTAAAGTATCTTCTACCTGTTTGCGCGGTGTGCCGTATTGATTGCCGAAGACATGGGCCCATTCAAGCAATCCCCCCTCTTCTACTGCTTTGCTAAACTCTTGTTTTTCAACAAATATATAGTCTTTATTGTTAACTTCACCTGGGCGCGCAATACGGGTTGTCATCGAGACTGACATAGAAATGTTCTCATCGGCCGCTATCAATTTTTTTGCCAGCGAAGTTTTGCCCGCACCTGATGGAGAGGAGAGCACGAGCATCAATCCACGTCTCTCAATTTGTTTTGAATTTGTTATAGGATTATTCAATGTTTTGTACCTGTTCGCGCAGCTGATCTATTATGGTTTTTAACTCTAAGCCAATATATGTCAATTCTTTTGAGTGTGACTTGGAACAAAGTGTATTGGCCTCGCGGTTGAACTCTTGGCAAAGAAAATCTAAGCGCCGGCCAATGGGTTCATCGCGGCCTAATAAATCGTGAGCTTGTTCAACATGGGCTTTTAATCGATCAAGTTCTTCCGAGATATCTGCTTTCACAGCTATGATCATGGCTTCTTGATGCAAACGGTCTTGGTCGAACTCTTGGGACGTCTGGGTTAAGAGGGCAATGTTTTCTTTTATTTTTTGTTTAAGTTGATCTGGTTGGTCTTGGGCGATCTTTGTGACCCGTTCGGTAAGCTCATGAATTTGATTTAGACGTGTTGTGATTATGGTTTGTAATTTGGCGCCCTCTTCTCCTCGAGCAATAAGAAAGGCATCTAGAACCTCATCAAGACTTAGAAGGATGTTGTTGTGTAGTTGTTTGGTGATTGTTTCATCTTCTTGTGCTTCTTGCTCTTTTAATACGCCGCGCATATTTAGCAAGGCGTCTAGTGATGGCATGGGAAGCTTTGATAGCTCGCTTGCTGTTTTGGCAGCTTTTAAAATATCTTGGAAAGCGACTTGGTTTAATTCAAGTGTGCCTTTTGTTTCTTGATTTTTGACAAGAATGTTTACTGAGACATTGCCGCGGTTAATTTTTGAAGAGAGTTGTTTTTTAATTTTTTGCTCGATGGCTTCTAGTGTATTGGGCATCCTGACTTTAATATCAAGGCCTTTGCCGTTAACAGAGCGTAGCTCTATTGACCATGTGGTTTGGTTGGCAATGTCTTTTGCTACGGTTAGCGTATCATCTTGTAAAGTCGTTGGCTCTACGGTGTATTGACCGTTCGTTCGCGCAAAGCCAGTCATGCTATTCACTGCCATTCTATCCCCCAATTCCATGTTGAGGGAGATTACCCCTCTGGCACAGCTTATTCAAGATGAATGAGTGAAAAGGCTGTGGGGGAGATTTTGTATTTAATCATTAGAAGAAGAGTGGGGGCATTAGATAAGAGGTATGGCCTTAGAGAAGAGGGGTGGTTTATTTTTTTACCGGTAAGGGGATGCTGGCGAGTTCTTTTGGCGTTTGTTGATCTGCCGTATCAATTGGTGTGGCGGGGTCTTCTATTGGTTTGTCTTCTTCACCCGCGTTGTTTAATGCACCGGTTGTGATAGTTTCTTGTTGTTTATTTGGAACTTTTAAAAGATCTAGATTTGATTGTTTGTCGCTATCTGATTTTTCTTCTTTTTTTATCGTATTTTTTGCTTCGTTTTCAGCATCTTCTTTGATTTTAAGTTCTTGAGCGGCGCGTGCTGCTGCTTTTCTTTGTTTTTCTATCTTGCGCCATTCTCTGACATTTCTTTCATGTTCGCGCAGGGTTCTTGCAAAAATATGTCCTCCTGTGCCATCGGCTACAAAATAGATGTCTTTTGTCTTTTTTGGATTGAAAACGGCCTCAATGGCTGCGCGGCCCGGATTGGCAATGGGGGTGGGGGGCAAGCCATCAATTTGATAGGTGTTATAGGGGGTCTTTTTTGCAATTTCAGAACGACGGATGCCACGTCCTAATTTACCAACACCGCCAACCAAGCCATAAATGATGGTTGGGTCTGATTGTAAACGGATGCCTTTACTAAGACGGTTTAAGAAGACGCCAGCGATATGGGGTCTCTCGCCTGCTTGTCCGGTCTCCTTTTCAACGATCGAAGCTAGAGTGAGTACTTCTAGTTTGCTTTTGTAGGGTAGATCTTGTGCGCGTTGGTTCCAAAGACCGTCTAAGAATTTTTCTTGTGCTGTTTGCATACGCAAGATTAAATCTTGACGGTTGGTACCACGGGTAAACCGATAAGTATCTGGTAGTAAGCTGCCCTCAGCTGGAATTTCTATGATATCGCCGGTTAGTATTTTATGGGCGTTTAAGCGATCAACCAATTGTTGGCTGGTCATTCCTTCTGGGAAAGAAACGGAGTGAAGAATTGATTTTCCTTCTAAGAGACGATCAAGAACTTGCCGCATTGAGGCATGTTTGGGAATTTCATATTCGCCAGCTTTTAATTTGTTCTGGACGCCAAAATACATGACAGCGCCAGTGAACAGCCGTTTATCAATAATTATATTGTTACGTTCAAGCCGATTGGCTATTGCGCTGACACCCTCGCCTTTTGGAATGACAAGCACTTGAGAATGAGGAAGTGGGCCTTTTGAATCATAGGTGTATTTGGCAAAACCAAAGACAAGACCTGCGCAAATGGCCAATAGAACAAGGGTGGTGAGAGTGCCACTCATGAAGACTAATGTCTGGTGATATTCACGTTTGTTTCTTTGGATCATAGGAGGTTCAACTGCGCGCATTGGTTCTAGTGTTTCAGACGGGCTACGCGGTATTGTGCTATAGCCACGACGCCCACGGTTTTGGTGTCCTTCGCGTTGCGAAGTGGACGGTGTTTTATTCCATTCAAAACCACTGTTTTTGTTCATTTTACACTCTTAAACTCAATGAATTTTACCTTTATAGAGCGTTTCTCTTATGAAGTGAATCACTTTATTTTTCTTTATGAGTGAAGATCCCCACAGATGTTTTGCTTGCCATATTGTCAATGAAATAGCACGCCCCCCTACAGTGAGGCCTAACATTACGACCATTTTTCGACAATAGGGACTAAATTTTATGTTGTTGGATGTGATGGCCGCTTTTTACTTATCAGCTATTACGGTTTTCCTTGAAAAAAAACAACTTTGTTTAAGAGGTTATGCACTTTATGGAAGGTTATACCTTAGCCATAATTAAAGAAGCATTCGTCCCGCCAAATCCAAATGAATTGCTCAAAACAATATTTATATCTTTTTTGACGGCTTCATGTGCGCACAAATTGATCTTTGTCTCAACGGATGGGTTGTCCAGATTTAGTGTTGGCGGTGCTATGTTATCTTGTATGGAAAGCACAGAGAAAATTGCCTCGACCGCGCCAGCTGCCCCTAACAGATGACCGATTGCTGATTTGGTTGAAGACATGTGTAGCTTTTCACTGGCAGAGCCAAAAAGACGCTCCACTGCTTTCAATTCAATTTCATCGCCCATGGGGGTTGAGGTGCCGTGGGCATTTACATAATCGATTTGATCTGGGTCTAGTTTGGCTCGTTTTAGCGCGGCTTGCATACAGCGGTATGCACCAGAACCATCTTCAGCTGGAGCGGTGATATGGTACGCATCGCCAGATAGACCATAGCCGGTAATTTCAGCATAAATTTTGGCGCCGCGGGCTTTGGCATGTTCATATTCTTCTAAAACCACGATCCCAGCGCCCTCACCCATTACAAACCCATCGCGGTCAATGTCATAGGGGCGAGAGCCTTTTTCAGGCTCATCATTAAAGTGGGTGGATAATGCTTTGCAAGAGGCAAAGCCTGCCATTGAGAGGCGGCATAAAGGGGATTCAGCCCCGCCTGCAACCATCATATCTGCATCATCAAGAGCGATTAGACGTGCTGCATCACCGATCGCATGGGTGCCAGTTGAACAGGCTGTAACCACGGAGCTGTTTGGGCCTTTTAAACCATGTCGAATTGAGACATGGCCAGCGGCTAGATTGATCAAACGGCCGGGAATAAAGAAGGGGCTAACGCGGCGTGGGCCTTTTTCAGCAAATAAAAGCGAGGTTTTTTCAATGCCCTGCAAACCACCAATACCAGAGCCTATGAGCACGCCAGCGCGAAACTCATCTTCTTCATTGCCAGCTTTCCACTTGGCATCTTTCATGGCTTCATCAGCAGCGGCTACCGCGTAAAGAATAAAGTCATCGACTTTACGTTGCTCTTTCAGAGCCCAATAATCATCAGGGTTAAAGGTGCCATTTGTGCCGTCACCGCGTGGGATGGCGCAATAAATTTGGCAGGCTAAATCCGATGCCTCAAATTGGTCAATACGGGTTGCGGCATTTTCACCTTTGGTCAATCTTGACCAACAATGATCAACGCCATTACCTAAGGGCGATACCATACCAAGCCCTGTTATCACAACTCGGCGCATATTGATCCCCTTTGATATTGTTTTTTATTTTGCTGAATAGTGGTGGTATCAACTGCTTTATTAGAGCCCTGTGCTTTGTTTTTAAAGAGGGATCTTCTTATAAAGACTACGGTGTTGAAGCCTGTATTGATCGACAATGATAAATCTTTGAAAAAGGCACTAGGTTTTGAAAAGGTACTAGGCTTTGAAAAGGTACTAGGCTTTTTTCGATGATTGGATATCAAAAAACAAAGGCTTTAAGTTAATGGTTCTCCATTCCCTCAAGGCCTTTGTTTAAAATTCAACGCTTAAGCAGATGCTTGTGTTAGGAATTTAACAGCGTCGCCAACAGTTTGAATTGTTTCAGCTGCGTCATCAGGAATTTCGCATCCAAATTCTTCTTCAAATGCCATTACGAGCTCAACTGTATCCAAGCTATCAGCGCCAAGATCATCGATAAAGCTAGCATTCTCGACAACTTTTTCGTCTTCTACACCAAGATGTTCAATGACGATTTTTTTGACGCGTCCTGCGATGTCACTCATTATATTCTGCCTCACGATTATTAAAAGGTCTTTTCGGTTAAAAGCCAAAGATGTTTGTTTGTCAACCTATTGGCTTCGCTCATCATCCAAATTGTTTTTGGCCCACTCTATTTTGACTACGTTATAGGCCCAGCAAAATCAATTTAAAAAATAGTGTTTTCAGGGCTAAAATTGATTTTTTGCCCTATTGTTCATAAATAAATGCTTCAAAGTCGTTTTTTTGGTCTTTTTGCTTTATTTGAGGTCATCGGGTAGCACCATTTGGGTTATTCTGCAAGGGGATGTTTGTTTTCAAAGCGAAGCCCCCCACAGGTAAATTATACCATAACCATGCCACCATTAATGTGCAGGGTTTGCCCTGTCATGTACTTTGCTTCATCCGAACTTAAATATAATACAGCGCTTGCAATGTCATTTGGCTCCCCAAAAACGCCCGATGGAATGGCCTGGGCTATTGCCTCAGTTTGTTTTTCGTTCAAATCATCTGTCATGGGGGTAGAGATAAAGCCTGGTGCAATGCAATTGACGGTGATGCCACGTGGGGCAATTTCACGCGCTAAGGATTTTGACATGCCAACGAGCCCGGCTTTACTGGCAGCATAGTTGGCTTGACCGGGGTTGCCGATAAAGGCACTGATTGACGTGATGTTGACGATCCGACCAGAGCGAGCGCGCATCATGCCGCGGATGGCACTGCGCATTAATGTAAAGGATGCTGAGAGATTGACTGCGATGACATCATCCCATTCTTCGTCTTTCATACGCATGAATAAATTATCTTTGGTGATGCCTGCATTGTTGACAAGGATATCAACTTTGCCCATGGCCTCTTCAGCTTGACCAACAAGAGCAGATACCGCTTCTTTATCGCTTAGATTGCAAGGGGTAACATGGACCCGATCGCCTAATTTGGCAGCGACCTCGTCTAATTTTTCTTTGCGTGTGCCTGAGATGGCCACAGTGGCCCCTTGTGCGTGCAAAGTTGTAGCTATAGCCTCACCAATGCCGCCTGAGGCACCGGTTACAAGGGCTGTTTTGTTGGTTAGGTCAAACATAGTGTTGTCTTTCTCGTCATGACTGCATTCGCAGATGCTGTGAGGTTGTTTATCTTAGCTTTTGCCATAAAAATGGGAGTAGGGGCAAATTTTATGCGCTCTGGTTGGTTAACGCGTCACCTGCTTTTTGAATGTCATCGCTGGATCCGATAGAAAGGGCTTCAAGGTTGCGCTCTATACGGCGCGCTAACCCTGTGAGCACCCGGCCTGAACCAACTTCATAAAGGGTCGTTACCCCGTTGGCTGCCATGTAGCTTACGCTTTCGCGCCAGCGCACACGGCCGGTTACTTGTTCCACCAACCCATTACGGATGTCATCTGCTGATGTTAAAGCACTGGCTTTGGTGTTTGCGATGAGGGGCACAACTGGGTCTTTCATATCCGTATTTGAGAGCGCGTCTTTCATGGCGTCAGCAGCTGGTTGCATGAGTGAGCAATGAAACGGGGCGCTTACATCTAATAGCACAGCGCGCCGGGCACCGAACTCACTGGCCATTTCAACCGCGCGCTCAACTGCCGCGCGGTCACCAGAGAGCACAACTTGGCCCGGTGCATTGTCGTTTGCAGCTGTGCAGACATCGTCTTGGGCAGCCTTTTGCGCTAGTTTTTCAGCGTCGGCCAGGTCCAAGCCTAATAGTGCGGCCATAGCCCCCTCATTTACCGGGACAGCGGCTTGCATTGATTTTCCTCGAATGGTTAGCAATTGGGCGGTGTCTTTCAATGTGAAGGCCCCTGCGGCCGCCAGAGCCGAATATTCCCCCAATGAGTGACCAGCGACATATTTGACGGTCTTTTTAAGATCTAGTCCAAATTCACTTTCAAGAGCGCGCATAACAGCCATGGACACGGCCATGAGAGCTGGTTGGGCATTTTCTGTTAGAGTTAAAGCGTCTGCTGGGCCCTCCCACATGATTTGTGAAAGGTTTTTGCCTAAAGCTTCGTCGATTTCTTCAAATACGGCTTTTGAGGCGCTATATGTTTTACTTAACTCTTGGCCCATACCGACTTGCTGGCTGCCTTGACCTGGAAATGTAAATGCAATTGACATGGGACCTCTTAAACTTCGTGATTGCATACGACGTTATTTTTATGAAATTTGGCTCTTTTAATCGCCTTATAGTTGAAAAAGCAAGTCTTTCGTTCAGTTTTTCTTGATTTGAATGAAAATTTGCCCTCTAAGGCACTATTTCCTTTGCTTTTTTGCTTATTTTTTTTTATACACCTCCTTTCAAACTGATTCAGTTGAAGGCTGAATGGTGCGTTAGTGTTTGGCTAATTGGTTTTTTTAATGATTTTCATTTTAAAAGCTGGCACCGGTGTCTTCACTCTTTCGGGTCTAAAACAGATAAAGCATGTGTTTTGTTTGTTTTTGTTTTTGAGCCTTTCTTAAGGCTCGATAAGCGGCTCTGCGCTGAGACAGTTTGATTTTGTTGTAATCTATAGAAAGGCTAAGTCATGCCCCTTTATGAGCATGTGCTTCTGTGTCGTCAGGAGCTTTCAACCACTCAGATTGATCAATTGGTTGAAGAATTAAAAGCGATCGTTGAAAAAGGTGACGGTAAAATTACCAAATCTGAATATTGGGGTCTTAAACCCATCGCTTATAAAATTAAGAAAAACCGTAAAGCCCATTATACTTTGATGAATATTGATGCAAAGCCAGAAGCTGTTGCTGAAATGGAACGTCAGATGCGTCTTTCAACAGATGTGCTGCGCTTTATCACCATTCGTGTTGATGAACATGAAGAGGGTCCTTCTGCCATGATGCGCAAAAGTGACCGTGATGACCGCCGGCCGCGCCATCGTGACAATCATAGATAAGAGGTTTACTCATGCAAAATATAGCTCAAATTCCTAGTCGGCGCCCTTTTCATCGTCGCCGTAAAACATGTCCTTTTTCTGGTGATAGTGCACCGAAGATTGATTATAAAGATGTGAAACTTCTTCAACGTTTTATCTCTGAACGCGGTAAAATTGTTCCTAGCCGGATCACTGCCGTTTCTGCAAAACGTCAACGTGAGTTGGCCAAGGCCATTAAACGGGCACGCTTCCTTGGGTTGTTGCCTTATGTAATTGGCTAAGTCGCGTTATCGGTTAGTCGTTTTTTTGCTAACTTAGGTTGGCTCTTTAAACAGAGCCATAAGATGACGAATTATACATAGATTTGAGAGATCCTTTGTTTGGATCTCTCACTTTAAATTGGTTGGGCATTTTGATCCTTTAAACGAGATGGATCAAAGCTCTAACCGCGAAAGCGGGACAGCTTATTGGGTTTAGATATTTAATCACCCCTTTTGCTCCCCCCTTAAAATTAAAATATATGGAGATCTGTTATGGAAGTTATTCTTCTTGAACGTATACGCCGGTTGGGCCAAATGGGTGATGTTGTCACTGTAAAAGATGGCTTTGGTCGTAATTTTCTTATTCCACAAGGCAAAGCGCTGCGTGCCAATGAGAAGAACAAAAAGCATTTTGAAAATGATCGCGCTGAACTTGAAGCACGCAATTTAGAACTTAAAGGCGAAGCTTCCCAAGTTGGTGAGAAGATTGATGGTGAAGTGTTTATCGCCATTCGCCAAGCTGGTGATACGGGCCAACTTTATGGCTCTGTTAGCTCACGTGACATTGCTGAATTGATCACAGAGAATGGCATTGCGCTGAACCGGAACCAGGTTTTGCTGAACCGGCCCATTAAAGTTTTGGGTCTGCATAAAGTGATTGTTAGCCTGCACCCTGAAGTTGAAGTGAATGTCGAAGTTAACGTTGCACGTACACCAGAAGAAGCCGAACGCCAGGCACGTGGTGAAGACATCAGCATTGAAGTTGAAGATGTTGAGGACGAAGCCATTCCATCAGCTGATGAGATCTTTGAAGAAGGCGCTGAGCGTCCTGATGAAGAGGGAGACAATGATGGCGATGAGGAAGCAATTCCAGTTGCTGAAGCTGAAGAGAGCGAAGATAAAGAGTAATTTCTTTTTCGTATCTTGAGGGCGCTATTAACGTGCCCTTCAATCTGATAAATATATAAGAGCATGTCTATTGTTAGACATGCTCTTTTTTGTTTTTTAAAGGGTGAATGGTGATGGTGGATGGTGAGTATAAAATTGATGATCTGAAAGCCATTATGGCTCAGTTGCGTAACCGCGATGGAGGATGCCCATGGGATTTGAAACAAGATTTTAAATCCATTGCTAAATATACCATCGAAGAAGCCTATGAGGTTGTTGATGCCATTGAGCGTGGCCATTACGAGGATCTGTGTGAAGAGCTTGGCGATTTATTGTTTCAGGTTATTTATCATGCACAAATGGCGACCGAAGAGAACCGTTTTGAGTTTGATGATGTGGTCAATCAAATTTGTGCAAAATTAATTCGGCGCCACCCTCATGTGTTTGGTGATGAGACTTTAAAAACGGATGAAGCCATTGCTGGTATGTGGGAGCGCATAAAGGCACAAGAAAAGAAAGAGCGTGTAGGAGATCAAATAACGCCCTCTTCTTTGCTTGATAATGTGCCGGTTGGAATGACTGCGTTAACGAGGGCCATAAAGCTACAAAATAAAGCAGCCAAGGTTGGGTTTGATTGGCCCACTGTCGGACCGGTTATTGAAAAAATTGAAGAAGAGCTTTTGGAATTAAAAGAGGTTATGGGAGACGCTGTTGCAGAACCAAGCATTCGCGCGCAAAAGAGCCGTCAAGTTGAAGAATTTGGCGATCTATTGTTTGTCATGGCCAATTTAGCACGTCATTTAAAAATAGATCCTGAAAGCGCCTTGCGCGGTGCGAATGAAAAATTTTGCAAGAGATTTGCTTATATAGAACAAGCCTTTGACCATAATCGGCAAGCGTTAGAAAAAGCTTCGCTTGAAGAGATGGATTTGTTGTGGGATGAGGCCAAGACCAAAGAGTGATGGTCTTGGTTTTTGTTAGCGTTAAATGGGTTTTTTAAAGTTGTATAATTGGTTTTTGATCTTCATTTTTCAGATTTATGATATTGCCTATGTTTTTAGGGTCCAAGTAAAAAGACAAGATCATGTCTCTTTCCTTTGATTTGGTTAGCTTTAATTTTTTGACGGCTAAGGCAAGAGCACATTTTGCATAGGCTGTGAGCCCTTCTGTTTTGGTTGATTTGGGAGACATGCCTAAATAATTGCGCATGTAGCCGTTGGCGTAATAGACACCATATTTGCGTTTGGCTTGCGGCGTGAAATATTCCGCGACAACAGATACATTCAGACCATCTAGATTGTCAACTTTGTGAGGCCCATTTTGGGGCCAAGTACAAGATATGCCTGGTTCCAGGTCAATGATTTTGGCAAACTTATCCCATTGCTTATCATAGGGGATTTCTTCTTCAGTTTCGCGTAAAATGACTTTTTCTAGCGTGCTATCTGGCAATGTGGTTTTGTTGGTTTCTTCCCATAGGTAAAAACGTTTTTTACCTCGAATGTGCCAATGATGGATGATTGGAATATCTGTGTGGTACAACACACTTGCATTGGGAGATGAAATGAGCAGATGGCTTTGAGAGCGATTTGTTTTTACGTGAGGGGTTACCTCATCAACTTGGGCAAAGGCAGCTTCCATCAGGGTATGGTATTCTGGTGCTACTTGTTCAAACCCGCGCAAACATAACCAGAGCTGTCCTGTCTTGATGGCCTCTATGACTTGTTTGCCAGAAAGCCCGTTAAAGTCCCCATTGCGCCAGATCGTTTTTTTACCCTCGACGTTCATATGAGTGATCATGTAAAATTCGCGAGGGGTTTTTTCGATGAGCTCAGCTAGTTTGTCATCTTCAAAAAGACCAGATTCTCTCAAGTGGTGTTGAAAGGTCACCAGACCTGTTCCATACTCTTTTGCGTCTTCTTTGCTCAGATCAATTAACTGTGTCATTTTATAAGTCCTGATTGTAAACACTGAAATCATTTGAAGTGACAGTGTAAGTCTCAAGGTACTTATTATTTTTGATATATATCAAAACAATCTATTATGTTGCAGGATGATCGACTTATTCTCTATTTAACCTTAATTAAGTCTTATCTTTCCTTTGTATTTACTTGTGGGATGTCATTTTTTCTAATTTCCCTGCTAACCGTTTGGGCAAGGTGATCTGATAATCAGTTTTGCCGTTGGGCTGCGTTTTGCCTTGTTGGACTTGGCCATTTTCATACAGCCAATGTACGACGGCCCCTTGTTCAGGCGTTAGGGTCACATCTAGGGTAACTTCGCTTTCAGATAAAATGACATCGATCGCGGCGCTTAGTTCAGTAAGACCTGCGCCAGTTTTTGCTGAGATAAGGACTGGGGTTGATTGTTCGTTTTCATTACTTTGCTTGATGAGCGGTAATTCTTCTGGGTTTAAGCAATCTATTTTATTCCAAACGGGCAAAATTGGTATGTGCTTGGTTTTCTTGTCTTGATTAAGCCCAAGATCTTTTAAAATATTCATTACATCTTTGTGGTGCTGATCACGGTTGGGATTGGCAATATCTTCTATATGGAGGATCAAATCAGCTGCGAGCACTTCTTCTAAAGTGGCGCGAAACGCCGCGATTAGTTGGGTTGGTAAATTAGAGATAAAGCCTACGGTATCTGATAGGATGATTTTGCTGCCCGTTGGCAAGGTTAAAGCGCGCATTGTCGGGTCGAGGGTTGCAAATAACTGATCCTTGGCGATGACTTTTGCGCCAGTTAAGTGATTGAATAGTGTTGATTTACCAGCATTGGTATATCCTACCAGTGCGACAATCGGGTATGGCACTTTTTGGCGTTTGGCACGGTGGAGCTGCCTGGTTTTTTTCACCCGTTCTAAGTCTTTGCTGATGCTTAAAATCCGGGTTTGAATTTGGCGTTTATCGGCTTCTAGCTGGGTCTCACCGGGACCGCCTAAAAAGCCACTGCCGCCTCGTTGGCGCTCAAGGTGGGTCCAGGAGCGAACAAGGCGACTTTTTTGATAGGTAAGGTGCGCCAGTTCGACTTGCAAGCGCCCTTCCCTGGTTGCTGCGCGCCGGCCAAATATTTCTAAGATGAGCCCTGTGCGATCAAGTACTTTTACGTGCCACTCGCGCTCTAAGTTGCGTTGTTGGCCTGGCGATAGTTGATGATCGATTATGACCAACTCGACCTCTTGTGACTGGAAGAGCTGTTTGAACTCTTCTACCTTTCCTTTGCCAAACAAGGTGGAAGACCTGATTGTGCTTATGGGGATAGACATGATGGTTTGCACATTTAGATCAATGGCGAGGGCTAAACCGTGGGCTTCTTCTACGCGCTCTTGGTGAGTGGAATAAAGGGGCAAGACATTTGATTTTTGAGAGCTACCTTTTGGTTGGATGGGCACCAAAACTGCTGATCGTATCAGGGGGGTATCATCCAGTTGGAATTGTACACCGCTCTGCTCATTAAGATTGTTTTTTATGAAATCTGTAGGGTTTTGATCGCTCAAGCGGGGGCCTTTGGGACAGAGTGAATGTTAATATGATGATATGATTTAAATCTATTGGAAACATATGTTTCAGGCAAGCCACAAGAATTTAATTCGTAGCTATCAGATGTCGTGGTGCAATTCAGATTGCCGCGTTCACTAAGATCGTACTTAGCTATCGGCTGAAGGTTCCCCTTCAAATAGTTGAACTGGTTGACCTGGCATTATGGTTGAGATGGCGTGTTTATAGACGAGCTGAGAGTGTCCATCACGACGTAATAATACACAAAAATTATCAAACCAGGTAACAACACCTTGTAGCTTTATCCCATTCACTAAAAAAATTGTAAGAGGCGTTTTGCTTTTTCTTACATTATTTAGAAATGCGTCCTGTAAATTTTGGTTTTTTTCGGCGCCCATGATTTATCCATTATTGTTGTGGCAAGTTTTTTCATTGCTGCTTCTTTTTATAAAGATAATCGGATCTTTTTATCTTTAAGGTTACTCTATGTTTTAAGTTGTTTGTCTTCGTACAGAACTATTCAATAATTAAAACACTTGTTGCTCGCAATTACACCCCTTTTCACAAATTTTCTTGTTAATAGGCCTGTTTTATCCCTTCATTAGGGCGAATTCATGAAATGTTGAACGCAATTTTAGCGTTATTGGGCCTGGCTCACCGTTGTTGATAAGGGCGTCGTCTATTTGCACTACCGGCATGATTAACGCTGTTGCAGCTGAAATAAAGGCCTCTTGAGCGTTTTTTGCTTCTTTGATGGTAAAGGGGCGCTCACTATATTTTAAGTTGTGGGCGGCCGCCGCGCGCATGACACCTTCCCTTGTTATGCCTTTTAAAATTTGATGATCAGCCGGATGGGTGATGAGTTCTCTTTGCTTATTTATAATCCAAGCGTTACTGGCAGCGCCTTCAGTGATCTCTTCGTTTTCATTATAGAGCCAAGCTTCTTGGGCACTTTGTTCTTTTGCTGCTTGGCGCGCTAGAACACTGGCAACCAGCGCGGTTGATTTGATATCAGGGCGGGCCCAGCGCAAATCAGTGGTGGTAATAACTTTGATGCCTTTGGCAGCGGAATTCTCAACTTTGTACATGTTTCTGGAGCGGGCAAAAAGCACTAATGTTGTTGGTGTCTCTTTCGGGTCTGGGAAAAAGAAATCTCGTTTGGCGGTGCCACGGCTGATTTGTATATAGACAAAGCCATCACGCACCTTATTGCGGCGAATGATTTCTTTGATGAGAACAGGGAGCGCTGATAACGAAAAGTCAGGGGTAATTTGCAATTCATTTAGAGAACGCGACAGACGAGTTAGGTGTCCTTGTTCATCCACGCGCTGCCCATTTTTAACTTCAATAACCTCATAGATAGAATCCGCAAATAAAGTGGCTCTGTCTTCAACATGGAGAGATGCTTTATGGTAAGCGTGATAGGTTCCATTGATATAGATGATACGGCTCATAGTTTTTTCTTTTATTTGAAGGTTATGATCTTGTTAAAATTATTGACGCCAAAAAGAAATATGCAAAAAGCTGATTGCTACCAAAAATTCCAGTCGGCCAATGACCATAGTTATGATCAGGGCTATTTTGGCAGGTGACGCTAATTGAATATAGTCTAGTGCACCTATGGTATGAACGTTTTCTATTTGATTTAAACAAGGCCCGCAGTTCATCAATGCACTCGTTGCGGTAAACAAAGCTGCCTCTAGACCTAAACCAAAATATGCTAAGAGCGTTGATAATATCACTAACAATAAAATCGTTAGACCAAACATGACCCAAACGGTTGATAAATATTTATGCCCCTTTTGATCTTCATTTTTATGCATGGGGCGCACTTCATGAGGGTAGATCAGTGATCTTAACTCCCCTCTTGATTGTTGGAACATAAGCATGATACGCGAAAATTTAATGCCGCCCGCCGTTGAGACGACACCGGCACCTACGATCATGATGACTAAGATTAAGGCTGGTGGAAGCAAATAAAAACTATGTGGGCTTGAGTGAAAGCCCGACGTGGAAATGAGAGAGCTGGCATCAAAAAGCGCTTGGCCTAATTCTAGGTTTAAGCTTAAAAATTCTGCTCCCTCATTGAATTGATATTTTAACCATAGGCTATAACCGGTGAGGGCTAATATAGCGCCGCCGATCCATAAAGGTTCTTTGAATTTATTAAGCCCGTACCATTGGTGTTTGACCAAATTGGCACTCCATAAAATGCTCACAGCGCCAAAAAACATTGTTGCGCTCATTATGTACATCATTGGAAGGTTGCCAAATGTAGAGAGGCTTCCTTCTCTTGGCAACATGCCACCCGTGGAAATGGTAGACATAATAAGACAGATGGAGTCAAACAATGGGAGGCCAGATAAGTTGAGGGCAAGAATAAATATTGCGCTTAGCCCGAAATAGATAGGACAAATTAATTTAATGGTTGCTTGCAAATCGTGAATGGCGTGAGTTGAGCTTGATGGTATTTTAAATATTTCTTGTTCGGTTCTTTGGACGCCCCAAATTTTAATGAGAACATAGGTGATTGTTAAAAGAGAGAGCAATCCTCCTATCCATTGCAATTGGGCGCGCCATAATAAAATGGATTTGGGGAGGGTTACGATTTCACTAAGTGTTGTTGCTCCTGTGGTTGTTATGGCTGATGTTGCTTCAAAAATCGCATTTAGTCGACTTTCAATTGCGCCAGAAGCTTCAAATGGTATTGCAGACAGCACACAAAGCGTTGCCCAAATGGAAATGATCAATAGAATTTTTTCGCGTCGGTTTAATTCAAGCGCACGGCCCTTGAGGGCTATGATAAGGGCCACGCCAATAAAACCAGCGATCAAACCTGTTACTAGAAACCCTGACTGCGTGTTGGTTTCAGCTTGTGAAAAACCAAGCCAAAGAGGCGGGATGGTCGAGAGAGCAAATATAGACAGCGCCCACCCATATATATATCCAATTGAATGGCCGTTCATGCCCTGGTCTCTTTATTTCGTGTGCCGTTGGTTGTTTTATCTTAAAATTGATTTGCGTTTTGATATGCCGAGATTTTTCAAGATGATCATTTTATCATTCTTACATTAATTCAGCTCTCTTAAAAATACTCCAAACTAACACGAAATAGCTGTTCTACCGCGCGCACGCTTTCTGCTAGGGAAAAGATGACGATGCGGTCATTTGCACGAATTTCCGTTGATCCATTGGGAATGATAATCTCTTCATCTCTTAGTACTGCACCAATGCGAATGCCTGCTGGTAGCTCTAAATTTTGCAAAGGGATACCGATTAAAGGTGATGTTTCAAGTGCTTCAGCTTCGATCACTTCACCGGCCCCATTTTGTACAGAATGAACCCCTCTGATGCGCCCTCTGCGCACATGTTGTAAAATTCGCGACACTGTAATTGCGCGCGGGCTAATGCTATCTCCGATATTTAAAGAACGAACCAAGGGTATATAGGCTAAGTTATTGACCAAACATAAGTTTCTGTCGCAGCCTAAACGACGTGCTAAAACTGAGGATAGTATGTTGACTTGATCATCATTGGTGACAGCAATAAATGTATCGGCTTGTGTGACGTCAGCTTCTTTTAAAATATCTTGGCTTAACGCGCTGCCATTTAGAACCACTGTTCGATCTAAGCTTTCAGCAATTTGGATCGCGCGGTCTCTATCGAGTTCAACAATTTTGGCGCGGCGGTTATTGGGGCTGTCTTCAAGCTTTTTGGCGACATAAAGCCCAATATTCCCCCCCCCAGCTATGATCACACGTTGGGATGTTTTTTCGCTATGACCAAATATTTTTAAAGTGCGTTCAACTTGTGAGCTTTTGGCAACGATGTAGGCATCATCACCTGCCATCAAAGCATCATCAGAACCTGGGATGATTAATTTCCCCTCTCTGAAGGCGGCGACCACAATGGCGGATAGATCTGGGAATAATTCTGTTAGTTGGCGCAACGGGGTGTCAAGGACCGGGCAATCGGCATCACATGATATGCCAATAAATGTGACTTGATCATCTGCAAAATTAACGGCCTCAAAAGCACCTGGTAAGCCTAAACGACGCAAAACCATATCACCGACTTCAATTTCTGGAGAGATAATGACGTCGATGGGCATATGGTCTCTGGTGAATAGATCTTGCCAGTGGGGTTCTAAATAGGTTTGCGATCTGATGCGGGCGATTTTTGTTGGGATACCAAATAGAGAGTGGGCCACTTGGCAGGCAACCATGTTCACCTCATCATAAAGGGTAACGGCAATGAGCATATCGGCATTGCGCGCGCCCACTTCATCTAAGATTTCAGGGTGAGAACCATGGCCTAGATACCCCCTGACATCGAGGGTGTCATTCACTCTATGGACAAGTTCGGGTGAATTATCAACCACCGTTACATCATTGTTTTCGGCTGCCAACCGTTCAGCGATGCCATAACCAACTTGGCCTGCCCCACATATAATAACTTTCATGGTTGCCCTTTAAAATGCGTTCTGTTCGAAGATAATTCCTTTAAAAACAATCTTCGTTTTAGAACAACATTCCCCCTTTGTTATCATGATTTGCAACTGTGCTTGCGGGTTTCTCACGTCACGTTTAACTCATCTCAGCTTTTAAACTCTGGCGTTCTGATGAATTCACCCCTAGTGCTCTTAATTTACGATGAAGAGCTGATCTCTCCATGCCAACAAATTCTGCTGTTCGTGAAATGTTGCCTCCAAAACGATTGATCTGCGCGACCAAATATTCGCGTTCAAATATTTCACGGGCCTCACGCAAGGGCAAAGACATAAAATGTTCACCATTATTGGCACCATTCGCAAAGGGAACAGTATTGCCGACATCATCTGGGAGCATGTCAGCATTAACGGTGATGTTTGGGTCTCCCTCAGCTAGAATCATAATGCGCTCAACCATATTGTGAAGTTGGCGAATGTTACCTGGCCACTCATTGGTTTGTAATATGGCCATCGCATCATCTCCGACACGGCGTTTTGGTAAGCCTTGAGAGAGAGAAATTTGTTTCATGAAATATTCAATTAGTTCAGGAATATCTTCTCTTCGCTCCGCAAGACCGGGTACTTTTATAGGCACGACAGATAGACGGTGATAGAGGTCTTCCCTAAAGCGTCCCTCTTGCATCTCGAAGGAGAGGTTTTTGCTGGTGGAGGACATGATCCTTACATCAACGTCGACTTTACGATCACCGCGCAATCTTTGAAACCGTTGCTCGACCAAGACCCGCAAAATTTTACCTTGGGTCTCCATTGGCATGTCAGCGACATCATCGATGAAAAGGGTGCCACTATGAGCTTCTTCGAGGGCCCCAATTTTGCGGGCAAAGCCACCATCCCCTTCAACTCCAAACAACTCTTCTTCCATACGGTCTGGGGCCATCACGGCGGCGTTGAGAACAACAAAGGGACCGTTGGGGCGCAATGACTTTTCATGCATGACCCGTGCGGCCAATTCTTTGCCACACCCAGAGGGGCCCGTGAACATGACACGGCTGTTGGTAGGTGCGACTTTTTCAATTTTTTGTTTTAAGATTGTTATGGCGCCAGAGAGACCAACAAGGTCGTTATTTTGTGGGCTTTTTTCTTTTAACTCTTTGTTTTCACGTCTTAATTTTGAAGCCTCTAATGCCCGCGCCGTGATTAAAAGTAACCGATCTGCTTTAAATGGTTTTTCAACGTAATCATATGCACCCAGTTTAATGGCCGTGACCGCTGTCTCGACATTGCCGTGACCGGAAATGATAACGATTGGCAAATCTGGGTGGCGTTTTTTTATTTGGTTCAGGACTTCAAGTCCATCCATCCGGCTGCCTTGCAGCCAGATGTCAAGTATGACCAAATGTGGTTTGCGTTCTTCTACTATAGATAGTGCTTCATCACTGTTTTTAGCAAGACGGGTGCTATAGCCCTCATCTTCTAAAATCCCTGAAACCAGCTCTCTAATATCTGCTTCATCATCGACAATCAGAATATCTGAAATCATTACATTGCCCTATTAGTTTACGTTGGCGTTGCGCTTTGTTTTTTTACTTTTAATTTATGTGTGAGATAGCGCCATTTGTTGCGCTATCTTTGTTACTCGAATTTGATGTTTCTTCAAGCGTCAAGGTTTTTGGTTTTGTTAACGGGAATACGAGGCTGACGCTGGCCCCTGTCGTTCTCGTCTTTGTTAAGGGGGCATCGGCTAGTCTGATTGAGCCGCGATGTTGTTCAGTGATACGTTGAACAATAGCAAGCCCTAAGCCTGTCCCCTTATCTCTTGTTGTCATATATGGCTCTGTGAGCCGGTTGCGTTTGTTTTTTGGCAGCCCACAGCCATTGTCCGTTACATTAATGATCACATTGCCATCTTTGATGCACAGGCTTGTGATAATTTCACCTTTTATTTCAGGGTTGGTTTCATTTAATGTCTCGATGGCTTCACTGGCATTTTTGACCAAATTGGTGATGGCTTGGTTGATCAAGCGGCGATCAAAAAATGCAAATATAGGGTCTGTGGGTAATTGTGTTTTTATATCTATATTGGATTCACTGACCTGAAATAAGAATACGGCTTCGCTTACGACCTGACCGATATCTTGGAATTCCATCGTGAGCGTGGGGAGCCGAGCAAATGAGGAGAATTCATCAACCATGCGGCCAATATCTGCCACTTGGCGAATGATGGTATCTGTACATTTATCAAATACCTCACGGTCATCTGATAGTTTTGCTCCATATTTTCGGCGTATGCGTTCGGCTGATAATTGAATGGGGGTGAGAGGGTTTTTTATTTCGTGAGCAATGCGCCGGGCTATATCGGACCAAGCGCTGTTGCGTTCTGCACTTACTAATTCTGTAATATCATCAAATGTGATGACGTAGCCATAGTCTTGCTTATCGGAACTTTCTTCAATGACCCGCACAGCAAAGGTGCGCTCAATATCACTTACCATTAATGTGATTTGTTGTTCTGCATCAGGCTTTTCTTCTTGTTTTAACTCTTTCCAGATTTCATGTATTTCTGGAATTACGACGCTTAAATGTTCGCCGACTATTTCTTTTTCATTTTTATCTAAGTGTTTGCCAGCGCTGCGATTTACTAGGTTAATTTTACCATCAAGGTCGACCCCAATAATACCTGCACTGACACTTGATAGAACGGCCTCGATAAAGCGCCTGCGTTCATCGATCGTTTGATTGGCCGTCATCAGATTGGAGCGTTGATGGCGCAGTTGATCTGTCATATTGTTGAATGTGGAACTTAGATGCCCGACGTCGCCATCTCGTTTTGTAACTGGGACTTGACTGTCTAAATCACCATCAGAGACTTTTTGCGCCGCACGGATGAGATCACGTATGGGGGCAATGATGCGGTTGGCAAGCCAAATGCCTAACCAGACTGCTGCTAAGAGTAAAATTAACGCGATGAGCATATACATCAGCACAAAGGCAACTTGAATGCCGGCGCGGTTATTTTGTAGCGCTTTATAGGCGTTGATATGATCTTTGGTTCGGTTCAGGTGTTTGATGACGTTTTGATTCACTTGCCGGTATACATAAAGATAGGCATCTGGAATTTTTTCGAGTTTTTTAATCGCGATCAACTCATCAGTATTTCCTGGTGGAATGATGGCGACTTGATCGGCGTTGACGGTAGACATTGTCAATGGATTTGGGAGAAAGAAAACTCGTTTTGGCTCTGTCGCCGCTTTTGCTATTACGGAGCCATCAGCTTTAAAGACATAGGCCATTTGCAATGTGCGCAGGGCTGTTTGTGAGGTCAAAAGCTGATTGAATTTTTCAGGATCGTTTTCTATTGTTTTCCAGCTCTCATCAAGGTCCGTTGCCATAGCTAAAATATCTGAGCGGATAACCTGACCATGTTCATCAAGAAAAGAGTGAGCGACATCCCATGAACTGTTGATGATTGATGTGATGCGTTTGGAAAACCAGTAATCAAGGCGTTGGTCGAGGGAATAGCTGGCAAAGATTGCCAGTATAATGGCGGGCAAAAGCGCGACCATTGAAAATAAAGAGACGATGCGGACATGTAATTCTGCGCCAGCGGCTTGCCCTTTGCGATCTTTCCATAATAGATAGACTTGCCATAAAACGATGGTGATTAGGGCTATGATAAGGGCAAAATTTATTGCTAATACTGTGATGACAATGTTGTGGGAGGGAGCAATTGAAGTTAGGCCAGTGAGAATTAGAAACGTCATGATCGCTGATAAAAGCGCCAAGACCACTGTAATTAATCCGGCCTTAAACAATAAGGGACGATCAATCTTACTAGCGTCTTTATAATTGCTGCGCGGGGTATTTGTTGAGGGTGATGTTGCATCTGGCACTGAGGAAGTCTTAGCACCAGCGGCATGAATTATGGTGCTGCCTTTATCTAAGTCAATGTTGTTACTATCAGATGGCATATGCAAACCGAAACTCTTTCAACTCAAATTATTTTAAAATCTAAACCTCATAAAAATGATCATTTAACAATTTAATAAACGATCATTCCACTTTTACAAATGACCATCTTATGGGGAGTGTAAATGTGATATCGTGCAATTTTAAGTTATTTTGCACACGTTTTTAAACACTTTGTTGTTAGAAAGTCTCACTCAATTTTGTTGCTAATGAGTGACAGTTTTTGTGGCTTAACACAACTAGTTTTTAAAGTATTTAAATCACCTATCCCCAATGATGTTCCCAGGACACTAACTGCGTTATTATGGCAACAAAAAGGGCAAAATGGAAATTATTATTAATCATTGTTAATAAGTGGCCTTTCATAGCGTTTTCCATTGACAAAGGGGAGATTAGTTACGCAAGGGATTAAAGAAAATTTCGAGGTCTTTGATCTTTTTGCGTAAGGTATTTCGGTTTATTCCTAACAATTGAGAGGCTTTAATTTGATTGCCATTTGTGGCAGCAAGGGCCGCTAAAATAAGGGGTTTTTCAACGTCTTTGATGACCCGTTCATAAAGCCCTGGGGGCGGGAGCTGGGCGCCAAATGTTGCAAAATAGGTTTGCAAATGATTGGCAACAAAATCTGGTAATTCTTTATCTTGGTCGTGCAATGGATCATTTGGTGCAATGGGAATGTTGGTGTTTTCCAGCTCTTGTTCAACACAAGAGCTTGTTATGACTTCTTCTGGATGTAGGGCGGCGATGCGTTGTACGAAATTTTCTAATTCACGCACATTGCCGGGCCACTGATGTTTTTGCATTTGCTTGATGGCATCAGCTTCAAATCTTTTTGCTTCTAACCCATGGGTTTGCGCTTTGCGAAGGAAATGATGAGCCAAATCAGAAATGTCATCTAGGCGTATTCTTAAAGGTGGCACGTTGATGGGCACGACATTTAAGCGGTAGTATAAATCTTCTCGAAACGTGCCGGCCTGGATTAATTTTTGCAAATCGCGATGGGTTGCCGCGACGATGCGGACATTGGTCTTCATGGGAACTCTGCCACCAACGCGGGTATATTCTCCTTCTTGTAAAACGCGTAGCAAACGGGTTTGTGCCTCAATGGGCATATCGCCGATTTCATCTAGAAATAACGTGCCCCCTTCTGCTTGCTCAAACCGTCCTTGATGGCGCCCTTGCGCCCCCGTGAAGGCGCCTTTTTCGTGCCCAAACAATTCAGATTCAATAAGCTCTCTTGGGATGGCGGCCATATTGATGGCAATGAAAGGGCCTGTCGCACGTTTGGAAAAATCATGTAAGGCACGGGCGACGAGCTCTTTGCCCGTTCCAGATTCGCCGCGGATCATCACGGATAAATCGGTTTTCATGACCCGAGCTATCATACGATAAATTTCTTGCATGGCGAGTGAGCGTCCAATTAAGGGGAGTTGCTCATCTTCGTGTTCTTGATTTAAGGAGACGGCATGCTCTTTTGGCTCTTCAAGAGCACGCTCTATGACACTCATGAGTTCTTTTAGGTCAAAGGGTTTGGGCAAATAGTCAAAGGCCCCTTTTTCAGACGCCTTAATCGCCGTCATGATGGTGTTTTCTGCGCTCATAACGATGATTGGCAATTGAGGTCTTAGCTTTTTTATCAATGGGATCAGGTTAAAGGCATTTTCATCGGGCATAACCACATCGGTTATGATCAAATCTCCATCTCCAGCTTGTGCCCAGCGCCACAAGGTTGCTGCATTGCTGGTGGCGCGCGGGGAAAAGCCAGCGCGGCTTAAAGCCTGGGTTAAGACGGTACGAATTGAAGCATCATCATCTGCGATGAGAATTTCACGGTTCGTCATGTTTGCTCTCTTCTTGGGGTGGGGTGAGTTTTATTATTGTTTTTTGATGTTTTTTCAAAATGCGCACCAAGCTCTAGTGTGTCTTGATCTATCGTCGTCTCTGGTGTCATTTCTTCTGCCATTGGCAATAAAATACGAAAAGTGGTGCCTTCTGGGGTACTGTCACATTCTATGGTGCCGCCATGATCGGCTATCATTTTGGCTACCAAGGCTAAGCCTAGGCCTGAACCTTTGGCTTTGCTCGTTACAAAGGGGTCAAACAAATGGGGTAAGATGTCATCGCGCACGCCAGGGCCTTTATCTTGGACCAAGATCTCTAATGGTAATACGACCCGTTCTTTACTCCCTGGCAGGGTCAATCTAAAACCTGGACGAAATGAAGTTGAAAGAGTGATGCTGGCTTCATCTTGATCGTCTTGAGATTCTTGGGCGTTTTTGATGAGGTTTAGAAAAATTTGCACCAATTGATCATGATCTCCAGACACGTTTGGCAAACTGGGGTCATATTGTTCTTTAATAATGGTGTTGTTGGCAAAGCCTTTGCGGGCCAATTCAGTTACGTGGTGTAGGACTGTGTGGATGTTCACAGGGCGCGCGTTAATTTGGCGCTCATCACCAAACACTTCCATTCGGTCAACGAGATCTCTTATGCGGTCTGTTTCTTGGCAAATTAACTGCGCTAGCATTTGATCATCTTCGCTCACGGCAGCTTCTAACAGTTGGGCGGCTCCTCTTATGCCCGATAGGGGGTTTTTTATTTCGTGGGCTAAGACACCTGCCACACCGTTTACTGTGCGCGCTGCGCCGCGATAGCTTAATTGTCGTTCGATCATTTGGGCCATGGAGCGCAATTGAAATTGTAACAATGTGCTGGTGCTGTCCTCTCCTATGGGCCCGCAATACACATCGACGATGACATTGTCTTTTATGCGCGGGGTTGAGATGTCGATGGCATATTCATTAAAGCTACAGCTTTTTTCGCGCACTTGATCAAGAGCGGATAACACAGGAGACCCAAAGGGTAATAGATCTTCTATGGTTAGTTTTTTGAGTTGACCTAAACCCATTTGGTAAAAAAGTTCAGTTGCTGTATTGGCATAGGTAATTTCATTGGCCTCATTGATCACTAAAATGGGATGTGGGACAGCGCTTAAAATCTGGATGTAATTGGGTTGATGATTATCTAGCTTTTGATTTTTTTGGTTCATTGGCCATGACCTATTGGTTTTTTTGCGCTCTTTATCGCGAGTGATCTGTCTTGATCTGATTGGATTGCAAAAAATTCTTTTAACTGATGCTTGACGATGTTTGGATCATTTTGAGTGCATAGTTTTGCACGCCACTTTTTTTGTATTTCAGGGTTTGGCTCTAAGGTCTCGATGTACCAGCCAAGATGTTTGCGGGCAGCTTTACTGCCGTGTTCTTTGCCGTAGTGGGTGAGGATTTCTTCATAATGTTCATAGATGGTATCTTGAATTTGATCTGTCGTCGGGACCAGCAGGGTTTCACCGTTTAAATGGCTTGAGATTTGTGCTGGTGCCCAGGGCGCACCATAAGCACCGCGCCCAATCATGACACCATCAGCGCCAGATTGATCCAAAGCGGTTTGGGCCTGTTTTATGGTTGTTATATCTCCGTTCACAAAAACGGGTTTGGTCGTTGCCTGTTTTACGTCTTTTACCTTTGCCCAATTGGCGCTCCCTTTATAGAATTGTTGACGGGTGCGCCCATGGACACTAAAGGCCTCTACGCCTGCATCTTGTGCGCGTTTGGCCAGCTGGGGGGCATTCATGCTTGCATGGTCCCAGCCCAAACGCATTTTCAATGTCACTGGGATCGATACTGCACTCACCACGGCTTCTATTAATGTAAGAGCGTGATCTAGGTCGCGCATAAGGGCCGAGCCTGACAAGCCTTTGGTGACTTGTTTTGCCGGACAGCCCATATTTATATCAATGATCTGAGCGCCCATGGCTTGGGAGTGGCGGGCAGCTTCTCCCATCCAATAAGCCTCACGACCAGCGAGTTGGATTACAAAAGGGGCAAGGTGTGTGCCAAGGGTGCGCCGGCTTGCATCCTTTTGATCTTTCATCAGGCTTTCACTGGCGACCATCTCTGAGACCACCAAAGGGGCGCCCCACTTATGAGCGAGTTTGCGAAAAGGGAAATCTGTTATGCCTGACATAGGGGCTAGAATTGCCCTGCCTGAGAGGCAAACAGGACCGATTTTAATGGGCTTGATATTCATCGCCCCCCTATCTTTGCTGGTGCGTTGAGCGTCATCACACGGCACGAGTGTGTTTTTGGGGAGATTTGTTTTGCTCAGTAAAGTGGCGTTAGACATGAAACCATCTGTTTCCATTGCATCATTTTTATGCATCTGTGTATAATTATTGATTAATAAGTAGGCAAATAATTATTGTGAGTAAAATTTAATCAACTATACCGACGGTAAATGCAAATTTAAAGCCAATTTATTTTAAAAATGGCTTATCAACACGTGATTAGCTCAAATTCATTGCTCTCACTTTTATTTAGGCTTTTTTCTTCATAACCAGTTTTTAAATATATGGGGGCTGTAAAGTCTTTTAAATATTAGAGAGTGGCCCAATTCATAGGTTTCTTACTGGTGATTATGGTTTTATTCGCTTATTGATGTGGGCATCATTATTTTTTCGACTTAAGGTATATATTATGACGGGCAAAACCGTTGCTTTGATTGTGGCTGCTGGCCGTGGGAGCCGGGCAAAACGTGATGACCAAACTGGTCCTAAACAATATGTGCCCTTGCGTGGTGAGGCTGTTCTTACTCATACCCTACGTCGTTTTTTGTCCTGTGAGACAATTGATAAGGTACTTTGTGCTATCCATTTAGATGATGTTGCTGATTATAATTTGGCGATTGCTGGGCTAGATGATGAACAAGCTCAAAAACTCATGCCTGCCATTTTTGGCGGAGATAACCGCCAGCTCTCGGTTTATTTGGGACTAGAGGCCCTTAGTGACGATCCCCCTCACAACATACTTATTCATGATGGAGCCCGCCCTTTTGCTTCACTTGATTTAATCGATGGGGTTTGTCTGGCGCTTGAGGAACAAGTGGGTGTTGTTCCCTCGATCCCGATTGCTGATACAGTGAAACGGGTCCGGGATCATAAAGTCGAAGAGACTGTCGATCGCGCTGATCTATGGGGCGCACAAACCCCACAAGGGTTCCAGTTTGATGCCATATGGAGGGCTCATAAAGCTGCCCTAGATATGCAAGACGTTAGCTTTACAGATGATGCTTCAATTGCTGAATGGTTTGGTCTTGATGTTGGCGTTATTATGGGCGAACTAAACAATATTAAAATTACAATGGCCGATGATTTTGATCGAGGAGAGCGTTTTTTGTCTAAGGGCTTAACAGTGCGAATGGGCAATGGCTTTGATGTCCATAGCTTTGAAGAGGGAACTCAGATTACGTTGTGCGGTGTGACCTTGCCTTTTCATAAAAAATTAAAGGGGCATTCGGATGCAGATGTTGCCTTGCATGCAATTACCGATGCGCTTTATGGCGCGCTTGGTGCAGGCGATATTGGCACACATTTCCCCCCCAGCGATCCGCAATGGGCCGGCGCTTCATCAGATATTTTCCTTAAGCATGCGGTTGACCTCGTTACAAAAAAAGGCGGGTCTATTTCGAATGTGGATGTAACGCTGATTTGCGAGGAACCTAAAATTGGCCCGCATGTCGCCCCGATGAAGCAAGCTATTGCCAGCATTATGAGGCTTGAGATTGATCAGGTAAGTGTGAAGGCAACAACATCTGAGCAACTGGGATTTACCGGGCGCGGTGAAGGGATTGCCGCCATGGCCAGTGCCTGTGTGATGGTATGAAGTAAGAATTGATTAAAGCGCCGTGCACTATGGTTTGTTATATAATCTTTGGGTTTGAATAGAGGCGGGGTTTTTTATGTTTGATGATGATATCACTAGTTCAGCAACTGACCTTGTAAACCGAGCCCGTGATTTAGAT
>JAJFHF010000056.1 GCA_021775775.1 Hyphomicrobiaceae bacterium
GAGGGCTTCACATGGGAGACACAGGACAGAGCGCGCGACATTGAGGTAACAAAAAAAGCCTGGGAGAAATCCAAACAATTCATCAATGATCCAAACATAAAAATGGTAATCCTCGATGAACTAAACATTGCCCTGCGCTATGATTATCTAGAATTAGATGACGTGATAGAGACCTTCAAAAACCGCGATCCACAAAAACACATCATCGTCACCGGCCGCAACGCCAAACCAGAACTGATAGAAATTGCAGATCTGGTGACAGAAATGAAACTCATCAAACACCCCTTCAAAGAACAAGGCATCAAAGCTCAGCCTGGCATTGAGTACTAAAACAACAAAATCTAAATCTATGATCATACATATTAAAATACTCAAAGAAGGAGCGCAGCTTTTTTCAAGCTGCGGTACATGGCGTCCCACGCGAGTGGCGCCCGGCGCAAGCGCCGCCCCTCGGAGGCATTTGCGCAAATGCGCAAATTTGCCGTGAGAGAAAAAATGACCACAAAATCATTCATGATCCAAGGTACCGGCTCCAACGTCGGCAAGTCTATGCTTGTAGCTAGCCTATGCCGTTATTTCACCAATCAGGGTCTAAAAGTCCGCCCGTTCAAACCCCAAAACATGTCCAACAACGCCGCCGTCACCCCTGATGGCGGTGAAATTGGCCGCGCCCAAGCACTGCAAGCTCTCGCCTGTAAAACCGCGCCCTCCATTCACATGAACCCCATTCTCCTCAAACCAGAAGGCGAGACAGGCAGCCAGCTCATCATCCAAGGTAAACGACGCGGGTCTTACAAAGCCAAAGAATTTTACAAATTAAAAAAAGACCTGATGGCCCCTGTGCTTGATAGTTTTGAACACTTAAAAGCACAAGCCGACCTCATCATCGTTGAAGGCGCAGGCTCTGCCTCAGAGATAAATCTACGCGAACATGACATTGCCAATATGGGCTTTGCTCTGCGCGCAAATGTGCCCGTTTATTTAGCAGCAGACATTGATCGCGGCGGTATCCTCGCCGCCCTTGTCGGCACGCATGCTCTCTTGCCACAAAATGAACGTGACCTCATCAAAGGCTATATCATCAATAAATTTCGCGGTGACCCAGCGCTCTTTCACTCGGCACAAACTCTAATCACCAAAAAAACCAATTGGCCCAGTCTTGGTATCTGCCCTTGGTTCCCAAAAGCCCACACTTTACCAGCAGAAGACAGCCAAGATTTACAATCAACCAAAAAAGCCAACAAAGCTCAGATAAAAATCGCCGTACCATTATTGCCGCGTATCGCCAATTTTGATGACCTTGACCCCTTAAGCGCTGAGCCCACGATCGATGTTCAGTTCATCAAACCCGGCACCCCTTTGCCCCAAGATGCAGACCTTATCATCCTCCCCGGCTCCAAAGCCACCATTGCAGATCTAAGGTTCTTATACGCCCAAGGCTGGGACATCGACATCAAAGCACATATGCGAGCAGGCGGAGCTATACTTGGCCTATGCGGCGGCTATCAAATGCTTGGCAGATCTATCAAAGACCCCCAGAAGATTGAAAGCTCTTGTGAAGAAATAAATGGCCTTAACCTGCTTGATGTTGAGACCACCCTAGAGCCCATAAAAACCCTCACCCAAACAACGGCTAATTTTGAAGGTGAAACCCTAACTGCCTATGAAATGCATATGGGAACAACCAAAGGGCCAGATTGTAACAATCCATTATTTATGAAGAACAACCAACCAGAAGGGGCACAAACGCCATCGGGCCAAATTATGGGCACCTATCTACACGGTCTGTTTCAAGAAGATGGGTTTCGCACTGCCTTTTTACAAAAGATACAAGCCGACCATCAAAGCACGCTCGCTTATCAAGACCAAATAGATACCACCTTGAACGAACTAGCAGATCACCTTGAAACACATCTAAATATAGATAAGTTCATTGCTCAAAATAATTAAGACTTCTAACAAACATCGCTTAAAGCAACACCACCAAACCCAAAATGCCAACAAGCACAATGGTGAAATAAATACACGCTTTAATCAACCGCATCGAATGCCAAATATCTTCTGCATTGGCATCAAGCCGCCCACGGGCATTAATCCATGGGTCCTGTTTCATCATATCTTTGTAAACCCGCGGACCTGCCAGAGCAATTCCAAGCGCACCGCCCATGGCCGCCTCAGGCCATCCCGCATTGGGCGAGCTGTGCTTGCGGGCATCTCTTCTCATGACACGCCACGCCTCAAGCCCACGCCCACATAAAAAATGCGCCATCACCACAATCATACAGCCTGTAACCCGTGAGGGGATCCAATTGAAGACATCATCCAACCGGGCCGAAGCCCAGCCAAATCCTAAAAACCGCTGCGTTTTATAACCAATCATACTATCAGCTGTATTGACCGCTTTATAAACAATCAACCCAATCAACCCGCCAAATAGATAGAACAAAGCCGGCGCAATAAACCCATCAGACAAATTCTCAGCCCCAGATTCGATGCCAGCTCTGGCCACGCCATGCTCATCAAGCGCGGCCGTATCTCGCCCAACAATATGGCCAACCGCTTGGCGCGCCTCCGTGACAGTTTTGAATTTTAAAGCCTCACAAACATCCAGAACATGATTATAAAGGGATCGCCCACCCAAAAAAACCGCCACAATAATCATCTCAAGAGCATAGCCCCAGACCCCCAAAACATCACAAATAATCACAAGAGCACTAGCGATAATCCCCCATGAAGCAAGATATAAAAAAAGCCCAATTACACCCCTGGTCTTTTGTCTGGCCATAGACACACCGGGCCGATTCAACCACCCTTCAATCCATGACAAAACCTCACCCATTAACTCAACAGGGTGAAAAATTTGACGATAAAGTTTTTTCGGGTCTCCAATTAGCCAATCCAGCATTATTGCCAGGACCAATAACAACGCCCTCAATTCAAGATCGAGCATAACTATCTCTAATACCACTTAAATTTTTAAATCAGGTAATTAAGACCAGATAATAAGATAAGACCAAAACCGTATATTTTTAAAAATTACAAATTTTTTAAGCTGCAATTTCTATCGATGCCAACGCATCATCCAGCTCTAAAGCAAACCGCGACAACTCATTTTGGCTTTTACACAAACCCAGCCGCATCCAGCGCACATCATAATCAAACACTCTGGTCCATATTCCGCGCTTTGCCAGCTGCACATGTAATGTGCGGGCATCGTTTAATTCAATCAAGTGAAACAAAAAGCTACCCCCAACTACTTTTAACCCCTTCGAAATCAAAAGCTCTTTATGTTGCTCGCTTTGCCGTTTTAACACGGCTCTGGTTTGCTCCGCCCAAGCCTCATCGCTTAAAACTTGAGCGCCAAGTTCAATCGCTGGTCCAGAAACCGCCCAAGCACCTAAAATTTTTCTCAAACCTTGCAAATATCGATTTGCTCCAATGGCAAAGCCCAGCCGCACCCCAGCCACCCCATAAAATTTGCCAATAGAGCGCAAGACAATCACATTATTTTTATCATGGAGTGGCACAAAACTATTTTCAGGCGTCACATCCACAAAAGCCTCATCAATCACCAAAAAACCACCCCGGTCGTTAAGTTTTTGCGCCACTTTCCCAAGTTTTTTAGGAGAAATAATACGCCCATCAGGGTTATTGGGATTAACAACAATCACCACTTGCTCATCTTTAAGAGCCTTTAAATCAGAAATCCGGCGCACATCATGGCCAAACCGAGCCCACGCCACTTCATGTGATGAAAATGTCGGTGATAAAATCGCAACCTTGGCTTTCATGCGCAATTGGGGCAATGCATGAATGAGAAACTCGGTTCCTGGCGCGGCAATTAACCCTGTACGTTCTTTGACCCCATAAGAGACCCGCGCCGCTTGCTCAAGCTCAAATAAGTCTTGTGCGTCAGGTAAACGATGAAAGCAAGCATGAGATAATTCTTTAATCTCATAACCATTTGGATTAATGCCCGTTGAAAGATCAATCCATTTAGAACGCTCGATCCCATATGTTTGCACTGCTCGTGCTAGATCACCACCATGCTCACCCATTGAAAACTCCATACAAATTCCAATCTTTAGTTTGCCAGAAGAAAAGCCTTTAGGCAATTATCTAAATGGCCTCTTAAATGAGTCCTCTTGACGCAAGAGAAAAATATCGACATTGTTCCCTTCCTAAAATTGGGCGCGCCAATGAGAAAGAAACAAGTATGACAATGATACCAGAGTTAGAAATTTATATATGCGGCGCGTGCCGTCCCAAAGACGCTGATCCTGATGATCCTGGCCGCCCTGGCACTGATCTAGCCGCTGATTTGGGCCAAAAACTACAAGCCCAAGGGTTAGAGCAAAAATATAGCCTAAAAATGATGCAATGTATGAGTGTATGCAAGCGCCCAGCAACTCTCTCTATCGTCAGCCCTGGCAAATTCACCTTCACCATTGGTGACCTAGACCCCCAAACCGCTGCAGATGACATCATCACCTTTGCCAAACTCTATGCGATAAGTGAAGATGGCATCCCCGCCTGGGGAGATCGTCCC
>JAJFHF010000057.1 GCA_021775775.1 Hyphomicrobiaceae bacterium
CGCGCTTCAGCGGCCTTTTTACGAGCTTGATATTTATACTTGCCGTAATCAAGAATTTTTACAATGGGGGGTTTGGAATTGGCGGCAATCTCAACGAGGTCCATGTTTGCTTCCAGAGCTTGGTTCATCGCATCTTCAAGCGGTACAAGCCCAACATTTTCTCCCTCAACATTAATCAATTGGACTTCCGGGTCGTCTATATCTTGATTTATCCGTGGTCCTTCATCCTTATTTGGCGATGCCTTCATTGGTCGGCGTGCGATAGCTGTATCTCCTGTGTAATTTCTACCAATTCCATTAATATCTAAACTTATGTGTAAACACACTGTAATCCCAATAAGACTTCAAGCAAAGAGGGAAAAGATCGTCAAGTGAATATATAACATATTTGATACATTAGCTACCAACTGTTGCGCCAGACCCACCCAATAACCCCTTATAGACCTCAATCGTCTGCGCTTTCATCCCCTTGGCCGTATATTTCCCCCCAACATGAGCGCGCGCAAACGCCCCATAAGCGGCACGTTCATCAGCTGATAAGTTAGATAAAGCCAAAATCCCTTTCGCAATCGCCTCAGGTTGATGAGCACCGACACAATAAGTGCCTTGCAAATTAGCCCCCATATCATCTTTAATAATCTCAGGTTGCGCGCCAACATCTGAGACAATCACAGGCAAGCCCATCGCCATGCTCTCTGCAACCACCCGCCCAAAGCTCTCTGGTTTGGAAGAAACCGCCAACACCAAATCACTGATCGCAAAAGCCGCTGGCATATCATCACAATAGCCCACACATTTAATCTGATCACCAAGACCAGCTGCCTCTATATCCTCTTGCAATACACGATGATACGCTTCATTGCCTTCAATTCCCCCAGCCATAATGACAACAAAATTATTTCCTTTTTGGCTGTTTTGCAAATGAGTCTCCTTTAAAAAACTCATGGCCCCAATCACATCGCGTTGTCCCTTCCGGCTCGACAACCGCGCTGGTTGCAAAATGACAACATCATTTTTCTGAAGGCCCCACTTCTGGCGCAAGGCATCGCGGCGCTCACTCGAGATTTGTGCAAGATCCGTCTTGTCCATATCAACGCCGCGATAAATGGTTTCAAGCTTTTTAACGCAAGCACCGTGATATTTTAAAATCTGTTCGGCCGTATAATCAGAATTGGCAATCACCACATCACCGCGCGCCATCACGCTATTATACGTACGCTTTAACGCGTTCCCCTGGCTATGCGCTCCATGATAGGTCGTCACAAATGGGGTCGATGTTTTGCGGCAAGCCCACAAAGCACTCCACGCCGGTGCCCGAGAGCGCGCATGAACAAGATTGATATGTTCTGCCCTTATCAACGCTACAAGACGAGCGCTGTTAGCCCGCATTACAAACGGATTTTTACTCTTTACAGCCATTTCAATAAAGCGCCCACCAGCCCGCTCAATCGGCCCGGCCAAAACCCCGCCTTGCGATACAACCAGAGATTTCCAGCCAATCGTTTGCAAAGCCTCGGTGATCTCCAGCACTGTTTTCTCTGCGCCGCCGGTATTCAATTCAGGAATAATTTGTAAAATAGTCGGTGCCATGAAAGCCCCTTAAAACAACAACTAAAATGAAAGAGAAAATAATCTAGTCTTATCTCAACAATAAAACCACCCGTCAAACCCTCCTTTCAAACCACGGAATAAGAAAAAGCCTCGCCTGTCATGAATGTGAATTATTCTGCATCAGCCCGCCCCGCCCCAACACAACTCTCCAATAAGGCCTGCGCTCGCGATTTTACCTGCCAGCCATAATGCAAAATGGGGCCCTCTTCTCCCCCATCCACCAAGCTCAAACCAGTGATAGCTTCATCAAGTTGAGATTTTTTTGCCAAAGAAAATTGATGCAATTGCTGAACAATATCAAGAAACGCCCAATAAAGTTGCGGATTTTGCTGCACAATCGGCCTCAGCTCCAAAAGGGATTTACCACCAACAAAATCCTTTATTAAAAATTCAGCCCGGCGCTGGTTCGCATCAGCCAATCCGGCCAAATAAAAACTCTCAGTTAAAACTTCAGTTTTTTGCAAACACCCCACCGGTACATCATCCCCAAGTACAAGATTGAAAAAACGACCAACACTTGTTTTCACTTGCGTGCGCACATCCACAAGGCGGTCGGCCAAAGCTTCAACCCTTTGGCTTGCTAGCCCCTTAAACAAAACATAATCCAACCCCGCCTTACCAGCCTTGTCAGCCACCTCTTCTTTCATTACCCATAAAGAAAAAGTGCGCCGATGAATGCCTGTATTGCACGTCACGACAACCTTACGAGCGGCGCAATCAAACCCAGCATCAGCCTCAAACTTTTCTAAATAAGTGTGACTAACATAATCCACATCAGCAATTTGCAGACCAGGTTCATCTTTAGAGACAAGCTTTTCTAACTGCACACCGCGAAACACACATTTTAATTGATCTCGGCAGGTCCCAGCTTTTTTCAACAACCGCAAGCCTGAAGACCCTTCATAAAATTTCGCTGGTTTTGTAAACCCCTCGCTTACATAACACCCCTTTGCACCGCACAATACAATGTCAGCGCCGGCACTGACATCCCAAGCAGAACCATCCGCTTGAGTGGGGGTCAACGCAACGACAATCGTAACTTTTGAAAAAGATTCATCTTGTGAAGGAACCAGGCCTTGCTGGCCGGTTTCACCATCGGTTGCAACCCCGACATCATTATCAACCTTAACTTCGGCTCTAACATCAGGTATAACAATATGAATAGGAAACAGAAAATAAAAACCCAAAGCAGTGGCCAAAGCAAACAACTTAGCCAACCGACAAAAACCCATTTGATAACATCCAATCATATTATCAAATGTAAGCTGCAAATGAGAGCTTTTCTAGGGTTTACGTTTAAAAACTCCTATTTAATCAGGCAAAATCACCAATTTTTAAAAATCAGAAGCAATGCCAGCTTTTTGCCAATCACCATAGCGAACTGGATCAGGCCCTTCAGGCCCACCAATCTCTTGATCAGCAGCAAATTGTTCCTTACTTTCACGGCGCTCTTTAGCTTCTTCTAAAGCGCGCAATGCTTCGGGCGACAATCTTTTTCCTGTATTTTTTTCACGAACCATCTTAATCAAGCCCTTGCCCTCCTATAAAACAAGTCCCATATAATATTATGAATACATGACAACATTAACAAATTTTGACTTTAGTCTAACATATTTATCTTTCAATGTGACAATCCGCGCAGTTTATCAGTCCCAATCACACAGACAGAATTATAAAAAGACAGAAGAAACAAAGACTTAGACTAAAATAAGGTGAAAAAAAGAAATGAGTTACATAAAAACAACCATTTTACTGGCAGCTATGACCGCCCTTTTTATGGCAATTGGTGGCATTTTAGGGGGACAAACCGGGATAATCATCGCCTTTGTCATTGCTTTAGGGATGAATTTTTTTACCTATTGGCGTTCTGATAAAATGGTTTTAAACATGCATAACGCTGTACAAGTTGATCGCTCAAGCGCTCCAGAATATTACGATATTGTCGAACAGCTCGCCATAAACGCCGACCTACCCATGCCAGCAGTCTACGTCATTCACACAGACCAACCCAATGCTTTCGCGACAGGCCGCAACCCTGAAAATGCCGCCGTTGCCGCCACAACAGGTTTATTAGATATTTTATCGAAAGAAGAAGTCGCCGGTGTTATGGCCCATGAATTTGCACACATTAAAAACCGTGACACTCTCATCATGACCATAACAGCCACCTTCGCTGGTGCCATATCAATGCTGGCTAATTTTGGCATGTTCTTTGGCTCCAGCCGCGAAGGTGGTCCAGGAACAATTGCTAGAATAGCGATGATGATTCTCGCCCCCCTAGCCGCCACCATCGTGCAAATGGCTGTGAGCCGTACCAGGGAATATGAAGCAGACCGCGTGGGGTCTCAAATTTGCCAACGCCCATTATGGCTTGCCTCTGCCCTTTATAAAATATCTGATGCAGCAGGGCGCACCCCGTTTCGCGAGGCAGATGAAAACCCAGCCGCCGCGCATATGTTTATAATCAATCCTTTATCAGGTGCCAAGATGGACAATTTCTTCTCCACCCACCCAGCTACGGAAAATCGCATTGTCGAACTTGAAAAACTCGCAGAACAATGGGGACAATTAGAGAGCACAAACCAAGGTGAGTTTTTAACCAGCCAACAAGGAGCTGATCTCAAGAATGAAAATCCTCAATTTGAAAATCCTCAATTTGAGAATCCATGGGATCAATCCCAAACCTCAAAAAAAGACGGTTTTGGTGGCCCCTGGAAATAATAGATGTGATGAGAATAAATTCAATAAGCCCACATAGTAAGGAAAATTTAGCCAAACAAAGAGCTAACAACGTCAGTCTTTTCGAAACAAGGCCGTCGCCATGAGCCCTGCGATCACAGCCAGCATAACCGCAACCACCCCATATAATAATGGATATTGAAATGCAAAATTATACAAAAACCGCTCAAAACCAGATTTATGTATAGATAGTTCAGTAACCCGGCGCCCTAACAGTTTTCCCCCTCGAAACAAATAAACATCCGCCTCAAAAGCACCAGAGGGTACATTTGCATCAAGAGCAATATTCACCTGAAACAATCGATCCCCCACAATTTTCACACCCGTTGCGCCAGATTTATAAAGACCTTGGCGTTCCATCAAACGAACCACCGCCTCAGAATAACGCTCAGCACCTTTAAGATCTTCAATATCGATACGCTTTGAAAGTTGGTCAACCAAAGCATCAAAACCAATGCCCAACTGGTTTAGAAGTGCGGCCGGCGCAATATCTAGCAAAGGATGCGAGCTAGCCACAGAGTAATAAAGAGGAACATCTTTTACCTCTAGGGGATTCCTATTGACCCAAATTCCAGCCATACGCTTTTTTTTGCGCACAACCAACGGCGCAGAAGGCCCGCGTACAACCACAATCACATCAGGTTTATTCTCCTCAGAGATATCCCCTTCAATCGCCCCAAATAAAAAAATATTCGCCCCGTTGAAATTCCATTCAATTGGCACTTTATCTGCGGTTAGATCCGTAATGACACCGTCCCCATAAGCAACAGACACAAACAAGAACTGCACACCACAGAAAACAACCAACATCCTTGCAACAAATCTCATCATTTGCTAGCCCCCAATAAAGGAGATAAGGAATAAAGTTCATCTGGCGTAAAAACCAAATCGGATAACATGCGCAAACAAACTGCCAACACCATAAAGCCTAACAACGCGCGCATCTGCTCTCCTTTTAAATATTGCCCAGCCTTTACCCCAAATTGCGCACCAACAACCCCGCCAATCATCAACATCAAAGCCAACAACACATCAACTGTATGATTAGAAGTCGAATGTAAAATCGTCACAAGCGACGTCACAAAAACAATCTGAAAAAGGGATGTCCCCACCACAACATTGGTTGGCACACGCAACAAATAAATCATGGCCGGGACAATAACAAACCCACCGCCAACACCCATCAGCGCAACCATCATGCCAACCAACCAACCAAGCACCAAAAGCGGAATGGTTGATATGTATAATTTTGAGCGAGGAAACCGCATCTTAAACGGCAACCCATGCACCCAATTATGACGAGATGTTTTTAGTTTGGGACGCGCCCCTTGTCTTTGACGCTGAATGGCATATAAACTCTCTGCCAGCATCAACCCGCCAATGACCCCAAGAAACGTTACATAAGCAAGCGAAATAACCAAATCAAATTGGCCAACAGAGCGCAACCACTTCATCACTTGCACGCCCAAAATAGCGCCAAACACACCACCAATAAGAAGTATGGTACCAAGCTTAATATCAACATTACCGCGTCGCCATTGGGCAAGCGCTCCAGATACAGAAGACGCCACAATCTGATTGGCCCCGGTGGCAACGGCAACGGCAGGAGGTATGCCTGTGAAAATAAGCAAAGGCGTCATCAAAAAACCACCGCCAACACCAAACATGCCGGACAAAAATCCAACAGCTCCCCCCATTGCTAAAATAGCAAAAAAGTTGACTGATATTTCAGCGATTGGCAAATAGATTTGCATAAATTAACACATCCCAAACCTATCAAAAATAGTAACAAAAGAAAGTTTCAGGGTCCATAAATGAAGGGCATTCATTCAGCTTCTATCATAACCTAAAAAATGAGAAAAATCATAATGCGAATATTAACTTAGAAAAAAGAAAAAAGGACCCAATGCTTCTAAATAGCGACAAGCCACATCAATAGCGCGCCGTCAATAACAAAGCAGCAAAAAACATAAGAAAGTCATCGGCTGAATTAAAAAGCAACTTTATTCAAAACAGAGATAAGGCCTTTGGTAATTTTACCAGTAATCGGCAAGCCTTTGTCTTTTTCAAATTTCTTGATCGCTAGTACAGTCGGTTGATTAAGAACCCCATCCACTTCTTTAACATCATAGCCCAAATTGCGCAGCAAAAATTGAGCCGTTAAAATCTTTGAGCGGTCAGCAGTTTCCTCGCCATGAGATTTGGTGCTAACAATATGCTGTCCATTCAAACCAACCTGATTGGCTTCACGTTTAACCGCGATTAATTTCCAAGATCGCAATTTATTTCTAGCCAAAAACAAATCTTTTTTGGTTAGCTTCTTCTCCAAAATATCACGCCGACTAGCTGCATCAAGATCACCTTGCTTAGCCGCCAAAGCAAACCAAAAATATGATTGAACCAGGTCTTGAGGTACACCAACTCCATTTTGATATAAAATAGCTAAATTAAATTGACTATCCGCCAAATTTCGATTGGCAGCCTCAGTAAACCAATAAACCGCCGTTTCATAATCCGGGTTCTTCTGATCAATAGCTGTGCTAATAACTGCCAAATTATGCATAGCCTTAAGGTTTCCTAATTGCCCAGCTCGCTTATACCAAACTTGTGCCTTCTCCAAAGAACGCTCCACACCGCGTCCTCTTTCATAAAGCGTTGCCAATCTATATTGGGCGGGCGCAAATCCTTGAGAAGCAGCCTTCATATACCATTGAAAAGCGGCTTCATTATCTCGCTCAACCCCTTGACCAATGCCAAAGCGATGCGCAATTTCATATTGAGCTTGAACATCTCCTTTAGCAGCCGCATGGCGCAAAGAATATGGCCCTATAAGCGCCGGCGGCAAATCTAGTCTTTTCCCACTTAAATTTATCTTGCTCTTACCTGAGGGCAATAATAAATCAGGGGTCCCCTGGCCGACGTCAGCTTTTTCTTCCCTTTTACCATCAGAAAGCCGCAGGTCAGATTTTGAACGATCAGCGTTTCGTTTTAAGATGTTCCCTGTAACAATAACATCTTCATCATTATTTTTGGAAGCTACCTTTTTAGAAGAAACGATAAAGCCATCTTTTTTATTAGCCGTTGAAATTGTTTTTTTATTTTCAAGACCAGACCCTCTCCAAACATCAAACCCTTGGAAAAAAGCACCAACAGACCCAAAATCCTTGAAAGATTTATTCCCAAAAGCAATGCCCAAAGCAGCTAACAACAAAGCGATTGTTACAACAACAATAGCCGAACGCGAGCCCCGGCGTTGCACCACTTCCAAATCATCATCATTTGAAACGATCTTAGAACGCTTAAATTGCGCCCGCAACTCAGCACTTTTAGATAAGAAAACATCCTCACCTCCCGCCTGGTCTAATCTACCGGCCCCTTCAGTCTCTAAATTCAAGTTAGGCTCCTCAGAATGTATATTTGAGACTTTAGCCTTTTGCCCAAAACTCAAATCACTGGGCCCCATACGTGATAGGCGTTGAAACTCCATCATTGATTTTTGTAACTTTAAGTCTTCTGGCTCACGATCACCTTTATCTCCACCGACTGTAGAAGGCCCACTCTCTTCACGAGGAACAAGAGCTTCTTCACGCAAAGAAACTGCAGGAGCGTCACCCTCAACCTCAACGGCATGCTCTTGGTTAGACTTAACGTCCGTCTGTTTAATATCCATTTCCACTTCAGAACCGAGGGGGACTTTTGGAGGAGAATTAGAACTAAGCATACGATCTTGAGCAACATTTTTTTCATCTGTTAGTTCTGGAACATTGCCCGTTTGCGCAAGACTGCCTTGAGATTTTTTTAAATCAGCCATTGCAAGTTCAAGTTCAACCAAACGCCGTCCGATCGGTGTTTCATCCAAACTTTTCAAAGTCAAAGCGACCGCGGCCTTAGCAGCATCCGCGGCAATATTCTTTTCATTTCCAAAATGATGCCCGATCACTTGTTCAAGCTGACTAATTCTACCCATTAATTCACGGCGAAACACTTCAATTTCGTGCCCCCCCATTTCATGTCCCCGAGAAGAGACAGAATCCTGGCTCACAGGCACTGAACGAAAAGATTGTTCGATGTTAGCAGCTGCATAAATATCATCAACGCGCGAAACAGTTACTTGAACCGCACCTTCACCCTGCCCGCTGGTCGTTACATCCCCCACACCACCTTCAAGCTCTCTAACGTCGCGAACATTTTCACGCCCCTTAGGAGCCCCCTTAACGCTCAGAGTCATTTGAGGAGGTGATAGTGAATTTTTTTCTGGCGACAAGTCCGTCTCTAAAAGACTATTTTGAGGGTCCAGGGAATGCTTATCTTTAAAATAATCACGAACATCATTTAAAACATCACTATAAGGAGCCAACAAATCAACTGACTCACCAGCAACAAACCCTTCATCTAACGGTTGTTTTGGTTGCCCTAATCTTATCTCCTGAATTTGATTAGCTGATCGTATATTCCCATCCAAAGCCTGATCATTGTGCTGGTCATTATGCTGCTCATTTACGAAAACATCACCCTTACCAGACGGCGGCTCAGCCATAATGGCACTAATTTTCCCCAAAATTCCCTCAAGATTTTCCGAAACCTTGGTGTCATGAATTAAATCATGCGGGGCCACTTCATCGATGGAGTTTTCCTCGTTTGCCACCCGCGAGGCTAGCGAGGAATCTCTCATGTTTTGAGAATCTGTTTGCTTGCGCTCCGCATGTACCGTCATCTTATCAACCTTAAATTATTTACCAACAAGACGCATACAATTAACGTTTCAAATTCAACTCAGAAGTTGAACCCATAACCACAAGACCTAACGGTCACTCACGACCCGCAACAACCAAAAAATCAAGGTCATTAAAGTTTCACAAAACATGAAAAACTTTAAACAAAGAACACATCAACATCGCCGAAGTGAGCAAGTTCAACGACAAAAGCAAATGATAAACTTAATTGGAGACGGAATCTCAAACCAAGAATCACTTCACAGCACTATAAGAAGTAAGTGATTCACCTCACTAACGCACTCAAAAAACCTTAGTTTTTTGAAAAACCAACACATTAGCGGTATTCGTGCACCGATTTATGCATCAAACCAGACCTTTAAGATCAAAATATAATAGAAACTGACATGATTTCATCTTATTATCCTGGCAACTTATACCACTAAGTTAAACCTATATTTGCCTATTGAAAGAGATGAGACCGTCGAAAAAGGATGAATAAAGTGCCCCATAATTCCCAAATGAAACCTGTGTTTTTGGCTTTAACCACTCTATTCGTGATCAGTTTTATGCCATCAATAAGCTATGCCCATGAAACCGAACGTTACACAATGCTAGAAACAGAAGACGGTATTGTCCGCTTAGATAAACAAACAGGGGCAATATCCACCTGTAAGAACACAGCTGCCAACTGGTCTTGTCAACCTATGGATGAAACCTCAAACCCCCGCGATGAAAATGAAACCATAGCCGCTTTAAAACAGGAAAATAAAAATTTAAGACGCCGGCTAGAGAATTTTAAAACAGCTGAGACTGAAAAACACGACAGCCCCAACAAAAAGCTCACTCTCCCTTCGGATGAAGATGTCGATCAAGCCATACAATATATGGAAAAGATGATAAGAAAGTTCGGCGGCGCAATGAAACGCCTACAAAAAAACCAAGAAGACGAACCGCGCCAAGAACTATAAAAAATGAACTATAAAAAATAAATTATAAAATTTAAAAAGTTCATTTGTTTTGGGTCCATGCACAAAGCTTATCTAGATTTAGTGAGCTTTAGCTTTGGCCGCCGGTACGCCTCGGCATTGCCAAGCGCAACATACGATCATAAAGCGCTTCCCCACCAGGCGTTCTAATATCATTTAATGCCTCTATCTCTGGTGCCAAAGGAGAAGGGCCTAACTTTGCCACCAGCAAAGTGCAAAGAACAACCAACACAATCCCCACCGCACCGGCCTCAAACAAGCTTAAGCCTAAATATAAATCTTGCCTGCCAAAGTCAGATGCATACAAAATAAAACAAGAACATAAAAACCCAATCAGCAAACATGTCACAATTGCAAACCGCCCCATTCCATTCCACCACAGGCTAAGCACCATCATAGGAAACACACCCAGCGCGCAAAACAACAGACCGGCCACAAACATCTGGAAAGCATCAAACTGAAAGTGCGAGGCTACAACCCCAAGCAAACATGATATAACAATCAAACCAACACGCGACCAAAACAAAGTTTTACGATCAATAACATCTAAATCAATTGACCCTTTTTTGAGATGAAGGTCACGAACAAAATACTGCCCCAAAACCATCACTCTAGCTAACAATCCGGCAACCGCTGCCGTCATCAAAGCAGCAAAAGTAAGGGATTGTAATATTTGATAAAAATTAGAAATAAGCGGCAGACCAGCCATCACTCCATCACGAGCTAATAACATCTCTCGCGCCGCCATTTGCCCATCTCCATTAACATCTTGAGCGTCAAACAAACCCATAGCTTGTAAACTCTCGGTCCAAGACGGCAGGGCCGCCATAGAAATGGTCACCTGAGGGTCAAACACCAAATACCGAAAGAAAATAACATAAGCGGGCACTGTAAAGATAATCACCCCTAAAAAAGCAGCCCCCCAAGCATAACTTTTTCGTGCCTGGCCCACATCTGAAGTAACCCCCCCGCGCATCAATAAAGCAGGCATTCCTGCAATCCCAGCCGCCACGAGAAAAAACATTGCCAATTTTTCAAACAAATCAAAGGGGCGCAGCCCACCAAGAAAAGAATGCTGAATATGCTGGGGCAGCCCCCCCATCAAAACACCAACACCTTCAATGCTTTGAGCCCCGTCTTTGCCACTAACATCTTCAAACTTAGCAATATCATCAATAAGACTGCCATAGGTTAATTGCGCCAAAGGCAAATTGGTGTATTTCAAAGAGAGCAACACCAAAGGCACCAAAAGCCCAACCACAACCACAATCGCTAGCGCACATTGTGCCCACCCCATAGAGCGCACCCCGCCAGGTAACAAAATCAACAACACAATCCCAACGGTGAATAGCAAACAAAGCTCAGCTGAAACCCCAAATACAAAAGGTCCTATAGTTTTAAGAATTGAAAGTTCAGCCAATGCGAAAAAAACACTCGGTATTAATAAAAAAAATCCAATAAAAATTCCTATTTTTTCACTCTGATAGCGAATGGCAAAAAAAGTAGCTAGCGTATTGCTCCCCGCTTTTCGCACAAAAGCTGCAAACAAAATTCCTGCAAGCACACACCCAGCAAGCAAACCCAACATTAATCCAAAACCATCAATTCCCCAAAAAAACACCGCACCCATTATGCCTGAAAGACCAGCCCCACCGAGAGCCACTACAAAGATAACCAACCCATTTAAGCCCGCCGGCACCCGCCGACCAGAAAGAAAAAATTCATCTATCACTTTCGTGGATGAGGCAACCGCAATGGAACCGGCAAGGAAAAAAGCTGCCAAACTGAGGGCATAAACCAAATGCCCTCCAATGAGCCCCATATATTCAAGGATAAGCAAAAAAATTCCTAGCCCAACAAAGGCCGCAGTAAAAATCCCGTAATACACACCCAATAGGGGGTTAACCGCCCGATAGCGAACAAACATCCAATGCCTCTTTCCTATAAATCTTCATCCGCACCATGCATTTCATCTAGTCTAGATTGCCTCCCAACAAACCAAAACATCAAACCAATTATGAAAACAATCAATGCCTGACCAAGCAAAAGAAGCCCAAGAGGAAAACCAAACAAACGAATATGATTAAGCCAGTTAGAAAAAACAAGCCCGATAAAGAACCCCGTAAAAACCACAAAAATTAAAATGACAGCAAACCATTGAGTCTCTTTCCAGTAAAAGTGAAATCTATCAATATCCATTCCATTTAATTCCTATTTAATTCTTTCTTACCCAACCTCTATCCAGAATGTCTTATGTCAGTCCTCTAACCTGAAAATACTTAAGAGTATAAAGGCTTTATGGATTAATATTATTCTAAATAATAACTGCACATATCACTTTAATAATGCTAAAGGATAAAATTGATTCAGTCACCTATTTGAATTTTTTAATTACCATGGGGAGAAAACGATGGGAATGATCAGTGAATTTAAGGAGTTTGCTCTAAAGAGTAACTTTGTAGATATGGCGACAGGTATCGTCATAGGCGGTGCAATCGGTACTGTTGTAAAATCTTTGGTATCAGACATAATCATGCCTCCAATCGGCCTTGCCCTGGGCGGTATTGATTTTTCTAAATTAGCTATCACTTTGCAAGATAAAGTCGGTGATAAAGATGCCGTGACCATTAATTATGGGTCCTTCATAAATAATCTTATTAGCTTCTTAATTATCATGGCAGCCATTTTCGTCATCATTAAAGCTGTGAACAGCGCAAAAGCTCAATTTGAAAAAGAAGAAGAAGAAAAACCAGCCGAACCAGCAAAAAGCGAAGTTTTGCTAGAAGAAATTCGCGATCTCTTGAAAAAATAAGACTTATAAAAACGCAACAGGGGAAACTGCTGTTGCGTTTTTTATCTTTTTTAATTGAATGAATTGATTGCCAAATTTATATAGACAAAACTGCCATTTCATCAAATTATGCAGCACACTCTACGCCATGCGAAATTAAATTTGAAAGCAAATTTCAATGCCCACATATGAATATACCTGCAAATCTCACGGCCTGTTTAAAGCATCTGCTTCGCTAGCAAATTTCGATGCCCCTCACAACTGCCCAACATGTGATACCCCAGCGCCGCGCAATCTTATTTCAGCCCCGCTCATCTCCACACACGGTCAGCGCCCCAAAGCCAATCAAACCGGTCACAAAGGCCGCAAAGTGAAACATGCCCCCGGTTGCTCTTGTTGCAGTTAAAAAATTATCTTTCTAAAAAAAACCAAACAATAATCACCGCAAGCGACCAAGCGTCGCCGACCCATCGGAAGACCTGAGCAAAGCGAAGAATAGCCGCGAGATAAAAAATGGTGATGCTGGGGAGAGAAACTTCAAACTCACAATACGAAAAAGGAAGTGCTCTCCTACAAGAGCACGCACATGACGCGCAGCGTCCGGTGCCTAGCACCGCCCCTCGGAGGGCTTTTCACCACTTCAGTGAAAAAACGCCCGTGAGAGAAAAAATGGTGCCGCTGGGGAGAATCGAACTCCCGGCCTCACCATTACCAATGGTGCGCTCTACCACTGAGCTACAGCGGCTCACAAAAAACCAAACAAACAATATAGTTTTTTGAAAATGCCTTCAAATATGCCAATATTTTCAAAATATCACGGCAAGCGCTTCTTCTGCCACAGGCAAACACATCTTTCAAGCCCTGAAAGTAACCATTTATCACAGATTAGTCTTAACAAACCACAATCCTTACGCGTATAACCCCATAAAACCTACAAACAACTCATCAATTGAAAATGACAAACACAAATAAAACCGATAACAACAAATCATCATCACGCCAAGATCAGCAGAGACAAGATCGGCTAAAAGATAATTTGCGAGAAAATTTACAAAAGCGCAAAAGCCAAGCCCGCGCGCGAACGGTCTTATCCAACAACGAGGATAAAACCAAAAAAGAGACGAAAAAAAAGAACGACGAAAAGAGGGATTAGGGGAACAACATGGATAAAATAGAAATCACGGGCGGACAAAAATTATCTGGTCAAATCGAAATTAGCGGCGCAAAGAATGCAGCCCTGCCTTTGATGATCACATCCCTGCTGACACCAGAAACACTTACATTAAAAAATGTCCCTAATTTACGTGATGTCAATCAGCTCAAAATAATTCTGGGCAATCATGGAACCGATCTCACTGTTGATGGCAAACGCGCCAATGGCAACAAATATATCGGTGACACCGTGCACCTGACCGCCAGAGATATTGTCGATACAACTGCCCCCTATGAAATGGTCTCGACAATGCGTGCCAGCTTCTGGGTTTTAGGGCCACTGCTTGCGCGTTGTCATGAAGCCAAAGTGTCACTGCCAGGCGGCTGTGCCATTGGCACACGCCCCGTTGATCTACACCTACAAGGCCTAGAAGATCTAGGAGCTCAAATCGATTTAGAAGACGGCTATGTTCTGGCCAAAGCCCCAGGCGGCCTAAGGGGCGGACGCGTGCGGTTTTCAAAAGTTTCCGTTGGTGCCACCATAAATGTCCTGATGGCGGCAACCCTTGCCAAGGGCGAAACCATCATCGAGAACGCCGCCATTGAACCTGAAATTGGCGATGTGGCCAATTGCTTGGTCAAAATGGGTGCAAAGATTGAAGGCATCGGTCGCAAGACCTTACAAATCCAAGGGGTCGATGCCCTTGAAGGCGCGGTCCATACCGTCCTGCCAGATCGCATTGAGACAGGCACATTTTTAATGGCTGTTGCAGCAACTGGCGGTGAGGTTGAACTGATTGGCGCCCTTCCAGAAACATTAACAGCTGCCATAGATGTTTTAACAACCGCCGGTGTTGAAATCACACCAACAGATAGAGGCCTCAAAGTAGCGCGGCGCAATACGCCCTTAAACCCTATTCACATTGAAACCCAGCCTCACCCAGGTTTCCCAACAGATTTGCAAGCCCAGCTTATGGCCTTAATGACCATCGCAGATGGCCGCTCTGTCATCCGCGAAACCATTTTTGAAAACCGCTTCATGCACGTTCAAGAACTAGCCCGTCTGGGCGCAAACATCTCTCTCAATGGGGATACAGCCATAATCGAAGGGGTCTCAATCCTAAATGGTGCCCCCGTAATGGCCACCGACTTGCGCGCCTCCGTTTCCTTGGTCATCGCTGGCCTGGTCGCAGATGGAAAAACCCAGATCAACCGGGTTTATCATTTAGACCGCGGTTTTGAAAAAATAGAAGAAAAGCTAAGCAATTGCGGAGCTCAAATTGAACGTGTTAGTGATTAAAACGCTAAACCCATAAGTGACAAACAAAGAGATGTATTACAAATCAGAAACAAGCTAAGTTAAATCTTAAGACCAAAAGAAAAATTGACAGATATATAAAGTATTACCCCATGCCAGATCAATCAGACCTTGAAAACACACAAGCGCTAAAATTAGTCGCCCTTGACCAAGAAGGCTTGGAAATCATCTCTGCTCATTGTCAAGATGCAGTCCTACGCGTTGAAGACATGGCCTACGTAACGAGCGCTCGTCGTTTTGCCCTGTTAATCAATCGCTTTGATTGGGAAAATGCATTAGAAGAAAAGTCAAAAGGCGCCAAATCCAAATTTCGCCGCCGCCGCGCTGCCTTAAGATTTGAATGCGTTAATGCCGTGCGCCGATATAAAATTGATCTCAACAATAAGGACGGTGTAAAAAAACTACTTGTAATCAATTTTGAAGAGGATCAAGCCCCCTCTGGCACCATCAACCTAATATTCTCAGGCGGTGGGGAAATTAAATTAGAGGTTGAATGCATTGAAAGCGCTATGCAAGACCTAGGCGCTGTTTGGGAAACGAAATCGCGACCAGATCATAATCTATCTTGAACAATCAAACCCTTAAAATGAAATACCAAAACGATTTATCAAAACAACTGATAAAATAAGGCATATATAAAATGGCTCTGCGCCTCAACAATTCCGATAAAGATTTTGAGCATCAGTTCAATTCACTGCTCACCGCCAAGCGCGAGAGTGCAGCTGATGTAAACACAGCTGTTAGCTCAATCATCGACCAAGTCCGCCAAAATGGCGATGAAGCTGTCATTGAACTAACCAAAAAATTCGACAAACTTGATTTAAGTGAACAAGGTCTTGCCATCGATAAACAAGAAATTGAAGCTGCAACCAGCCAGGTAGACCGCGAACTATTAAGTGCCCTAGAGCTGGCCGCCACCCGCATCACAGATCACCATGAAAAACAAAAACCTGAAAACCAACGCTACACCGATGAACTAGGCGTGGAACTTGGCTACCGCTGGAGCCCAGTGAGCGCTGCAGGTCTTTATGTACCTGGCGGCACAGCCGCCTACCCCAGTTCCGTTTTAATGAATGCCCTGCCCGCAAAAGTTGCTGGCGTTGAGCGCCTTGTCATGGTTGTGCCCACACCAAACGGCATCACCAACCCGCTTGTCTTAGCGGCCGCAAAATTAGCAGGCATTGACGAAGTCTACCGCATAGGCGGGGCACAAGCCGTAGCCGCCCTCGCCTTTGGCACCCAAACCATTCAACCGGTTGATAAAATTGTTGGCCCTGGCAACGCCTATGTGGCAGCCGCCAAACGCCAGGTATTTGGGACTGTCGGCATTGATATGATTGCCGGACCGTCAGAAGTTTTAATCATCGCAGACAAAGATAACAACCCTGATTGGATCGCAGCTGATCTTTTGGCCCAAGCTGAACATGATGTTGCCGCCCAATCCATTCTCATAACGGATAATCAAACGCTAGCTGATAATGTCGAGCGCGCTGTAGAGGCCCAATTAAAAACCCTAGACCGATCCTCAATTGCAGGCCAATCCTGGCGAGATTTTGGCGCAATCATCATTGTTAAAAACTTAAACGATGCCGCCCCTCTCTCAGACAAATTGGCACCCGAACATCTAGAGCTCGCCATGGAAAACCCAGATGCCTATTTTGATCACATTAAACATGCAGGCGCCGTCTTTATTGGTCACCACACCCCAGAAGCCATAGGCGATTATGTCGGTGGCTCCAATCACGTCTTACCCACCGCAAGATCGGCCAAGTTTTCATCAGGGCTCTCAGTGCTCGACTTCATGAAGAAAACCACCATTTTGAAATGCTCAAGCAATGCACTCAAAGCCCTAGGCCCATCCGCCATCGCCTTAGCAAACGCAGAAGGTCTAGGTGCACACGCACGTAGCATTTCAATCAGAATGAATTGAAATCTAAGCTTATCAATGTAAAGTAAAAAGGTCGAACAAGACCAAAACAAAACCAACTGATGAGTGAGGATATGAGGCCAAGCACCGATTGCCTAATCGACATCTTCTTAGATGAAAGCACCATTGGCCGCAACACGCCCGATATCGAGCACGAGCGCGACGTCGCAATTTTCGATCTTTTGGAATGCAACTATTTTGAACTCATCCCCAAAGCTGGTCAGCCCTCTATCGAAGGCCCCTACAAACTAAAACTTGCCCTACAAGAAAACCGCTTAATCTTTGATATCACAGATAAAGAAGACACTCTGATCACCTCTCACACCCTGTCATTAACCCCCTATAAAGCAATCATCAAAGATTATTTTCTAGTCTGCGAGAGCTATTTTGAAGCCATTAAAACCGCCACCCCCCAACGCATTGAAGCCATCGACATGGGGCGCCGCGGCCTCCATAATGAAGGCGCAGATCTACTGCTAAAAAGATTAGAGGAAAAAATCACCCTAGACAAAGACACCAGTCGGCGCCTTTTTACACTTATTGTTTCCCTACATTGGAAGGGATAAACCAATGAGCGGGTCCCTTCCTGATGCAATATTATTCGTTTGCACAGAAAATGCCATCCGCTCACCCATGGCAGAAGCCATCTACAAACAACTCTACAAAGAAAAATCCTACGTCCAATCAGCTGGTGTCCGCGCTGGTGAGCCAAGCCCATTTATGAAAGAAGTCATGACAGAACAAAACATCGACCTAACCCATCATCAACCGCGCACACTATCAGACATACAAGACAGCCTCTTTGACATCATCATTTCTCTCAGCCCCGAAGCCCATCACCAAGCTATGGAGCTCACCCGCACAATGGCTGTTGAAGTTGAGTATTGGCCCACCATGGACCCAACCTTAATCGATGGCAACCGAGACCAACGACTAGATGCCTATCGCTCCTGCCGTGACACCTTAACCAAAAGAATTAAACAGCGTTTCGAGCCAAAAGAATAATCAAACTCAAAAAACCTTAACGCCCTCCAAACTAGCAAAAAACCTCATCTGACAAGATTTACAATAATCTGAAATTTAAGGCTCTGATTTCCAGATTTATCCACTATTCCAGCCTCAAAATACAAATAACGCCGCATTTTTATGCCAATCTCTATAAAACCGGTATTTTATAAGGGTTTTAATCAATTGAAGACTTGATTTTAAACCCCAAGCGGAGGAAACTCCGCACCACAAACAAAATACACGACAAATTTTATAACCATCAAAGGATTGGTATGGCCAAAGAAGAACTCCTCGAATTTCCAGGGATCATCACAGAACTTCTCCCGAATGCAACATTTCGCGTGAAGCTGGAAAATGAACATGAAATCATCGCCCACACAGCCGGACGCATGCGTAAAAACCGCATTCGTGTGTTAGCTGGTGATAAGGTCCTGGTTGAAATGACACCATACGATCTTACCAAGGGCAGAATTACCTATCGATATAAATAATGTGCAAATAAGCCAACAAGGCTTTTCTTCAAAAAATGATTTTAGATGAAGGGGTCCCTTAAGTGGTCGATTTATCAGCACTTAAACTGCGCACCAAAAGCAAAAAGAACAAAGGGATTAATCCTGACGGATCAAGCACATTGGTCCTGGCCTCAGCCTCCCCGCGCCGTTTATCTATCTTAGGCCAAGTTGGAATAGAACCTGATGCTCTGCGCCCAACCTCCATCGATGAAACACCCAGAAAAGCAGAACCGCCCCGCGCCTATGTTGCCAGGATCGCGAAAGAAAAGGCGCGCGCTGCCCAAAAACTATTAGATGAAGACCCTGACCTTTCTGGCTCATTCATCCTGGCCGCTGACACCATCGTGACCGTTGGCCGCCGCATTTTAACAAAACCAGAAATGGTCGAAGAAGCAGCCCGCATGCTACAACTATTGTCAGGGCGCTCCCACCGGGTATACACCTGTATCTGCCTGATCACGCCTAGCCGTAAAGTGCGCCATCGCATAATCGAGACTCGCGTGCGTTTCAAGCACCTATCATCAGAAGAAATTGATTGCTACCTTGTCTCCAATGAATGGCGCGGCAAATCGGGTGGTTACGCCATCCAAGGCATGGCCGGTGCCTTTATCGAGCGGCTCGTTGGCTCTTATACCAATGTGGTTGGCCTACCTCTCACCGAGGTCATAAAAATGCTCCGCGGAGAAGGCTACCCTGTCACCTACCATTGGATGAAACGCGCCGGCAGGGATTTAGATTAAAGAGGCAGAGACTTAGATTAAAATACCAGAAGCTATTGATAATAGTGAACGGTGAGAAACGTTACAAAATGAAATCAAAAAACCCCACGTGCCCCATTTGCACGCAGTCGGCCCAAGAAGATTTTCGGCCCTTTTGCTCTAAACGCTGCGCAGACATAGACCTCAACCGTTGGTTAACCGGCCAATATGCCATCCCCATCGAAGAAGAACCTAATGACGATAGCTTTCAAGCGCCATCAGAAAACCCTCATGAGTCCAAACTCAACTAGAGGACCTATTCTTTTTATTGAATTTATATAACTCACTCTTCTAACAAGTTCTGATCTCAATGAAGCAAGCAAGATTTGCAAGCATAAATAAATTGATCGCAAAGAAAGTTGCCACCCCTCCCCAGTCTCAAGCACCTCTTCACGCTTGAAATAGCCGTGAGAGAAAACAATTATACACCCTGTACGAAGAAGGAAGTGCTCCCCTTCAGGAGCACGAACATGGCGTAGCCCGGCGCGAGCGCCGCGCCTCGCAGGCTCAAGCGCTTTTCGCGCTTGAAATAGCCGTGAGAGAAAAAACATCTAAACACCATAGCCCGGCAACCGGCGCAAACCGGTAATATCGCCATAACCATTGCCCTTTATACGCGCAATTGCGCCAGCCAATGACTCTGTGGCCACTTCCATATGATTGGCATTGGCATGTAACAAAGTCTCACGATCTGCCATAACCCCAATATGCCCTTGCCAAAACACAAGATCACCCCGACGCAAATCGTCAAGATCCATATCAAGAGATAAAGGCTCACCAATCGTCTCACGCTGCAAATCACTATCGCGGCGCACCACATGGCCACAAGCCATCAACCCAATTTGGATCAAAGCAGAACAATCCAACCCAAGCGTCGTGCGCCCCCCCCAAAGATAAGGCGTACCGATCATTCGTTCACAAACAGCAACAAAATCACTGTTAGAATCAGAA
>JAJFHF010000058.1 GCA_021775775.1 Hyphomicrobiaceae bacterium
TCCCAAACAGCTAAACAAACCAACAAAAAATTGCGCCCAGCGCTTTTACGATGATCTCCAATCACTGAAATCAACCCGCATTTCACACTTACGCAAACAACTCAAACCAATTTTTCAAAAAGATAAAAAACTACCCGGAAAGTGGATTTTTTCGTCATATTCATCTCGAAAAAAATCACGATGCCTAAAATATAAGACCTATCGCTCTGGCAAAAGAAAATGCATCAGATGGAGCAAAAGAGGAAAACCCAAAAGCACCGTAACTCTTTTGGAAAATGAAAAAAAATACTTACAGACAGCTCACCTAATGGTTCGTCACCAAGGGAGACACCCAGACCTAAGGCCACAAGCACCCAACTATTGGGTGATCAATAAAATTGCCACAGATTTAAATAGCTATGCTCGGCAACCCTATTATCCCGCCTTATGTGCCGGTGCCGATCGCATGGTAGATTATTTTGAGAACAATTTAGGCCGCGCAAAAAAACACATAGCCTACATAGATGACCTAACCGCTCTAGGGGCCCAGCTCATTGAACAACGCCGACTAAACTTAAATCAGCGTCTCACAATGATAGATAACAATGAAATAACATCATCAAACAATTCTCTCACAAAACACCAATTCACACAAAGCGGCACCCCTCCCATAAAAACCAGGTTTCAATCCAACACTGACATCATGTTAAGTGAAAAAACTATAAATCAAGACCACAAAAGCCAAGAGCGCCGAAACAAAAACACCACGATCGGCCCCCTCAATCCTAATGATTTAAAACAAGCTCTCGCTCAAATCAGCAAAGTGCTTTTGGGCGCGCAAATGGCACAAACCATCACTGCAAGTGAAGGGTTCATACCCGCCTTGAAATTAGCAAAAAAACATTATAACAAGCACGGCACAAAACAGGATATGGATAGAGAAACACGCATTTCCATGAAAAAGCTCTTAACTCTCCTAGAAGCCCATTTTTATATTCAAAGGTCACAACAACAATTGCGTGTGGTTTCAATCAATATGCTAGGAACACTCACAGACCTCAAACAAGCCCATAAAATCCAATGTCAGTGTCAATAATACCCAGTAAGCTGCCCTCAATGGCGATTATTTCCCAAATGGCACACCAAATTTATTCTTTTTATTCATCTTTTGACCCCTTTACCCACTTAAGGCAAGAGCATATAAAATTTATCTTTTATATTACCAACAGGCAAAATAGCAGCTATCAAACAACACATTTAATAAAAAGAACAAGCTCACAAGAGGTTTTAACCTTATTGCTCATTTGCAGACGTCCAGGCCTGCAAAAACTGTAACTATTCAGTTATAATGAAATATAATTATAATGCGGCCTGATTATATCGTTTTCTTTGTGTTATATAGACCTAGAAAATAAAATCTGGGGGGGAGAATAAAATGGATTTGTCAACAATCGAGCCAAAAATTTTATGGCTAGTCGGGTTTGTAGCCCTTTATTGGCTTTATTGCATATTTTGGGGCATCAAAGGGGCGCGCCAATCTAAAACCGCGAGCGATTATTTTATCGCCGGGCGCGGCATTGGCGTTTGGGTTTTCGTGCTAGCAGCTACCGCCACCAGCTTTTCAGGTTGGACTTTTGTTGGGCACCCTTCATCTATTTACACAGACGGGTTACAATATGCTTACGCCTCTTTTTATGCAATCACCATCCCCTTTACCGGCGTCTTATTCTTAAAACGCCAATGGATGCTCGGCAAACGTTTCGGATTTATCACCCCAGGAGAAATGTTCTCAACTTATTTTCAAGGCGACGCCATCCGCTTACTGGTTGTCTTAGTCGCACTTTGCTTCTCCATTCCTTATCTTGGTGTGCAACTACAGGCCTCAGGCTTTTTGTTTAACATCTTAACCGATGGCTGGTTGAGCGTTGAATATGGCATGTGGGCGCTATCATTAGTCGTCTTTATCTATGTAGCAACCGGTGGCCTTCGCGCCGTGGCCTATGTTGATACCATGCAATGCATTATGCTCGGCGCTGGTATCATTATCATTGGCATCATTACTTTAAACGCCGTTGGCGGCATTGACCCCTTCCTTGATGGCGTCAAAGACCTCGTCAAAAATGATACCAAGCTGACCCAAGATGGCTACAGTCATTACGTGGCCATTCCCGGTGTTATTCAATTTGTCAGCCATGGCCCCGATGCAGTGGGCGGTGCCTGGACAGGCGTCATGATCCTTACTTACATGATGGCATTAATGGGCATTCAATCTGCCCCAGCTTTCACCATGTGGGCATTTTCAAACGAAAGCCCAGCTCCCTTTGCCCCTCAACAAGTATGGGCTTCAGCCTTTGTCATTGGCGGTATCCTCTTCACCTTCACAGCCATTCAAGGGCTCGGCGGTCATTTCATCGGGCTAGATCACGCTTTGGTGGACGCCTCAAAGACAGCCCATGTCGTCCCTTCAGTAAAAGATGCCTTAGCAACAGTTGGTGTCAATGACATGATGGCGATGCCAGGGGCACAAAAAAACTTGGTCCCGTTATTGATTAATTTAATGGCAGATACCGCCCCTTGGTTGGTCGGCTTATTGGCCGTTTGCGCGCTTGCCGCCATGCAATCAACCGGTGCCGCCTATATGTCAACGGCCTCAGGCATGATCACGCGCGATCTATTAAAACATTTCGTAATCCCTGACGCCTCAGATGCAACACAAAAATTCTGGGGCCGTTTGTTTGTTGGACTGATCGTGATGGCAGCCCTTTTGGTGGCCACCATCTCGACCGACAAAATTGTCTTACTTGGCGGGTTAGCCGTCGCATTTGGGTTCCAAATGTGGCCAGCCCTAATTGCCATTTGCTTTGTCCCCTGGTTTACAAGACAAGGTATCACTTGGGGCTTGGTTGCCGGTATGATCGCGGTTGTCTTAACGGATAAAACCAATGGCGCCATAGCTGATTTTTCTGGCTGGGACATCCCATGGGGACGCAACCCGCTAACGATGCACTCTGCATTTTGGGGCATCCTTGCCAACATGAGTGTGGCGGTCTTAGTCTCTGCATTCACTCAAACCCGCAACGGCTTTGAGCACAGAATGGGCTTCCATAATTTCTTAACAGAACACGCAGGCCTACCTGAAGAAAAGCGATCCATGGTCCCCTTTGCTTGGGTCATTACACTGATCTGGTTTTTCTTTGCCATCGGCCCTGGCGCTGTTATCGGCAACACGCTATTTGGCGACCCGCGCGTTCCAGATAGCTGGATGTTCAGCCTTCCTTCCATTTGGACCTGGCAAATCATCTGGTGGATATTAGGTGTCTTTATGATGTGGTACTTGGCATACAAGATGGAACTATCCACCCTGCCCCATCATAAGGTTGAAGCCCTCACAGACGATAGCAGCAAATGATTTGCAAGATGATGGGAACAGATGACACAAGAGCAATAGAACGCTAGAGTTACATCAAACCGTTCTTTCATATCTTTTGGTTTTTGAGCGGACTGACCAACATCAGTCCGCTCAAATTTGTTAAGGCCTTAACTCATGTCTGAAGATAAATCTTATAAATTATTTGTTTGGCTGGCCCTAACCATTGGCATAACAACCCTTGTGTTGATGTTTTATGATCACATCGCCAACAAGGCCCCTGGCGAAATTGCTTATCAAGCGGCCAACACTTATTTCACCGACAAGCGTTATTCAAAAGCCAAAACCTCTTATCTAGAAGCCTTACAAGCCAATCCCAATCTAGCTCCTGCTTATGGGGGG
>JAJFHF010000059.1 GCA_021775775.1 Hyphomicrobiaceae bacterium
TTCGATCAATCCTTGGTCAATCCGTGGGCATTCTTTTTAATAGCAAGTTTCATAGACGAAGAAGGAAGCGAGCTTAGCGAGCGTACATGACGCCGCAAGGCGTCCGGCGCTTAGTGCCGCGCCTCGCAGGCTCAAGCGCATTTTCGCGCTTGAAATAGCCGTGAGAGAAACAAAAGCTATCCATACGAAGAAGGAAGCGAGCTTAGCGAGCGGGACATGACGCCGCAAGGCGTCCGGCGCGAGCGCCGCCCTAACGGAGGCTCAAGCGCACTTCGCGCTTGAAATAGCCGTGAGAGAAACAAAAGCTATCCATACGAAGAAGGTAGCGAGCTTAGCGAGCGGACATGACGCCGCAAGGCGTCCGGCGCAAGCGCCGCGCCTCGCAGGCTCAAGCGCATTTTCGCGCTTGAAATAGCCGTGAGAGAATAAGAGAATAAGATCATTAATGATAACGCCGGATAAGCCCAACCAATTGCCCTTGAACCTGCACCTTATCAGAGCGAAAACTGCGAGTTTCATAAGCCGGGTTTGCGGCAACGAGATCAACAGTGGACCCTTTTTTATAAATCTTTTTCAAAGTGGCTTCTTCTTCTTCAACAATAAAGGCAACAACAATGTCACCATTTTGAGCTGAAGCTGTCTCCTTGATCAAAACCGTATCACCATCAAAAATACCCTCTTCGATCATTGAATCACCGTTCACCTCAAGAGCAAAATGATCCCCTTGCCCTAACATGGCAGGCGACACCAAAACATCGCTGTTATGATCTTGAATGGCGCTGATGGGAACACCAGCTGCAATGCGCCCCATCATTGGCACTTCAATGCCATGCAGTGATGTATCTTGGGCTTTATCATCATTAGTCGATGCGAATTTAGGGGAATTAGCTGTGGGAGAAAAAGGTAAAACATTAGCCTCTCGAGAGGTCTCTGACTGGTCCACAACAGATAGGGCGCCAATAGAGTCAGGTAGCTTCAAAACTTCTAAAGCCCGCGCTCTATGGGCAAGCCGGCGAATGAAGCCACGTTCTTCTAGTGCTGTAATCAACCGATGAATTCCAGATTTTGATTTTAATTCGAGCGCTTCTTTCATCTCTTCAAAGGAAGGAGAGACCCCCGTCTCTTGCACACGGGTGTGAATAAACACCAATAAATCTTTTTGTTTTTTGGTTAGCATGCTTGTTGCCCTTCTATAGTGCAAATCATATCTAGCTTCACGCAAAGCATCCTTAAAATGAGGACAATGCGTTTCTCGTTGTATTCAAAAACAAGTGAAAGTACGAATCAAGAACACTCTACATGTTCTTGAGATGTTCTGCAAGAGAAGGCTTAAATATCGTCCAATATGATCACATCAACCTCATCCCCAGCCTGGGCGGGGCTGGCATGAGGAGGGCGCACAATCAGGGCGTTCGACCGTGAAAAATGTGCTTGTAATGAGCTATCTTGATCCTCAATCGCCATAATTTGAGTGTTTGAGATATCATCCATGTAGATAATCGCGCGCATATAATGTTGCCGCGGGCCATTTGCCCCAATGGCTTTTTGTAAGCTCATTTTTAACAAAGGGGGGTGCACCTTAGGCAATCCAAGCATTGTTTTAATCAAAGGCACCACAAAAATACACCCGCAAATCAGTGCAGAGACAGGGTTACCAGGCAGTCCAACAACCCGTTGCTTATCCAGTGAGCCAACCATCAATGGTTTGCCAGGCCGCATGGCAATTTTCCAAAAATCCAAAGTCATACCAGCTTCACCCAGCGCTTGTTGGACCAAATCATGATCCCCAACAGAAGCACCGCCAATGGTAACCAATACATCAAATCCAGCACCATCTTCAAAGTTCCGTGCTTTTTCAATCATACAGGCCAAGCTACCTAGATTATCTTGGGCAATACCTAACATATGGGCCTGCCCACCAGCTGCCTCAATTAAAGCGCTTAAGCCAAAAGGAACTGAAGAAACAATTTGCCCTCGCCCTAAAGTCTGGCCTGGCACAACCAGCTCATCCCCGGTGGCCAAAATTGCAACACGCGGTCGGCGCCTCACACGGACCTCAGGCACATTCATACTCGCAATTAAAGCCAAATGCCGATAGGTTAACTTTGTGCCGCGCGCTGCCAGTACCTCACCATGCGAAAAGTCATAGCCAAGAGGGCGCACAAACGTGCCAGAAGCAACGCCCTCTTTGACGACAATGGTATCATCGTGGGTGCGCGTACAATCTTCTTGTAAAATGATGGAATCACAAGGCTCAGGCACCTCAGCCCCTGTGAAAATGCGCACAGTTTCACCTGGTTGAACGCCCCCTTCAAAGGGGTGCCCAGCGCGCGAGGCACCAACGACTTTAAAGCAATAAGCTCCATGAGCAGCGTCAAAGAAGATCCCGTTTGAAAAATCATCCGCACGCACGCAATACCCATCCATGGCAGAAGCGGGGAAGGGCGGTTGGCTCATCTTCGCGACAATATCTTTTGAGATTATCCTGTTATGGGCCTGGTCAAGTGGAATGAGTTCATCATCTAAATGCTCAACATTATGTAATAGTCGTTGCGCAGCCTCTTCAACGGACAAAGCTTGCATGTCTTTATTCCGCGCTGCTAGCCGCTTTATAAACCCCAGAGCGCCCACCTTGTTTTTCACGCAAATGAATACCATCAATGCGCATCTCTTTGTCGACAGCTTTTGCCATATCATAAATCGTCAAACCAGCAACAGATACCGCCGTAAGCGCTTCCATTTCTACACCGGTCTGTCCAACAACTTTCACCTGAGCAGTAATTTTAATCCCAATGTCTGGTTGAGAACTGGGCTGAAAGCTTACATCAACACTTGTGATAGCTAGCGGATGACACAGCGGGATAAGCCGTGATGTTTCCTTGGCTGCCATAATCCCCGCGATGCGAGCTGCTGCCAAAACATCCCCTTTTTTGAGTGTGTTCTGTTGGATATGGGCTAATGTTTCTGGCGCCATATGCACAAACCCGACAGCCACAGCCACCCGTTCACTGCTTGATTTTTGAGACACATCCACCATATGCGCTTCGCCCGCTTCATTCACATGAGATAAGGCCTTAGCCGCATGTGCCATGGTCGCAGCCACTTGTTCCAACACAGCGCTTGACGCATCGTCAGGCTCCGCTGATTGTTTATCATTGGATAGAGACGATGCCACATCGTCACCCGGTTCTGTTCCAATTAACGCCCCTAATTCTTCAACAGCGGCTTGAAAATCATCATTTATAGGGGGGTTTTTTTTTGCACCATCTTGAGTTTTGTGCATGGCTGCTGGTTCAACATCAGGTAAAGGAGGTTGGCGGTCTTCTTGCGTGATCTCGGTAGACAAAGGAGCGGCGTCATCGGTCGACACCAGCTCTTTTCCCAATAGATGACGGGTGGCATTTTCAACATGCTCTTGGCGCATTAAACTTTCACCCACAAGATAAGTGGACACACCAATTTTAGACAACCGCGCGATATCTTCAGGTTTAGAAATACCGCTCTCACTTACAATGATCCTGTCCCCAGGGATCAAGGGAGCCAGCCCTTCTGTTACCTCTAATTTAATATCGAATGTTTGTAGGTTCCGGTTGTTAATGCCGATTAATTGCGTGTTCAGTTTAAGAGCACGTTCTAGCTCTTGGCGGTTGTGCACTTCTACCAAAACATCCATACCCCACTTAAGGGCTAAATTTGTGAGAGCATGCGCCATTTCATCATCAACAGCCGCCATAATAACCAAAATACAATCAGCGCCCCATGCACGTGCCTCAACAACCTGATAAGGATCAATCATAAAGTCTTTGCGCAAAACCGGCAGGGTAGAAGCCGTTCTAACTTCTTTAAGATAAATCGGATGGCCTTGAAAAAAAGCAACATCGGTTAAAACTGAAATACAAGTAGCGCCCCCTGCCTCATAGGCATATGCCAAAGTCGCAGGGTCAAAATCTTCTCGTATCAGTCCTTTAGAAGGACTGGCTTTTTTTACCTCAGCAATTAAGGCAGGAGCTTTATTCTGGTGAGTTGTTTGGATAGCTTTGATAAACCCACGCGGCGCTGCCGCCATACGGGCCTGAACCTCAATTTCAGAAAGCGGTAGATTTTTTTTAGCATTCTCCACTTCTTGCTTCTTATGTATGATGATCCGGTCCAGCATATTTTGCATGGGCTTATCCCCTATAAGTTCAATGATAATTAGTCTTGTCGTCCATTCGTTACATCAATAAGATCTGATAGCGCTTGCTTAGCTTTACCTTGATCAATAGAGGCTGCGGCTAACGCGACACCGCTGTGCAAGTCATCCGCCAAATCACTAACAACCAGCGCGGCGCCGGCATTTAACAATACAATATCTCTAAAGGCACTTTTCTCACCGCTTAAAACTTGTAAAATTGCCTTTGCATTCTCATCGGCATCTCCCCCTTTTAACATATCGGGAGTTGCTACAGATAACCCTACATCTTGAGGCTTAACAGAAAATTGAGAAATTTGTCCATTTTCAAGGGCACAAACGTGAGTTTG
>JAJFHF010000060.1 GCA_021775775.1 Hyphomicrobiaceae bacterium
GCATGATGTAGTCATGTAGCCTTTCACCCGAACTCGTTCGGGTGAAGCTCAACACGCAAGTCTTATTTCCTTGGGGCGGCCCGGCGGAAATAAGACGAGTCCCTTGTTTCGTAAATAAGAAGAGCGTTTGGAGAAATCCAGACGCTCTTTTTTATTTATTTGTAAACATTAAAAAAACAACTTCTGCTAAACCATCTTCATAGTTACAATCATCTTATGAAAAATATTTTCGTCAACTCGCTTACAGACCTTTTTACAAATATTTATTCCTATCTTAAAATATTTGTCCCTGTTTGGTTGATTAGCTTTATCACTATAGTTGTTATTCATATATGCTGGCACAATCAAACTGATCGTCTTCCACCTAACCTGGTATTTGAACTTCTTAATGTTCCTTTTATCTCTCTTCTTTTTCTTATTCTTTCAGCTAGACATCTGAACAATCAAAAATATCAACAAACTGCATCACTCCTTCAATCACGTCTTTACCTTTATACTGTCGTCATTTTTACTCTTACAACATTGATCTACATCGCCTTAAATCAATTGGAAATGTTCACATTCCTATACTTCATAGAGTTCATGGTCTCACAATACCCAGATATAAAAGCTCATGAATTATTGCCTTGGTCTTTTGCATTTAAACTAATTAATTTCCTTTTATTATCCCTATGCTACCCATTCTTTATAGTGAGCATTCTTTCTTTTCAGGATAAAGGCACTCTTGAATTGCAGGCAATTTTAAAATGTATCAAAGGAAAAATATTATCCATTATTTTCATCAGTTTTTTATTTTCATTACTCATTGAATGGTTTTTGCATTTTTATGGTTACTTACTAATTTTGTTGGGTTTGAAAGTCGTTCATATATCACCATTATTTTCAACCTTAGAAATAGTATCAGCTGAAATTCATAATTTTTTCTATTACTTTGTTCATGATTTTATTTCAAATGTTTGGCACTTTCTCTTTTACATTTTCCTTTATTTAAACATAAAGAAAAAAGATCAATACTTTAAATAAGTATCATATGTACCATGCAAAACAACTTATGTGATCACATCGAATATGATGGGAGAATGAGTTTGCATAAACTTGCTATGAGCGCTCTTTTTAGGTAGGTAATCCTCATCGCGACGTCAGTCTTTTGTAACTTCATACCGGCCCAAGCCAAACTCAAAGATAACAATGACAAAAACCCTTTTCCAAACAATCAAAATTATTTTGTGAACCATCCTCCCCCTTATCGCGACTAACTCCTAGAAACAAACATTTAACAGGAGTTGAGATGATGAAACTTGCTATAACAATATCAATAATCGCCTTTGGTCTTGGGCTGAGCGCCGCGCAAGCCTTTCCAGTTACCTCGGTGCAAAAAGATACAGCGCGCTTAGGAGCAGCGCCAGAAAGTTCCGTTTTACTTGTGGGCCAAAACAGTTACAAACCCGCAAAGGCTTACAAAAACAAAAAACGGCGCGCACATCGCGGTGCCACAAACCTAAAAACCAACCGTCGCCGTGTCGGTGACACCTGTCCAGGCGGCGACCATAAATGCATTAAGGACTTAAAAGCCAATTGCGATAAAGCCAAGGGTGGCTTATCAACTGAGCCAGATGGCGGCGTCGATTGCTTCGTCGTTGGCATTCATGATCAACCCGATCAATCCGACTAATCTGATGAATACAGATCCTTATCCCTCCCAAGCCGGTCTCTTAAAAAATCCTTTATCCCAAATTAAGAGACCGGCATAGTCTTTTAAAAAAGCCTTTCAACAAATACTCTCATAACAATAATTTCATCGCTCTCCCCTTGCCTTTCGCCCGATCACCCCTCATCATGCCCCCAACTTGCAAAAGAAAACCCGCCATGCAAAAGAATGGCAAAAAAGGGATGGCTAAAATGATTGATTTATACACCTGGGTAACCCCCAATGGCTGGAAGGTGTCCGCCGCGTTAGAAGAAATGAAATTGCCCTATAACGTCAAACCCATTGATATCAACACCAACATCCAAAAAGAAGCTGACTTTATCGCGCTTAACCCAAATGGGCGCATCCCGGTGATTGTGGACAAAGAGCTTGATGATTTTGTTGTCTTTGAATCAGGGGCCATCCTTATTTATTTGGCAGAAAAAACCGGCCAGCTTATGCCAACCGACGTCAAGGGCCGCTCAAACGTTATGCAGTGGTTGATGTTCCAAATGGGTGGCCTTGGCCCCATGCAGGGTCAAGCTCATGTGTTTTTTCGCTATTTTCCTGAAAAAATACCGCCCGCTATTGAACGCTATCAAAATGAAACCAAGCGGCTCTACACTGTGCTTGATACCAGATTGAAAGACCATGAATATTTAGCTGGTGATTTCTCCATTGCCGACATTGCCCATTGGTCCTGGGCTCGAATTCATGGATGGGCAGGTATAAAAATAGATGATCTACCAAACCTACAACGCTGGCTTGATCAGTTAGAGGCCCGCCCCGCAATGGCCAAAGGCGCAAAAATTCCTCATGAAGTCAACTATCGTGATGATCCTGAAGGCGCGGAAAAACTTGTGAAAGCAGCTCGTGCAATGGTCAGTAAATAAGTCTGCCAACGCACAAACCAGAAAGCAAAAAACGGTAAGGGAGCTCACCCCCCCCCTTACCCTTAACTACCGGCTATAAGCTTGGGCTACCCTTGCCCCTTTTCAATATCGCCAACCCAGTCTTCAATCGTAATAACACCGCCCTCTTTCTCAGGCCGGCCAACATCTTTGGGCGCCAAAACATCTTGCACCAGGTCAACCCGTTTCCAGCCCGCAAGCGGGGTCTCTTTACCAACTTCAGGTACATAATGGGATTGTTCTTTAAGGTCCATTTTCGGAATATAACGCGGGCAGTTAATCCAAAGCCGAGATAAATTCACGCGAACAATCAGCTCCGCCTCCTTATAGTCAGCCAACAACGGGTCATCTTTGCTCACTGTGGCTTTACCATGAACACGCATGCGTTGAGGGGTTTCAAAATTGATAAACAACAAACCAACCTCAGGCTTTGCCATAATATTCCCCATGGAATAAAACATCCCATTCCCATCATAACTAGGGAACGCCAAAGTTTTCTCATCAAGAATTTTAACAAAGCCAGGCCCACCGCCCTTATAAGAAACGGTTGGTCCCCCATCAGGCGTAATCGTTGAGAGAAAAAACATGGTTTGCGCTTCAAGAAAAGATTTTTCACCCTCCTCAAAAACATCTTTAACAATAATGTCTTCCAAACGATCAGCAAGCTTCGTGGTCTCAAAACCCTCTTGCAAGTTGCGATGCTCATCGCTGTAAAAGTCACTCATGACGTATCTCTCCCTTTAATGAGGCATTCCAACTTTATTATTTAGATGTTTTTACACAACAATCATATTCCAACAATTCACTGCAATGATACAAAGAAGAAATCAAAACTGGATATTCACAAACGCTCTTCTAAAGCCTTAAGGCGTGCTTCAAGCTTGTCATTTTCATCGCGAGCCTTTGCAGCCATCTCTTTGACAGCTTCAAATTCCTCACGAGAAACAACATCCATCTCATTGAGCAATTTTTCGCCTTGCGAACGAAACAATACCTCAACCTCTTTACTCACCCCCTGGGCCGCACCAGCTGCATTGGTCATGATCTTGGCAAGTTCATCAAAAAATTGACTTTTCATTTGAGACATTTGTTGTCGTGCTCCTAAATCACTCTAAATTGCACACTCTTTATGACATTCTCAAGGATCCCAATCAAGCAAAGTTCTGCTTTAAAAAACACACCTTAATCACCTCATAAATACCTTTTGCCATATAGTCTCTTGACAGTTCTGCTATCTCGTCTCACTCTCGGGCCGATTTTATAATAAGTTATAAGGATCATTATATATGAATAGCGTACTGCCTTTTCCAGATATCGGAGAAATAGCGTTCTCGTTAGGGCCGGTGGATGTGCGCTGGTATGGTCTCTCTTATGCCGTTGGCTTATTGCTCGCCTGGATCTACGTCCGTCAATTAATAACAAATGAACAGCTGTGGGGCGGCGCTGCTCCTATTGCACAAGATGATGTAGATGATTTCTTACTATGGGCAACGCTAGCTGTGGTCTTAGGCGGTAGGCTTGGCTATGTCCTCTTCTACCAACCGAGCTTTTATTTCCAAAACCCCGCAGAAATTTTCAATTTACAAAAGGGGGGCATGGCTTTCCATGGCGCCGCCATTAGCGTCACCCTCGTTGCTTATATTTTTGCGCGCCGCCGCGCACTCCCCCTTCTCTCCCTCACTGATGTGGTCACCGCCGCTGTCCCCATAGGACTGTTTTTTGGTCGTTGTGCAAATTTCATCAATGGAGAGCTCTGGGGCCGCGTAACAGATGTTCCATGGGCAATGATCTTTCCCGGGTCAGATGGCCAACCACGCCACCCAAGCCAACTCTATGAAGCCGCACTAGAAGGTCTCGTGCTATTTATAATATTACGCCTCGCCACACACCAGTGGCACAAATTAAAAAAACCAGGCACCGTTACCGGCATCTTCTTATTAGGCTATGGTTTGGCACGAAGCTTTGTTGAATATTTTTATAGACAACCAGATCTAACCCATCCAATTAGTGTAAACACACCACTAACGCCAGGCTTAGCTTATTCAATTCCCATGGTTCTGCTCGGCATTTACCTTATCTATAAGCCATCACGGTCTAAACATTGATATAAATGTATATTTTAGATGTTTTATACTATAGTAATCTCATAAAACAGTGTTTATAACCGTGCATTATGGATGAGTATCAACCAACATTGCTTGAGCAACAGCTAAAAACCTATATCCAAACAAATGGCCCCATTTCCACGCGGGCCTATATAGAAGCTTGCCTTTATGACCCTGAGCACGGCTACTACCGGGCTGGCAATCCCATCGGTGCTCAAGGGGATTTTATTACAGCACCCGAGATTAGCCAAATGTTTGGTGAAATGATTAGCATTTGGTGCGTTCTAACATGGCAAACAATGGGACACCCAGTTCCTTTACAAATTGTTGAGTTAGGACCAGGGCGCGGCACATTAATGGCAGATATGTTACGCTCTCTTACAAAGCTTCACCCACAATTTGAAATGATTTCAATTCATATGGTGGAGCGTTCCATCAACTTACGCGCCTCACAACAGGCCATGTTAGGGGATTTTCCTTGCCCCAAACACTGGCATGATCACTTAAGCCAAGTCCCCCCTGGTCCAACCATAATCATAGCAAACGAATTTTTAGATTGTTTACCCATTCGCCAATTTGTCAAACAATCACAAGCCTGGCATGAACGTGTCGTGACACTAGATGAGAACAACCAACTTTGTTTTGCTGTCGGCCCGCAATTGCCACCAGGACTCATCATTCCAAAACGTTTTGAGACTGCCAAAACAGGCTCAATTTTTGAATATTGCCCGGATTTAGAAGGCTTGATTTCATCCCTAAATCAACGCGCCAGTCAACACCCAATGGTCGCGCTCTTCATTGATTATGGTTTTGAAGGTCCAGCTCTTGGAGAAACATTCCAAGCCTTACAAAAACATAAACCCGTCTCTCCATTTGTGAACCCAGGAAATGTTGATTTAACCGCCCATATCGATTTTACAGCCCTAGCAGCTCATTGTGTCGCCAATGGCCTCAAAGCCCATGGCCCGCGTGACCAAGGCGCTTTTCTATCCCAGCTTGGCATTGGCGCGCGCGCGCAAACACTTGTGCAAAATGCAAATGAAACCCAAGCCAAGAAATTAGCCAGTGACGTTATCCGCCTTGTCGCCCCAGAACATATGGGCGCTTTATTTAAAACAATGTGTGTTACCAGCAACTTCATCCAACCACCTCCCCCATTTGATCAACAGGTAGAAGCACCCCATGACCAAACATAGATTTGAATGTGACACCCTAAGCCTTCAAGGTTTTTCACATGGCTTCTTCACACGCAATGGCGGTGTATCCACTGAACCCTATAATTCTTTAAACTGTGGCTTTGGATCCGGGGATGATAAATATAATGTTCAAAAAAACAGAGACATTGTCACCCATACGCTAGGCGCACTAGACGCGTCTATCATAACCCCCCATCAACATCACAGCACTGATGTTATTATAGCTGATGAAAGATGGGAGCCAGACACGGCCCCCAAAGGCGATGCAATTGTAACCCAAACCAACAATTTAATCATTGGCGTTTTAACCGCTGATTGCGCGCCAATATTATTTATTGACCCCAAACAAAAAATCATTGCTGCAACCCATGCAGGATGGCGCGGAGCCCTTGGCGGCATATTAGAAAACACCATAGACGCCATGCGCAGCTTAGGCGCTAAAAAACGAGATATAATTGCTAGTATTGGTCCCGCACTGAGTGTCAAAAAATTTGAAGTCGGTCCAGAATTCTACCAACAATTCATTGATCAAGATCCTAAGTTTGCTAATTTCTTCTCGAAAAATGAGACAAGCAAAAAACATCATTTTGATATGGGGGAGTTTATAATTTGGAAACTCAAGAATGCCGGGATAGACCAAGCAAGCACTTTACCTCAGTGCACCTATGAAAACGAATCACTCTTCTTTAGTTATCGACGAAACACGCATCATTCTATGGAAGATTATGGCCGTCAGATCTCAGCTATCGTCATAAACTAGTGCAAATATGTCGCAATTGTGGCATCCACGTCCTCCAAATACGCCAAATCCCCGTCTAACCGTCCACAAACACTAGACGTATATTTATGCACAAGGTATCTATATGGACAGATAGGGTGCCGGTGTGTGTCCTAAAAGTAATGCTTAATATGTTGTTGTCACCGGACTTTCCAAATAACTGAATTTAATGGTTTTAATCTCATCTACCATCGAGATGGAACCATAGAACTGAATTCAAGGGGGATTTATAAGGTGGCTAATTTTAGCACTTTACCAGTGCTGGGCGCTAAGCGTTTCCAATTCATAATGTCATTTATAAAGTCATTTATAAAAATGATCTTTATTGCGGTTTTATTGGTCAATTTAACGGCTTGTGACAGCACATCAAATCTTGGATCAACACTTGGTTCAACTGTAGGGCTGAATTCCAAAACAGCCTCCAAAACGCAAGCAAACAGCCAATCTTTAAAACCGATAGCATTTGCCCCACTTGTGGGTGTACCAGCAGATGTCTCGAAAAAGATGTTACTGGCAGTCAAATCAACCGCGCGGGCAAAAAAATGGCCCGTAACAGAAGATCTTTCGAAAGCACATTATTTAGTGAATGGGCATTTTACGGCTTATCCAACCAATACCGGCGGCAAATTATCATATATTTGGGATGTTAAAAATAACAAAGGGGTACATTTGCACCGCGTGATTGGCAATGAACTTGTGAAAGGAAGCAAAACCAACAATGCATGGTCATTGATAAATGATAGCATCATCACAAAAGTCGCTGACACATCCACAGGTCAATTAAACAATTGGTTTGTAGCAAACCAACAAGCAACCACAAAATCCCCTACAAACACACCTGAAGATCCCACACGAATTTCTCCAATCGCTCAAACACAAAAAACGGATGAGCCTCTGATTACCGGTGCTGTTGGAAAACGCACAGGCACTAACTTAACGTTAGTCCAACCAGTTGTAGGGGCGCCTGGCGATGGGCGCATTTCTTTGACCAACGCTTTGCGCCATGAGCTCAAGAAAAATGGAGTGCCCTTGTCCACCCGGCGCGCACCAGGCGGCTATACTGTTAAAGGAAATGTGAAGCTTGAAAATTTAAGCAAAAAACAACAAAAAATTCAAATAACCTGGAACGTCTATGATGGACAAGGCCACCGAGTTGGTACCGTCTCTCAAAAGAATACTGTTCCAGCTGGCTCGTTAAATGGCGCATGGGGCCCTACAGCTGAAGCAGCAGCATCTGCTGCTGCAAAAGGGATCGTAAAATTATTACCGTCCAAAAAATAATTAATTTTTAAAAGTTCACTTTTATAAAGCCCAGCGCTGTTTACAGCACTGGGCTCTTTTGTTAGAACACCGATAGCTTTTAAATAACTGTCATATTTATATTTTTACGACGAAATGAAGATCTCAGACTTTTAAAAATAAACAGATCCTCATACCCAATAGTAACATTAAACAAACACGCTCTTATCGCATCATATGGAGACTTGTTAAGTATGAAACTGGTCGCTGGCAACAGTAATCGCCCACTAGCAGAGGCGATCGCCGCTTACTTAAAACTTCCTTTAACAAAATGTATTGTAAAACGTTTTGCCGACCAGGAAGTTTTTGTCGAAGTAGAAGAAAATGTGCGCGGCGAAGACGTATTCGTTCTTCAATCCACATCTTTTCCAGCCAATGATCATTTGATGGAATTGCTCATACTCATCGATGCCCTGCGCCGCTCCTCTGCCCGGCGGATCACAGCCGTAATTCCTTACTTTGGCTATGCCCGGCAAGACCGCAAACCAGGCCCACGCACACCAATCTCAGCCAAACTTGTAGCAAACATGATAACCCAAGCCGGTGCTGACCGCGTGCTAACAGTGGATTTACACGCTTTGCAAATTCAAGGCTTTTTCGATATCCCAACTGATAATTTGTTTTGCGCCCCCGTAATGGTCAAAGACATTAAAAACCGCTTCGAGACAGACAAACTAATGGTTGTCTCCCCAGATGTTGGCGGCGTGGTAAGAGCCCGCGATTTAGCCAAGCGAATTGGCGCGCCCTTAGCCATCGTTGACAAACGCCGCGATCGGCCCGGCGTTTCTGAAGTGATGAATGTCATCGGCGACGTCGAGGGACGTGATTGCATTATGATTGATGATATCGTGGATTCAGGCGGCACCCTATGCAACGCCTCAGATGCCCTTCTAAAGCATAGTGCCAGACAAGTGAACGCCTATATCACACATGGTGTATTATCGAGCAATGCAGTTGAACGCATCTCAAACTCGTCTCTCAATTCCATATCTATATCTGATAGTATTGAACCAACTGATGAGATCAAAGCGGCGCAAAAAGTACGCGTCATTTCAATAGCTGATCTATTAGGCGAAGCAATACAAAGAACATCAGGCGAGAAATCCGTATCAAGCCTATTTCATTGAGAACGCTAAAAAAATCACGCTCTTTTGAAAAGACAAACGTTGAAAAAGACATAAAAAAGAGCCCCTATAAGAGCTCTTTTTAAAACAAATCTTTAATCATTCAATTAAGCAGGCGCTGGTCCAAATACCAACACTGCATTCAAGCCACCAAAAGCAAAGCTATTAGACATAACATGATTTACCGAAGCTTCGCGGCCCTTGTTGGGAATGTAATCCAGATCACACTCATCACCAGGTTCATCAAAACCAATGGTCGGTGGTAAATAATTATCTTCCATAGCCTTAATGCAAGCAACAGCTTCAATACCGCCCCCTGCACCCAAAGCATGACCATGCATAGATTTTGTTGAGGAAACGGGCGTGTCTTTCGCTGCATTCCCAAACACGCGTTTAATTGAACGGGTCTCATTAATGTCATTCACCATTGTCGCGGTACCATGAGCATTAATATAGTCAATATCAACTGGCGATAAATCAGCGTCTTTCAACGCCATTTCCATCGCCCCAGATGTCCCATCAATAGACGGGTTGACCATGTCAGCCGCGTCGGCCGTCATCCCAAAGCCTTTAATCTCAGCTAAGATATTCGCACCGCGCGCCTTTGCTCGTTCATACTCCTCAAGCATTAAGATCCCAGCACCCTCAGCCAAAACAGTACCATTGCGGTGCTTAGAAAATGGATACAGGCCAACAGGACTTAAAACTCGCATGCCTTGCCAAGCCCGCGTGGTTCCCCACGCCAAAGAAGCTTCAGCTGCACCGCCAAGGCCAAAGTCAATCACCCCTTGCTTGATCATGTTATAAACAAGACCAATAGAATGGGTCGCCGTCGAACAAGCGCTGACAACACCAAAACAAGGACCAGTAATCCCATATTCAATTGAAATATGAGCTGGAGCAGATGACGAAATCGTCTTAATCAACGTAAGCGGATGAGTCGCGCGTTTTTTTAATTCAAACAACGCATGATAGCTATTTTCCAATGTATTAATACCACCAACACCAGAGCCGATAATGGCCGCACAACGGATACCATCTTCAGGTGCCAAAGGCATTTCAATACCAGATTGCTCAACAGCCTCACGCGCTGCGATTCCAGCAAACTGAGAATAACGATCAGCCATCAAAAACTGCTTGCTCAAGCCTTCTTCTTTTGGATCAAAGCCCTGAACTTCACCTGCAATTTTAATTTGCAGATCTTCAGTATCATAGGTTTTTGCATCGCCTATACCGCATTTACCAGCACGTATAGAAGACCAAAAACTGTCTGCCCCCGTACCGATGGATGAAACAACGCCCATCCCCGTAATAACGACGCGTTTTGTTTGTTGATCGCTCATAAAATTATTAAGGGCCGAAATTATGGCCCTTTAAACCTTTCTACTCACTGTTTGATATTCAAAGCAAAGAAAAATAAACACATAGCATTTCGACTAAGGAAAAACCTTAAGTCTTTAGCCATTCGCGCTCATAAGTTCTTTCACTTTATCAACCACAGAACCAACAGTTTTAAAGTCTTCGACTTCTTCATTGGCGTTATACGGAATTTCAATACCAAAAGTATCCTCAATATCAAATACAATCACCGCCAAATCGAGTGATTCAATATCAAGTTCACTTAAAGGCGTATCCAAAGGAATGGTCTCTGGAGGTTCCTTCATATTCTTTTTCAAAATATCAATAATTTTTGGTGCCACATCTTCCATGTCGCTCTCCTTATTTGCAACACTTGAGCGAAAAAATACTCATTTTATTTAAGTGCCAGATTAGTCATATAAAATCACAAGAAAATAATTACAAAAATGAAAATCAATTTCTACCGCTTCATAAACCAACCCATATCATAACTAGATTTACATCCTATTGAACTAAGTCAATAATAGTGCATACCATAAATTTTTAAGATTATTTGCTCACTTATGAAATTTGGTTAATTTCAATAAACTGAAATTTCTCTCAAATTCATTTTCATGCTAAAATAAAAACCTTATACTCACCTGTATACTTATACTCACCTGTATATTTGTATAGCTACATATATAAAGATAAGCTCTTTTCATCTTAATTTTTAATTTTCGTCTTAATTCTCATATTTTGTTGGCAAAAGGCGCACAAAATGGATCAAAAATCAAGCGGTTCTCCTGAAAAAATTACATATCCCTGGCAAAAAAACTATCCATCTGATGTAAATTGGGAAAAAAAGTACCAAGGAAGTGCACATTTTAATCTGCTAGACAATGCCATTAAAGACTTTGGCTCAAACACCTGTAGTTACTTTTTGGGCAAAGAGCTCTCCTATCAAGAAATTGGTGATCTAACGCAAAGAGTGGCTAAGGGGCTCCAAGATATAGGAATTAAAAAAGGAGATAAAGTCGGTCTCTTTTTACCAAACTGTCCCACCTACATTTATTATTATTTTGGTATTTTAAAGGCAGGGGGCGTGGTTGTTAATTATAATCCACTTTATACGATTGATGAGCTAAAATTTCAGGTTGAAAACAGCCAAACAAAATACCTAGTCACCCTAGATTTACAGGTTTTATTTGAAAAATGTGAAACGCTAATGCGTCTTGGGGTGCTAGATAAAACCATCATCGCCTCTTTTCCAGCCCTTCTACCAGCCGTGAAATCAATCGCATTCAAGCTTTTAAAAGGCTCAAATCTCGCCAAAATAAACAAATCAGACATGGCTGATCGCTGTATTCTTGAAAAAAATATACTTAACAACCAGGGGGACCCAACCCCTGTAGAGATCAATCCCGACAAGGATACAGCCGTCCTGCAATATACTGGAGGCACGACAGGGCGACCGAAAGCTGCACAGCTAAGTCATTCAAACATTTCCATACAAACACAGCAATTACTCGATAGCTGTATCATGCTGCGCCCGGGAGAAGAATCCATCATAGGCATTTTGCCTTTTTTCCACGTCTTTGCCATGACAGTGATTTTAAATATGGGCGTTGGTATTGGCGCGCGTCTTATTTTACTACCTAAATTTGAATTAAAGGACGCCCTCAAATTAATGAAAAAAACCCGGCCAACTTTACTGCCCGGCGTCCCAACCCTCTTTAATGCTATAGCCAATCATAAACCAGCCCCCCTAGAGACTGTATCTGACCTCACTTTATGTATCTCTGGTGGGGCGCCCTTACCTTTGGAGATTATGGAAGATTTTAAAAAACTCTCCGATGCGACCTTGGTTGAAGGCTATGGATTATCTGAAACATCCCCTGTTTTAACCTGCAACCCACCTAGCGGCACCATAAAACCCGGCTCAATAGGCGTCCCCTTGCCCGGAACCATCATCTCAATTCGGTCAATCGAAGAACCAGAGGTAGAAGTGCCACAAGGAGAAAAAGGTGAAATTTGCGCAAAAGGCCCCCAGGTCATGCCGTGCTATTGGAACGCGCCTGAAGAAACAAAAAATGTATTTACCGGGGAATATTTCCGCACCGGTGATGTCGGCTATATGGATGAAGATGGCTACACCTTCATTGTAGATCGGTTAAAAGATCTTATTCTTTGTTCTGGCTACAATGTTTACCCGCGAAAAATTGAGGATGCCATATATAAACTTCCCCAAATTGAAGAGGTTACAGTCGTCGGCATCCCGGATGAATATCGCGGTGAAGCCCCAAAGGCATTTATCAAACTAAAAGAAAATGAAAAAATTAGCGCAGCTGAAGTCATGGAATTTTTAAAAGATAAGCTCTCTAAAATTGAAATGCCCGAAGAGATCGAATTTAGAGATGAACTGCCCAAAACTATGGTCGGCAAATTATCGAAAAAAGAACTAAGGGACTAAAACAAACTTCCCACTGGCAGATATTAAAGACGCTCTTAAAATGATATTATTCTTTTAAGTCGCTAATTTTTTTCCAATATTGTGTTTTACAAATTGGAAAAACCGAATGGCACCCTTTAACCTCTAAACTCTTTTCACTAAGCAAACGCACATGACCACCATATAATTTACCATGACGTGGTTTGTACAGTTTCCCCCGCCAGACATTTTTTTTCTGCTGGTACATATTTTCTAAGATAGGCATACCCAAAACAGGACGTCCACGCAATTTAAGGTTTTTATTGAGCTTATCAGTTTGTGGTTTCCCTTGAGGATCTTTTGGGTCTTTCAACCAGATAATTTTATTGCAAAGCGTTTTTTTACATTTGCTAATTTCAACATGGCTATCACCATCTTTTGTCAGCCAAACTCCCTCAATGGGATCAGAACCGGAAGCCGAATTTTCTGCAATAGCCCCCCGCAATTGAAGGCCAGTTATCAGTACCATTGTCAAAAGAATATAAAAATAACGCATAGCAAACTCTCACTTGTCCTCAGAACATTAAAACAACATATCCTATGTTGATCATTGAGCCCATATTACCAGCTTATTAAAAATAAAAGCCATAATCGATTGTATAAATATACGACATGCCAGATCAAAAATGTCAATATCATGGAATCAACAAATATTATTCACATTTATAGACATGAATGCTCTTAACTCATTAAAACTTATGCATTTTCATTTCTTTCAGGACTTTTAAGGATCGCAGCAACCCCCATCCCACCAGCTGTACATATTGAAATCAACCCTGTGCTGCCAGGCTTCTGGCTCAATAATTTAGCTAAAGAGCTCATAATCCGAGCCCCCGTGGCGGCAAAGGGGTGCCCATAAGCAAGACTTGACCCTTTAACATTTAAGCGGGCGCGATCAATACTGCCCAAAGCCCCATCAGCGCCAAAATGTTTTTTACAATAATCAGGCGACTCCCAAGCCTTCAGTGTTGAAAGCACCTGGGCAGCAAAAGCTTCATGAATTTCATAATAATCAAAATCTTGTAATTTCATATTTTGCCGCTCGAGCAACCGAGCAACCGCAATGGTCGGCGCCATCAACAAGCCTTCACCGGCCACAAAATCCAAAGCAGCATGTTCGCCATCAACCAAATAGGCCTGAATAGGATGTCCTTTTTCCTTGGCCCACTCCTCAGATGCGAGCAAAACACTTGAAGCTCCATCCGTGAGCGGCGTAGAATTCGCCGCTGTCAAAGTCCCCCGAGAAGATTTCTCAAAACTTGTTTTAAGACTGGCTAATTTCGAAAGTTCAATATCTGCGCGCATGTTGTTATCTTGAAAAACACCCGCACACGGCACAATAAGATCATCGTGAAAGCCCTCTTCATAAGCCTTAACAGCCATTTTATGTGAGTTATAGGCTAAGAGATCTTGTTCTTCACGTGGCACTTGCCACTCTTGCGCCATAAGCTCACAATGCCCTCCCATGGAAAGGCCCGTGCGTGGCTCATTTGTCGAAGGTGGCTGCGGGGCTAACTCACCAAATGAGAAGCCTTTAAAAACAGCCCGTTTATCTCCAAAACTTTTGGCACGCCCAAGCTTAATCAACCTTTGTGCAAACTTTCGTTTAAACACAATCGAGGCATCACTAATGGTGTCAGAGCCAATCGCAATCGCACTATCAATCTGTCCGATGGAAATCTTAGCCGCACTCCCCATCGCCGCTTGCAAACTGGTACCACACGCTTGCATCATTGTTATCCCAGATGACGAAGGGTTCAGCTTGGAGGCAACCACAGCTTCTCTAGCCAAGTTCCAATCTTTTGCATGGGTAACAACCGCGCCGCCCACAACTTCACCAATATGAGCACCCTTTAAATCATATTTAGTCACCAAACCATCAAGAGTACAGCCCAGAAGATCAAGATTGGTAAGGTCTTGATAAGCCGTGTTTGAGCGACAAAACGGAATTCTAGTTCCACCAAGAATGGCCACAGGCCGGCAGGTTTGACTGTTCATTGAGACAAACTCCTAATGCCTTCAAGAGGCTGTTTTATTGTTTTTACTATTTAAATAATTTAAAGGCCCACCCCGAAAAGGGGCAAAGCCAGTGCCAAATATCACACCACCATCGATGAGATCAGCATTTTTCACAATTTTGTCTTCTTCACATTTTTTGCATTCTGCAAGCATGGGAGCCAACAAATCCTGCGCCAATTCTTCTAACTCTTTTTTATCATACTCTTCTTTGTTTTTCGTCGGTTTGCCATCGGCCCAAACATAAAACCCCTCACCGGTCTTTTTGCCCTTCTTGCCGCCAGCAACCAACCTGCCAAGCTCACTCTTTTCAGGGTCACCAAGCTCTAAAGTTTCAGCAACATGCTTACAAATATCAAGCCCAACAACATCTTGTAATTCAATCGGTCCCATAGGCATGCCAAAATCAAGAGCGGCCTGGTCAATTTTTTCAGGCGGGATCCCCAATTCATATTGACGAACAGCCTCCATCATATAAGGCGCCAAAACCCGGTTGACCAAAAAGCCCTTACAGCTTTTAACGATTAATGGATATTTTTTAATAGCCGCAACAAATGTACAACCCTTATCCACCTCTTCTTGTCGTGACAGTTCAGATTTGATCACTTCGACCAATGGCATTTGGGCCACCGGATTAAAAAAGTGAATGCCGATAAGCCGACCAGGGTCAGCCAAATCTTTGGCAATATCTTCCAGCGGCAAAGAAGATGTATTGGTCGCCAAAACAGCGCCAGGTTTTATTTTGGTTTCTAAATCTTTGAATAGGTCCTGCTTGATTTTAAGATTTTCAACAATCGCTTCAATGATAATATCGGCGCGGCCAACCCCCTTACCATCAAGATCAGCTTTCATACGTGCCATAGCAGCTTCGACAGCAAGCGGTTTTCTAAGCCGTTTCTTAAACAATTTCTTGGCCCGTTTTTGCGCCACTTTAATTTGATCAGCTGACATATCTTGCAAAGTGACATCCATACCGCAAACAACACACCAAGCGGCAATGTCACCGCCCATGGTACCAGCACCAATCACATGCGCGCGCAAAGGACGATAATCGCTCTTTTTGGGCGCAAGGGCTTTCATTTCTTCAGAGAGACGAAACACCCGGCGCAAATTACGAGATTGATCAGAAATCATCAAAGGCGCAAACAACTCCTGCTCAGCCTTAAACATCCCGGCTTCATCACCGCCATGCTTTTCAAACAGCTCAATTAGTTTGAAAGGAGCTGGATAGTGAGCTTCTTTGACCTTGGCTTTGGTTTTGCTGCGCATTTGATTGGCCAGAAAACGGCGCACAGGCCCCAATCGTGTAATTTTATTGATCCAAGATTGCCCAGCCTTTGAACGTCGTTTTTGCAAAACAGCTTTGCGGGCCGCCCAGCGCAATTCCAGCTCGGACGGAACCAATTGATCCACCAAACCAAACGACTTGGCCACTGGCGCCTTTAGCATACGCCCTGTCAACATTGTAGAAACACCGTTCACAGCGCCTGCCAAACGAAGCATACGTACAGTGCCATGCAGCCCCGGAATAATACCCAATTTCACTTCAGGCAATCCAAGCCTCGTGCCATCATCTCTGGTCGCAATGCGATAATGACAAGACATGGCAAATTCTAACCCACCGCCCAAGCAAAACCCATGAATGGCGGCCACAACAGGAATTTTAAGAGCCTCCATATCGGAAAACAATTTTGTCACTTGGCTCGTCAGCTCGTGAACTTTCTCAACCGTGTCCATCTGCTCAAATTCTTTAATATCAGCGCCAGCAATAAAGTTGTTAGGTTTCCCTGAGATAAAAATGAGCCCTCGCACTTCTTTACTCAACGCAGCACGCTCAACTTCATTGATGATGGTCGCAAGTTCATAAATAGACCGCTCACCCAATGTGTTCATAGATTGCCCTGGGCAATCAAAAACCGCCCAGGCAATATTTTCAGTATCAATATGGAACGACCAGTTTTGCAATTCACTTATACCTAATTTCATCAATTTCACTCCGCGGGAGAGGGGCTTGCAGTTATATGAGCCCCATTCAATGCTGATCGACTGGTCCCTTGAACATCCAAAGGATTAAATTGATCAACGGCTATAACTTTTTGGGTTAGCTCTTCTAGCCGCCTCAAACGACCAGCTTCATTATCCGTGAGTACATTCTTCTCAACAGCCTCTTGGAACCAATCTTGTCCATGATACCGTGTCACAAGTCCTTGTTTAATAGCTGTTTCTAACTTTTTAGAAAGCGGCGCTAATTCTTTCACCTCTTTCAAAGTAACCTCAAGCAGTCCAGTGACATCCTCTTCATCATCACTCACATAAACCCCATTGGTCAGACGGTTTCTGACATCATCTTCATTCAACATCTTATTAACCATCGCCTTCGCCAACCGGTCACGAGCAGCACGATGACGATTACCAAACGGAAAAACAACCCATTTCAAAACAAATCCTGCCAAGGGCGAAGGATAATTTTCTAAGACATCTTCAAGCACGCCATAAAAACGAGCCAAAGCATTTTTCACACTATATTCAACAAAAACCAAATCACCCGTGATCTGGCCATCATCTTCATAACGTTTTAAAATCGCTGATATAAAATAAAGTTCACTCAAGGCATCAGCCATACGCCCAGATAGTCTTTGGCGCATTTTCAAACCACCACCAAGAATGGCCACGGTCAAATCAGACAAAAGCGCAAAGTTACGTGACCCGCGTGAAAGCGCCCGATACCACTTGGTGATATTGCCCGCGCGCTCAGGGGCATGAGCAAAAGTCCCAAACGTAATGTTATGGAAAAAAGCCCCAAATCCATTTGAAAGAGAATACTTAATATGCCCATAGAGCAAATCTTCGAACTCTTCAAAGCCTTCCTCTTTATCTACATTTTGCACAGCCTTAATTTCGCTATAGAGAAATGGATGGCTACGCAAAGCCCCTTGCGCAAAAGTAATCAGCGTACGGGTTAAAATATTAGCGCCCTCAACCGTAATCGCAATCGGCATCGATTGATAAGCTGCTTGCAGATAATTTGACGGACCATCGCAAATTCCCCGCCCCCCATGAATATCCATGGCATCATTAACACTGCGCCGTGCCCACTCTGTGGATTGGTATTTTAACAAAGCAGAAATCACCGCCGGCTTTTCCCCCCCTTGCACCATCGATGCGGTCAATGCCCGCGCAGCCTCTAAAACATAAGCGGCCTCAACCATACGAGATAAAGGTTCCTCTATGCCTTCCATTTTAGCAATGGGAATACCAAATTGATTGCGAATTTGGCCATAGGCTGTTGTAACCCGCAACATAGCTTTAACAGCCGCCGTCGAACTAGCTGGCAACGAAATAGCTCGTCCAGCTGCCAAACAACTCATCAACATCTTCCAGCCCTCGCCCACACGAGCCTGGCCACCAATTATCCAATCAAGAGGAATAAACACATCCTCCCCCCGGTTAGGTCCATTAGGAAACGCACACCCACATGGCAAGTGCCGGTCCCCAATCTCCACCCCTTTATGATCAGTTGGGATTAAGGCCAAAGTGATACCCAGGTCTTCTTTCCCTTCTAAAAGCTGGTCCGGATCAAACAACCGAAAGGCAAGCCCTAACAAGGTAGCTTTGGGCCCAAGTGTGATATACCGCTTATCCCAACTAAGCGTAACGCCGATCACTTCTTGGCCCTCATGCATGCCCCTAGTCACGGTGCCGATGTCACGCATTGTCGCTGCATCAGAGCCAGATGTTGGGCCGGTCAGCGCAAAACACGGCACTTCTTTCCCCTTTGCCAAGCGAGGCAGATAATGCTCAATTTGCTCTTGAGTGCCAAATTTTTCAATCAATTCACCCGGCCCAAGCGAGTTAGGCACCATAACAATAATTGAAACATCAGGAGACCGAGAGGAAACTTTGCCAAGGATTAATGATTGTGCTTGTGCAGAAAAACCCAAGCCCCCATGCTCTTTAGAGATCAACATACCAAGGAAACCATTATCCTTAACATAATTCCAAATCTCTTCAGGCACCTCTTTATTCTGAGCACGCACTTGCCAATCATCAATCATATCGCACAAGGTTTGCGTCTGGCCTTCTAAAAAAGCTTGTTCATCATCCGATAGGTGAATGGGCGAGATGGCGCGCAATTGCTCATAATCGGGACAACCTGAAAAAAGTTGGGCATCCCACCCAACAGTGCCTCCATCCAAGGCCTCTTGCTCCGTATCAGAAACAGCCGGAATGATATTCGTGATGGCTTTAAAGGCAGGACGTGCAAAATATTTCGACCGAACATGATCAAGACTAAACAGTCCGAATAATGATGTAAGGGCACCAAAGATGAAAAAGCACAAGCTAAACCCATTGGTCATAAACAAGATCAAACTAAAAACCAAAAACAAACCAGCCCAAGCCAAAATTGGGGCGCGCATCATGGCAAGAAATGTGACCGCGACAATGAAGAGGGAAATTATTATGAATAGCGTCATCTTAAATGTGCATCCCTTATAATATTTAAAAGTGGCCAATATTTTTATAAATAATATTACACGATCACAAGGAGGATTAAACAACTAATAAGACATCAATATTTTTTGATATTTATTGAACTTCAAATCTAATCCTCGCGTCACATAGCGAATTAACAAACAAATGACAAAAACATTAGATTTCTCAATCAAAATCATAATGAATGAACCAGTTTTAACTTTAGATTAGTATGATTTTTTGCTTTATTCTAATTTAAACAAAATTTCATGAAAGTCTAACTGACTATGTTCAAACATAGCTTTGATTTTTCTAACACTTACTGCAGACGAGCAAACAATGCCACGAAAAGCACCATCCTCCAGAGTGAAGCCTTTAAAAAGACGCACACACCAGGAAATAATATCTAGGCGCACATTTTTGGTCAGCGCCAAAAAGGCAGGCTGTCTTCTTAGCCTTTTATCCATTTGCGCCCCATTCGTTACAAGCCAAGCAAAGGCTCAAAAAAGAGACTATAAAATCGCTCTTGATGAAATTTTAAAAGGGGCCACACCAACCCAAGAACTTTTATCAATCAAAATGCCCGAGATCGCAGAGAACGGCAATGTGGTCTCTGTCACCATTGATGCAAGTCAAGCCCAAACAGATGAAAAACATGTAAAGTCACTGCATATTCTTGCAACTGAGAACCCTTGGCCTGACGTTGTCACGTTCAACCTTTCAAAATTAAGTGGCAAACCTGCCGTCACATCTCGAATGCGATTGGCACGCTCACAAAAGGTGGTTGCCATCGCCAAACTTGAAGATGGTTCTTTTTTGCTCAGTGAAGCGTTTGTAAAAGTTACAATTGGAGGGTGTGGTGGCTAACATAAAACCAAAAATTCGTGTGCCAAAAACGGCCAAAGTGGGAGATGTTATTAAAATTAAAACCCTCATCTCTCATCCCATGGAATCTGGCATTCGCAAAAACAAAAAAACCGGCGAACTGATCCCTCGAGATATCATCAATCATTTTGAAGCCCGCTTTGAAGATGAAGCTTTCTTTAGTGCTGACATGCACCCGGCAATTTCAGCTGATCCATATTTTGCCTTTTATTTCAAAGTACCAGGCCCTGGCACTTTCTCCTTTACTTGGAATGATGATAAGGGCAATAAATGGTCATTAAAACAATCCCTACTGATTGCATAACAAACCCAATCTAAAAAGCTTTGATCGCCATAAAGAGATAATTTTAGGAAGGACAAAGCTTTTTAGATAATATAAATCATTTCATAGATAAGGAACCAAAACGATGTCCGATGAAGAACCAGAAAGCCCACAAATGTCACCCTATATGGTCGAGGTAAAAGAAGGGAAACAATATTTTTGGTGTTCTTGTGGCAAATCAAAAAACCAGCCATTTTGTGATGGATCGCACGCTGGAACCAGTTTTGAACCGGTTCCCTTTGTTGCCGAAAAAACCGGAACCATGTCGCTGTGCGGCTGCAAAAAAACCGATGATGGTCCTCACTGCGATGGCGCACATTTGCTTTATTAAGAATTTTTGAGCCATTCACAAAATTACAAACAAAAACAGCCGTCTTAAGCTAAATTAAGACGGCTGTTTTTGTCATCAAAGATAACTTAACGCGTTGGCTTAATCTCACCAGACTTCAAACGCGCCAAATAATTTTTCAACTCTCGTTTGACAACTGGCATCAAAACATAAAGGCCAACAATATTTATAAGTGCCATAAAAAACACCATGGCGTCTGAAAATTCAATCACAGCACCAAGGTTCATCGAGGCCCCAACAATAACAGCCATTAAGAAGAAAAGGTTAAAGACAAGTTCAACCCCCTTACCTTCCCCAAACAAATAGGTCCAAGCTTTCAAACCATAGTAAGACCATGAAATCATAGTCGAGAATGCAAACAAAACCACTGCCACAGCCAAAACATAAGGAAACCAGCTAAACGCACTGGCAAAAGCATTTGATGTCAACTCAACACCTTGCGCCCCGCTGCCAATTTGGCCGGTAATAATAATCACCAGCGCCGTCATCGTGCAAATAATCACGGTATCTATAAAAGGTTCTAATAAAGAGACAAGACCTTCAGAAACAGGCTCTTTGGTTTGCACAGCTGAGTGCGCAATGGCAGCAGAGCCAAAGCCCGCCTCATTAGAAAAGGCCGCGCGGCGAAACCCTTGTATAAGCACGCCAATAAAACCACCAGCAATGCCCTCAGGTGAAAAAGCACCATTGATAATTTCGCCAAAAGCCCAACCGATTTTATCATAATTCATAGCCAAAATAAGCAAAGCTGATCCCACATAAATAAGGGTCATAAACGGGACGATCTTTGACGTTGTTTGAGCAATTGATTTAATCCCACCAATAATCACCAAGCCCACAAAACAAGCCATAATCAATCCAAACAGCCAACCACGACCATACAGAAAACTAGCATCCCCGCCCGTGACATTAAGCACTTGTTGAAAAGATTGATTGGCCTGGAACATATTGCCAGCTCCAATTGCCCCGCCAATACAAGCGATGGAAAAAATAACGGCAAGCACCCGGCCAAGCCCGCCAAAGCCCTTCTCTGCAAACCCTTTTGAGAGATAATACATAGGGCCACCAGAGACAGTGCCATCAGCATATTCATTGCGATATTTCACCCCAAGCGTACATTCACAAAACTTTGTCGCCATCCCCATTAAGCCCGCTAAAATCATCCAGAATGTTGCCCCAGCCCCCCCAAGGCTAACAGCCACAGCAACGCCAGCAATATTACCCAATCCAACCGTTCCTGAAAGAGCTGTCGAAAGCGCTTGAAAATGGGTCACCTGTCCAGGCGCTGTTGGATCCGCATATTTACCACGCACCAAATCAAAAGCATGCCCAAAAACACGAAACTGAATAAAATTAAAATAAAGGGTCGATATGATCGCCGCCAAAACCAGCCATACTAAAATTAAAGGCACCCCCGTGCCTTGAACATCAACAGAATAGAAGATCACACCTGCAATCATATTCGAGATAGGAGACACAACCTGATTAATCTGTTGATCAATAGTCATAGTCTGAGAGATCGCATCGGTCTCTGAACCCTCTTGCGCTTGCCCATACGATAGAGGCATCAACAAACCAAACAGCGCGACGAGCACAAAAACATGGCCCCTTAACAGTAGTGATCTAAACATTCTTCATCTCCCGATTTTATTATTTGCAATCACTCAAAGTTAAGCAATAGCTCCCAAACTTGGTCAGATTTGCATAGTTTTTGGTTCAATACCAATTATGAACCCCACTTTTTCAACAAACAGACCAATATAGTGAACCCCCTATATAATGAAAATCAGAAGGATTTTATGTGATAAAAATCACAAAACAAACGTAATTGTTTTACGAAGTGAAAAGGATGAATAACTCACACAAGGCCATTTAAGTAAAAACAACTGTGCGCCCATCATTAATCAAAACCCGGTGTTCACAATGATATTTAACCGCGCGCGATAACACTCTGCGCTCAATATCTCGGCCTGCTGCCACCAAATCTTTGGCACTCATAGCATGGGTCACCCGCTCTGTTTCTTGCTCAATAATCGGTCCCTCATCAAGATCAGGCGTGACATAATGCGCTGTGGCCCCAATAAGCTTCACCCCGCGCGCATGGGCCCGGTGATACGGTTTTGCGCCTTTAAAGCCTGGCAAAAAAGAATGATGAATATTGATGATGGTGCCAAAATAGTCAGAACTTAAGTCATTTGATAAAATTTGCATATAGCGCGCCAACACGATCAACTCGCATTGATCTTGCGCCATCAACCCTCGTAAAGCTTGCTCTTGGGCGGCTTTATTCTCTTTATTCACTGGCAGATAGGTAAAGGCAAGATCATTCGCTTTGGCAAGCGCACCAACGCTTTCATGGTTCGATACAACACGCACAATCTCAACAGGCATAGCTCCAATACGAGTCCGATAAATTAAATCGTTGATACAATGATCCGTTTTGGATGCCATAATGATGGTTCTTGTTTTTTTATCCCCATCATAAAGACGCCATTGCATAGCGTATTTTTCCCCAACTTCAGAAAATCGATTTAGAAGATCAGCACGCTCAGCGCCCTTATCAGCACCAAATTTCACCCGCATAAAAAACCGATTGGTCTCAGGGTCACCAAATTGCGAACTTTCAATAATATTGCCATTAAATTCCGCAATGGTCCCAGCAACACTGGCCACAATGCCAGGCCGGTCATCGCACGCCAAAGTCAAAATATATACCATATCACTAGCTTTGCTTCCAAAAGAACCATCTTGGTTTTCTGTATCTTGATTGCAACGTTCAGATCTCAATGGTGCGCAAGATTTAGCCCCGTCCACTTTGGACATAAATTCGCCTCCTTAGGATTTTAGCTCTCAAAACAGGTGCCGAGAATAAGGTTAATGAAAAGCCTTTTAAAGGCCTTTGATCATACCCTTACCTCTTCACCACCTTTGTTTCAAGTCAGCTTATATTCATAGTGACTGATTTAAAGAAAACAAAAGAATAGAAAATAAAAAGACCTTATTTAGGAAATTGTTTAATGAAACCTCTATTGTTCACTGCAAGAAAACGCTTTGTACTATATGGACTTAGCCTCGCATTAATCATGGTTGGAGTCTTATTTAACGAAGCCAAAGCAGCTGATATAGCATCAAGACATTTCTTAGGGTTTTCACCCGATGGCTCTTATTTTGCGTTTGAAGAATATGGCGTTCAAGATGGATCCGGCTACCCTTACGTCAATATTTATATAACCCATACCCAAAAGAACAATTGGGTGAAAAACACACCCATTCGCATCCTTGCTAAAGATGAAACGATACCTCTAGCAAAGGCCCGCCAACAGGCCCTAGAGCAAGCAACCCCGATTTTAAATAAATTAAAGATTACGCCTAGCGGCCAACTATTAGCTCACAATCCAGTAACCGAATTAAACCGCCCTCGAAACGAAGTGGTTGTGGCTCCTGGGAATGCCCCATTTTTAAAACAATACGCCTTAACATTTAAACTAAGCGATGTCCCTTTGCCGACAAAACGATGCAAAGATTATGGAACAGAGGCCCAAACGGGCTATGCCCTTACCGTACAACGCAAAGATCAAGATCTACAAACTTTACATAAAGATACGCGCATTCCCACCAGTCGAAGGTGCCCAAAGCGCTATGCAATTTCAGACGTGATTCGTTTTCAACCGGACCAAAAAGGGAAAAAGGCGCTCTATATAGTCCTTTTGCAAGTATTTAGTTATGGATTCGAAGGCGATGATGGCCGCTATCTAGCAACCAGTCATTGGTTACCCAGCTTTCAAGCCATAAATTAGCGCATTAACGCCCTATTTCTGTGCACAAGTACAAATGCGCCGTTGGTCTCTCTATAGCTCTTTTGTAGGTTTTGCTATAAATTTGACGATCTGCACAGGTGACTTATGTTGCGCACGCAACCACCTTGGCTTTATTACCATCTTGGCATTTATTAAAATGCGGGCTTATTTTCCATAAAGGAAAAGACATTAGGAAAAAAAGGGGAAAAACGATGGCAAGCGCAACAACAGCAACAGAACACAACCGGGGCGTGGTCGCTGGATTGGTTCTAGCCATACTCTTTTCAGTTATTTACGGAATTTTTCTCTCCGGCGGGTTAATGACCGAGCATATACAGCTTGGCGGCGGCGAGCTGACAAATGATGTCGCCAGCACTGCATATACGGTGGGAATCGCCGGCTCAGTTGCAGCCCTGCTAACCTGGTGGTTACAAAGTTTGGTCGCCTCCAGGCCAATTGGCTTTCGGTTTGTCTTTGCCTTTATCATGCTGACAGTCCTCTTTCTTGTGGTCGGCGGGACTTTGACTGTGATGCATGAATATTTGCCCCTTCCAGGTAAAATAGGACCAACCTATCAATTCACGGGCGCGCAAGATTTTTACATAACCATGGTGCAAGGCGTGAATGCTTTTGCTCAATTATTCTTAGAGCCATTGCGCCTTTCTATTCTCGCCCTTTTGCCAGCTGGTGCCCTCTACATCACCATGTTTGGCCCCAGAAGGGATTAAAACAGAAGAGATTAAATCTATTCAATTAGAACGGTGCGTTACGCCATCTGGATTTGAAATATAAAAAGATTCAAGGATCACTATCTTTGGATCTTTTTGTTTATCCCTAAATCAAGCGACATATGGTCCCCTTCGAGCCTTCCTCTTTTTGATGAATTCAATGGTAAGCTCTTATTCTTTGTTTAAGCGTTCCTTTTTCCCAAAACCGGCATCCACTTTTGGGCGAAGCGCTCTAATTTTTCTAAACACGCTTGACACAGCACGCTAAAAATGAAATCTGCTCAAAGAAAAGCTGTTCATCTCCTTCATTTATTACGCTTAATAGAAAGAAAATCATATGATCCCGCGCTATTCCCGCAAAGAAATGACCGACATTTGGGAACCTCACTCTAAATTTAGAATTTGGTTTGAAATTGAAGCTCATGCGGCAAGTGCGATGGCAGATCTGGGCGTTATCCCACAAGAAGCCGCCGACATCATTTGGAAAAAGGGCGAAAAGGCCGAATTTGATGTTGATCGCATTGATGAAATCGAGCGCGAAGTTAAACATGATGTAATCGCTTTTCTCACCCACTTAGCTGAACGGGTCGGCGACGAAGCCCGCTTTGTCCATCAAGGTCTGACCTCTTCTGATGTGTTAGACACTTGCTTTAATGTGCAACTCGTGCGCGCAACAGACATAATGCTAGCTGATCTAGATGAATTACTAACCGTACTAAAACGCCGTGCCATTGAGCACAAAGATACCGTTTGTGTCGGACGCAGCCATGGCATCCATGCCGAGCCGATCACCTTTGGATTGAAAATGGCCAGCGCATATGCTGAGTTTGACCGAGCAAAACAACGCCTCTCAGCCGCGCGCGAAGAAATTGCCACCTGCGCGCTGTCAGGCGCCGTTGGCACCTTTGCGAATATTGATCCAAGGGTAGAAATCTATGTGGCTGAAAAACTTGGCCTTAAGGCAGAGCCCATTTCTACACAAGTAATCCCACGCGATCGCCACGCCATGTATTTTGCAACATTAGGCGTCATCGCCAGCTCTGTTGAACGCTTATCGGTTGAAGTGCGCCATTTGCAACGCACCGAAGTCTTAGAGGCCGAAGAATATTTCTCACCCGGCCAAAAAGGCTCTTCAGCCATGCCTCACAAACGCAATCCCATTTTAACTGAAAACCTAACTGGCCTTGCCCGCATGGTCCGCGCCTACGCCCTGCCCGCCATGGAAAACGTCGCCCTCTGGCATGAGCGCGATATTTCTCATTCCTCTGTTGAGCGTATGATCGGACCAGACGCCACTGTCACCCTTGATTTTGCCCTCAAACGCCTGACCAATGTTATGGACAAACTTTTGGTCTATCCAGAAAATTGCGAGAAAAACATGAACAAACTTGGCGGTTTGGTTCATTCCCAGCGGGTGCTCCTAGCGTTAACACAAGCAGGTGTCAGCCGCGAAGACAGCTACCGCTTAGTCCAACGCAATGCAATGAAAGTATGGCGTGAAGGCAAAGATTTCCTAACCGAACTTTTAGCCGATGAAGAAGTCAGAGCGGCCCTCAGCGAAGAAGCCTTGCGCGAAAAATTCAACTTAGATTATCACACCAAACATGTTGATACGATTTTCAAACGCGTATTCAAATAAAGCGCGCCCTCAGGCCAACAACATAACCCTGTAAAAAATAGCCAAATGAAATCTATTAAATAAATTTACACAGCGCTCGATGATTTCATTTGGGAAGCAGTAACAAGACTTATCTCAGCCGTTTCAGGCTCCCTAGAAGCTGAGTCATCATCCACTGCTTGTCCTTTGCGCGATCATCTCTTTCAGAGCCTCATCAGCATCAGCCAGCCCCAGATTTGTCACGGGCAATTCAATGTAACTCCCCGGCTTCACCTTACTATGCAGCTTAGCCCGATACATTAATTTATCAGCCATTTTAACCAATTTATCTGGGTCACAAAAAACTTCAGGCCCAGTTTGGACAATGCCCATAGATACAGTGACAGCACAATCAAGCTGATTTTTTAAAACATCTAGAAACCGCTTAGCAACAACCTCATGCGCCACAGTCTCATTTGTATTGGGTAAAATAACGCAAAATTCATCACCGCCATAACGACAAGCAATATCAATTTTACGAACACTTTTTTGCATCGCAGACCCAATAATTTTTAAAACACGATCGCCTTCTTTATGCCCTTTGGTATCATTTATTATTTTGAAATCATTGATATCAAAATATAATAAGCTTACCGGTGCACGTGTTCGTTCGCCCACAGCAATCTCTCGGCGCAATTGTTCAAAAAACACCCGTTGATTAAAAATACCTGTAAGAGAATCTCTAGAAGATAGTTCTTCAAGTTGCGCGGTTCGGTCAGCAATCACCTCTTCCAAACCATCAGCATAATCTTTCATTTGATTTTTAGCCATTTCCACCTCAGTCACTAAGGTAGAAATATAGGTGTCGAACACCAATTGCATGTCAAACATAAAAAGTTGGCGCAGAGCCTTTTTAAAAAGCTGATATTCGCTTTCGTTTTCTTGAAGTTTAACCTGAGGCAAAATAATTGTTTCAACAGCATCTTGCAATTGTGACATAGCTGAAACATAAAGCTTGGGAGAAACCCCGATCCTATGATGCACCTTACCAATTCGCAGACGTTTATCTACATATTCCAGATCATAATAACCTTCAAACAAATCCAAAACATACCGGCGCATAGAAGCTTTTAACCGCGTAAGCGTATGCAAATCCCCAATCAAAAGAGCAATCTCAGAGTGATCGAGTTGTGTTTGATAAAAATCTTCAACAATTTGATTCACTTTTTGACTGGCATAATCTTTTAGCCGACTCAAACTTTGTTCATGCTCAATGCTAAAGCCCAGCATCGATTTCCGCATTGCGATGTCCCGCTCACTAATCTGCATCTGCTGGGCAAGAGTTTGTTTAAGCGCCAAGGTTGCATTATTGGCTAATGCTGTTGGTTTTCGATTATTTGGGTTCATTTTATCAACCTGACCAAAAGAGACTTAATTTTATATATAAGCACTAAGATCCTTAATAAGCAGTTACAATCAAAGATTGCATAATACTACCTGGGTATTCTAAAGGTTGTAAATAGTGTCCTGGCAAAGGCTATTTTTTATAAATAAAAAAGGGAGCAGCAAAGCTCCTCCCTTTATACGATAAAGTCTGATGACTTATTGGTACCTATTCATCGGTGCCAAGTATGCCCATTCTGAACAAGAACCCAGCTGCAGCGGCGCCCAAACAAGGGGCCACGATAAACAACCAAAGCTGTGACATGGCATTACCACCCATAAACACAGCCGGTCCAATACTGCGTGCTGGATTAACAGAAACGCCCGTTACATCAATGCCAACCAGATGGATCACCACCAAAGTCAAACCAATGGCCAAACCAGCAACAGAAGCTGTGGCACTTGATTGGGTCACGCCTAAAATCGTAACAAGAAATAAGAATGTTGCCACTACCTCAAACACAAAGGCTGAATGCAAGGCATATTTACCCAGATAGTCTGCACCCCAACCATTTTGTCCTAAATTCGTGACAGCAACCTCAGCACCATCAGCGCCCATCTTGCCAGATACAATGCAATATAACACCGCGGCTCCTGCGATGCCGCCCAAAACCTGCGCGATAACATAACTGATAAAATCAGACACACTCATACGCCCAGCAACCAACGCACCCAAACTTACAGCCGGGTTAATATGACAGCCAGAGACAGGCCCAATACCATAGGCCATAGCGATCAAAGCCAGACCAAAGGCAAAAGAAATGCCGGTATACCCAATATTTGGGCCAGCAATCACGGCTGCACCACAGCCAAATAACACCAGTGTAAACGTTCCAATAAATTCAGCGATTGATTTTTTCATGAAAAATCCCCTCTTCCCAAATCACCCTCTTATGAGAGCTATATGAAAGTATATGGGGTGAATCATGCTGATTTAAACATTGAAATGATCAAACATTCGCTTCATCAATCTAAAAAGCACAAAAAATTGATAAATTATTGTTAATAATACAAATTTTTCAATAGCTTAACAAAAAAAGGCTTGAAGACATTATCTTCAAGCCAATTCTAACTTTTCTGTGTAAAGTACTGATTTCTGAAACAAATTACTCAGTAATATTCAATTCTTGGGCAGCAGCAATCATAAATTCTGAAAGCTTTTCCACGATTTGATCGCGATCAATCGATAAGTCAGTGGCCTCAACATCAGCCAACACTTTGCGAATAACATCTTCATCCCCAGCTTCTTCAAGATCAGAAATCACGACTTCCTTCGCATAATCTTCAGCAGCAGCGCCAGTTTTGCCCATTTTCTCAGCCAGCCAAAGCCCTAACAGCTTATCTCTTCGCGCCTCAATTTTAAAACGCAGCTCAGCATCATGAGCAAATTTGGCCTCAAAAGCTTTTTCTCTCTCATTAAAAGAACTCATTGGCCCCTCCTTACATTTGTTGACAAATGGATCACAATAGGTGATCACTTATTGCTTACCTCAGACATAATACCCAAGCTAAATAAATTCAATCCATTTTACTCAGATTAAGTCATTTAATCGCTCAAATAAGAGTGCTTTGGGGAAATGAAGTGTTTAACATTGTTTTATGCATGTGTTTAAGCTAATTTGCCGCAAATAATACGCAATTCAACACTTAACATCGTCTCAAAAATGTATTTCTATAAGTCTTGATCATTTTTGAGTGAGCACACATCTTTAATTAATGACACAAGGAACAAAACCATGAATCGTCGCAGACGCATTTATGAAGGCAAAGCAAAAATTTTATATGAAGGCCCAGAGCCTGGCACCCTTGTCCAACATTTTAAAGACGATGCCACAGCCTTTAATGCCCGCAAACATGACAGCATTGAGGGCAAAGGCGTTTTAAACAATCGCATCTCAGAATATATATTCCAGAGACTGACCAATATTGGCATCCCAAACCACTTTATCAAACGCATGAACATGCGCGAACAATTGATAAAAGAAGTAGAGATCATCCCAATTGAGGTCGTTATCAGAAACGTCGCTGCAGGCTCTTTGGTTAAAAAACTCGGCCTTGAAGAAGGCACCCAACTGCCCCGCTCAATCATAGAGTTTTATTACAAATCTGATGAGCTTGACGACCCGATGGTCTCAGAAGAACACATCACAGCATTTGGCTGGGCCACGCCGCAAGAAATCGATGAAATGATGGCACAAGCTCTCAGGATAAATGATTTTCTCTCTGGGTTATTTTTTGGCATCGGCATCCGGTTGGTAGATTTCAAAATTGAGTTTGGCCGCCATTTCGACAATGAAACCATGCGCGTCATCTTAGCTGATGAAATCAGCCCAGATTGTTGTAGGCTTTGGGATGTCGAGACAGACAATAAACTCGACAAGGACCGCTTTCGCCAAGACCTAGGCGGTTTGATCGATGCCTACCAAGAAGTTGCCAAACGTTTGGGCATCTTGATGGAGAACCCAAGCACAGAACCCTCAGGACCACGTCTTGTCACGTCCAATGAGTAAATAAGCACCAAAAAACGATCACAACAAATTTTGGTCAGGAGTGAGCATCAAAGCTTATCCCATGCCCAAGAGAGACCAATTCTTTTTCACAAATGATTTTGCATCAAGCTGAGAGACATAAACATGAAAGCACGGATCACAGTCACCTTAAAAACAGGTGTTTTGGACCCGCAAGGAAAAGCGATTAAACACGCCCTAACAGGCCTTGATTTTAAAGGTGTGAACGAAGTGCGCCAAGGTAAGCTCATTGAGCTTGACCTGGATGATACCGACAAAGATACCGCCATGGCACGGGTCACCCAAATGTGTGAAAAACTCATCGCCAATACGGTGATTGAAAATTACACCATTGAATTGGAGTAGCTTTGATGGCCGCTAGTGTAATCGTTTTCCCCGGTTCCAATTGTGATCGCGATGTTGCCGTTGCCCTCAAGACTGTCATGGGCACCCAACCAGACATGGTCTGGCATGGCGATAGCACCGTACCAAATACCGATCTGATCGTACTGCCTGGTGGTTTTTCCTTTGGCGATTATTTGCGCTCTGGTGCCATGGCCGCCCAATCGCCAATTATGAAAGACGTCGTCGCCAAAGCCAAAGCCGGCACCCCCGTTCTGGGCATCTGCAACGGCTTTCAAGTCCTCACAGAATCAGGGTTATTACCCGGTGCCTTAATGCGCAATCAAAACATCAAATTTCTATGCAAAGATGTTCATCTTAAAATTGAGCGCACAGACACCATGTTCACTGCAAAATATGAAACAAACGCTGTTGTCCGCTACCCCATCGCCCATCATGACGGTAATTTTTATGCCGATGAAAGCACCCTAAAAACCATTGAAGATGAAGGCCTGGTCGCCTTTCGCTATTGCGAACCTGATGGCACAGTGTCAATAACCGCAAACCCCAATGGCTCCTTAAACAACATTGCAGGCATCTATAATAAAGATCTCAAAGTGCTTGGATTAATGCCCCATCCAGAACGATTAATCAGCGACGAGCTTGGGGGCTCTGATGGCCTCTTAATGTTTGAAAGCTTATTGGAGGCTTTATCATGAGCAATCAAACCCAAACGCCCATAGCTGTTGAAATTACAGATGAATTAATCGCTGAACACGGGCTATCTTCGTCTGAATACAAGCTACTTTTAGAGATCTTAGGCCGCACACCTTCTGGCACAGAACTTGGTATCTTCTCTGTTATGTGGTCAGAGCATTGCTCTTATAAATCCTCACGCTTTCATTTGAAAAAACTACCCGTCACCGGCCCCCAAGTGATCAAAGGCCCTGGCGAGAATGCTGGCGTTGTCGATCTGGGAGATGGCCAAGCTGCCATCTTTAAAATGGAAAGCCACAATCATCCCTCTTTCATCGAGCCCTTCCAAGGCGCCGCCACCGGTGTCGGCGGCATTATGCGCGATGTCTTCACCATGGGCGCGCGCCCCATTGCCAATCTCAATGCCCTGCGTTTTGGCTCGCCAGATCACCCCAAAACCAATCACCTGGTTAATGGCGTCGTTGCAGGCATTGCTGGCTATGGCAATTGCATGGGGGTACCCACCATTGGCGGCGAGACCAATTTTGACGACCGCTACAACCAAAACATCTTAGTCAATGCCATGTGCATAGGCCTCGCCGATACAGATAAAATTTTCTACTCAGCCGCCAAAGGGGTTGGCTTACCTGTGGTTTATGTCGGTGCCAAAACCGGGCGCGATGGCATTCACGGCGCCACCATGGCGTCCGCTCAATTTGATGATCAATCAGATGAAAAGCGCCCCACCGTACAAGTGGGTGACCCCTTCACTGAAAAACTTTTGCTAGAAGCTTGCCTTGAGCTTATGAGTTCAGACGCCATCATCGCCATTCAAGACATGGGCGCCGCCGGGCTCACATCATCCTCAGTTGAAATGGCCGACAAAGGCGGCGTTGGCTTTGACATGAACCTGGATCTGGTGCCCCAGCGCGAGAGTGAAATGAGCGCTTATGAAATGATGCTCTCAGAAAGCCAAGAGCGCATGCTCATGGTCCTCAAACCAGGCTCTGAAGAAGCAGCCAAAGCCATTTTTGACAAATGGGATCTCAACTTTGCCGTCATCGGGCTAACCACAGACACCGGGCGCTTGGTCGTGCATCATAAAGGACAAATGGAAGCTGATTTACCCGTCGCCAAACTGGCTGACAGTGCGCCAGAATATCAACGCCCCTTCACCAAAACGCCTGCCCCAAAAACCATCGAGCCCACCACCATCTCAGATGACGGCGATGTACTAGAGACCCTAACCAAATTAATGGGCGGGCCTCATCTATGCTCGCGCCGTTGGATTTGGGAACAATATGATCACATGGTCATGGGCGACACCATCGAGCGCCCGGGCGGCGATGCCCCCGTGGTGCGCATCCATGGCACCAAAAAGGGCTTAGCTGCTTCAACCGATGTCACCCCGCGCTATTGTTATGCTGATCCATATGAAGGCGGAAAACAAGCCGTGGTTGAAACGTGGCGCAACATAACAGCAGTTGGTGCCACACCGCTGGCCATCACCAATTGTCTGAACTTTGGCAATCCCGAACGTGAAGACATCATGGGTCAGTTTATTGGCTGCTTAGAGGGCATGGGCCAAGCCTGTACAGAACTGGATTACCCAATCGTCTCAGGTAACGTCTCCCTCTATAATGAAACCAACGGCGTCGGCATCCCGCCCACGCCAGCCATTGGCGGCATTGGGTTGATACAAGATATCTCCAAACTAGTGAACATCAGTTTCAAAAATGAAGGCGATGCCATTATCGTTATTGGCGAGACAAATGGTCATGTCGGCCAAAGCCTCTATCAAGAACTGATCACCGGCAACTTTGAAGGCGCCCCACCCCCTGTAGATTTAAGCATCGAGCGCAAACACGGCGATGTCATCCGCTCTCTCATTTTGGACAAACGCGTCAATGCCGTCCATGATGTCTCTGATGGTGGCCTCTTAGTGGCCATTGCAGAAATGGCATTAAGCGGCAAAACCGGCGCCACACTCAACGCCCAAGAAGAGCAACTACCCGCCCCCGCTTACTGGTTTGGTGAAGACCAAGCCCGTTATGTCGTGACAGTTGGCAAAAAAGAGGCCCACGCCCTACTCTACCTTTTAGCCAATGAACAGATCTCTGCAAGCCAAATTGGTACCGTAGGGGGCGACAATTTGTCCATTGAGGGCCAAAATTCTTTACCAATTGATCAATTATCTGAAGTTTTTGAGACTTTTTTGCCAAATCTATTGGCGTAAACCAAAATCATCCTTATATAATAAAGGCACCAACTTGTTTTTTGAAAGGATTACCGGCCTATGCCAATGGAAGCGAGTGACATTGAGCGCATGATCAAAGAGGCAATGCCTGATGCGGACGTTCAAATAACCGACCTTGCAGGTGATGGCGATCATTATTCTGCCAAAGTGATATCCCAAAGCTTTCAGGGGAAATCCCGGGTCCAACAACATCAAATGGTCTATGCCGCCCTTAAAGGCAATATGGGCGGCGTGCTACACGCCCTCGCCCTGGAAACACAAGCCCCCTCTCCAGACGCCTGAAAGGGTGAGAACAAAACAAAAGGAATTGATACAATGAGCGAACAAGAAATCCACGATTGGATACGCAAAACAGTCTCACAAAATGACATCGTGCTATTCATGAAGGGCACACCCAAATTTCCACAATGCGGGTTTTCTGGTCAGGTAACCCAAATCATGGAATATCTCGGCGTTGAGTTTTCAGACGTCAACGTGCTCGATGATATGGGCATTCGCGAAGGTGTAAAAAGCTTCTCAGATTGGCCAACCGTCCCCCAACTTTACGTTAAAGGCGAATTTGTCGGCGGCTGTGATATCATCCGCGAAATGACAGAGGCTGGCGAGTTACAACAATTGCTGCGCGATAAAAAAATCCCATTTAACGAAGAAAGCGCGATCGCTTAAATTCTATCACCAATACCCACAAATACCCACAAATACCCCATGGGCTTAAAAGCCTGTGGGGCTCCCCTTCCTAGCAATAAAACAAATTGCACAAAACTCTCATCTGGTTTCTCAATTATAATTATGAAAAAACGACCTCTATAAAATAAAGGCCGTTTTTCCCTGAAAAATTACACGTTTTAGAAACTGAAGTCGTCTTCAGTTAAGCTGCTCATCTGAATATTGTTTAAAGTTATACTATCTCCGCCAACACCATCCAGCGTATAAATAACTGTATCATCACCAACTTGTTCCATGTAGCGATCCCCCACAGTAAAGAGATCATCGTAATCTCTCACTTCAGTATCTGATAAATCTATGGTGTCTCTACCAAGTTCAAAATCCATTATAACATCTTGACCATGAGAAAGACCGTCGCGCCCATCATCATTTGTAAAGATAAATGTATCACTACCAGAATTATTTCCTGAATTATCTGCAGCGTAATCACCATATAGAATATCACTACCATCACCGCCATCAATTTCATCATCTCCAGCCCCCCCTTCCAAAAGGTTATCTTTCCCCCCACCAATGATTTGATCATTACCTCTTGAGCCAACTACATTTTCAACAAACGTAAGTGTGTCTCTATCGCCCCATAAATCAATAGCATAGCCTTGTTCAAGGTTTACGATTACGCCATCATTTACAACCGAACTTCCCTGTTGAGAGGCAACTGTGTAAATAGCAGTGTCTATACCAGCGCCGCCATCTATTATGTCTTCTCCCTCACCACCAGCGAGTTGATCATCTTCATTCCCCCCTCGCATAATATCGGCACCATCACCGCCAAATAGTATATCTTGTCCTTCTCTGCCATCTAAGGTGTCAGCACCTTCTCCTCCTAAAAGCGTGTCATCACCAGCTTTCCCATCCAAGGTATCAATTCCATTCCCTCCTGAAAGGATGTCTCCACCTGTCCCCCCAAGCATGGTATCATCGCCATCATGCCCAGAAAAACCAACACCTTGATCTGAAGCAACTAAATAATCGTCAAAATTTGAACCAATGACACGTTCGATCGCAGAATAACGATCCCCTTCGGCAAACCCTCCCTCGCCTTGACCTTGAAAAAGATCAACACGCACACCACTAGTTGATGCATAATAATTAATTGAATCTGAACCACTGCCACCTACATATAGATCATTTCCTCTATCTGCATAAAAGTAGTCTTGCCCATCATTCCCGTAAAAATTATTAGCACCATCATCACCATAGAAAAAATCATCATAGTCAGAGCCATAGACTGTCTCGATGCTTTCCAGACTATCGACACCATTATCACCGCCCTTATCAATTTCACTACGTGCCATGTCCACTGTAATTGCTGTATTATTAGAGGAATAATCTGCCGCATCTTGGCCTGTCCCACCAATGAAGCTATCATTGCCTTTACTGGCATAGAAAGTATCATTTCCGCCCAGACCACTAAAAATATTATCAACATCATTTCCCAAAAAACCATCTTTGAAATTAGAACCTTTGATGTTTTCTATGCTGATATATTTATCACCGCTTGCATCTCCGCCCTTGCCAGACCCCATGCCATATCTATTATCTTCATTAAGGTCGGCATAAATGCCAGATGATGAATTCTCATATGAAACCGTGTCATTACCCAAGCCACCATTAAAGGATTGCTTTAAGCCCGTTCCATAAAAAATATCATCGAGTGATTTAAAATTGTAAGTTACGGGAAGGATCCAATTAAAAGCCATTATTCTATCTCCATCTATTTATTGTTTATGGCCTTTAAGTTCGGCCTCTCTCTTAGATGAAAGTAAAACAAGACGGCGCTTATTAATGTGATAATTATCACATTAATAAAATATGGAAAGAATTGATGAAATCTACAGTCACAAAAAGAACCAAGCCGGTGGGTTCCCAAAAATCCCGCTTAGCAAGGAAAGCACGATGTCTATGGAATAAAAGCCTTTACATAACGAAAACCTACAATCAAAGGTCACCAGCCCTTTAATTTAATAAACACAGATTTTGATTATTTTAATGGCTTTATCCCGACAAAGAGACAAGTGCAAAAGCGACCCTAATCTGACCGAACCGTTACATAGTCACCAGGGGCATCAGCTAGAATCTCAACGCTGCCATCTTCAGGTTTACGCGCTTCAATCAACACGCCGCTTTTCTTCTTCAACCAAGCGTCCCAATCTTCCCACCATGACCCAGCTTGCACCTCAGCGCCAGAAAACCACTCGTCAGGATCTTTATGAATTTTTCTAGATTTGTTGGTCCAATAGCAATATTTATTTTTTACCGGCGGGTTCACAATCCCGGCAATATGACCAGAAGCCCCCAACACAAATCTTTTAGGACCAGAAAATGAAGTCACGCCCCCATAACAAGAGCGCCATGGGGCAATATGATCATCTTTCGTCGCAATCATATAGACAGGCGTTTTAACCCGGCCAACATCAATCGTCTCACCGTCAATCTCAAACTGATCAGGGTTCATAAATAAATTATCACGATAAAAATCTGTGAGATACTCAATGATCATTTTTGCAGGCATACGCGTTGCATCTGCATTCCAAAACAACAGGTCGAAGGGAACAGGGTCCTTGCCCATCAAATAATTATTGACGACAAATGACCAAACCAAGTCATTTTCTCGCATCATATTAAACATGCCAGACATTTCTTCGCCTTCAAGATACCCCCTCTCTTTTACTTTTTGTTCAAGCACTTTAAGTTGGTCATCATCAAAGAAAATCGACATTTCCCCCGCGTCAGTTAAATTAATCATAGTGGCCAGCAACGTTGCACAATTCACGCGTTTGTCACCCTTAGATGCCAAATAGGCAAGCGTCGTTGTAAGAAGAATACCGCCAATACAAAAGCCCAACATGTTGGCCTTTGTCTCTCCCGTAGTTTTTAACACGACATCTAGGGCGGCAAGTACACCCTGGTGCATATAATCGGAGAATGCTATATCGGCTTCCTCCACCCCAGGATTCACCCAAGAAATAACAAATAAGGTGTAGCCCTGATCGACAACCCATTTGATAAAACTGTTCTTAGGCTGAAGATCAAAAACATAATATTTATTAATCCATGGGGGTACGAACAAGAGCGGTGTCTTATAGGTCTTTGTCGTGGTTGGGCTATATTGAATAAGCTCCATTAATTGATTTTTAAAAATAACTTTACCAGGAGATACAACAATATTTTCTCCAATCTTGAAGGCATCAGTATCAGACATGCTGATCTTAAGCTTACCGTGTCCGCGCTCCATATCTCCCAAAAGATTTTTAAAGCCATCCAATAAATTGCTGCCTCCAGAATCTATTGTTTTCTTAAGGACCTCAGGATTGGTTAGAATAAAATTGCTAGGGGAAATTGCACTTGCAAATTGGCGCGTTAAAAATTGGATCTTTTTTCGATCTTTATCAGACATACCTTTGGCTTTACCTGAAAGTCCTTGCGTCCAGTCAGAGACCAACAAATATGTCTCTTTAATATAATCAAAGGCGGCATTTTCTTCCCAAGCTTCATCTTTGAAGCGTCTATCCTTTTGATGAAGGATACGAGCTTTTTGGCTGGTCGTTGGCGTCTCACTATCTTCAATGCTGGCCAGACGTTTGGCTGAATCAATCCATAATTCTGAAAGATCATGCCAAAGACTAAACTGCGCATTCATAAGACTGACCGGATCGCTAGCAAAGCGAAGGGCCATACTTTGAAATGCTTTAATTGCAGCTTCATCTATATCGAATTTTACGGGAGTACCTGTTAATGTTTGTTGCCGTTCAAAAAACTCAGATATTAGGGTAGCGCTCTGTTGTGAAGTTTTTTCCCAGCGCTCAGAAAAGTTTTCCAAATCGGTCTTCGTAATCTCAGGTCTCTTAGTCATCTACAATTGCACTCCCAACCCCACTATCAACCAAAAGC
>JAJFHF010000007.1 GCA_021775775.1 Hyphomicrobiaceae bacterium
GCTACGCGCAGGCGGCCTTGCTCATCTTTTGAGGCATCTGGGTGTAGGCGTGCTTTTTCAATGTCTTTTACTGTGACAAGGCCGGTGCAATGATAAGCCCCATCGACGACCAGTAGCTTTTCTATGCGGTGTTGATGGAGAAGGCGTTTGGCTTCGTCCCTACCGACATTTTCGGGAATGGTGATCAGATCTTGGGTCATTAGCTCTGAGACCGGTTGGTCTGGCTTATCTGCAAAGCGTACATCTCTGTTTGTTAGTATGCCTACCAATTTCCCTGAAGATTCGACAACGGGGATGCCAGAGATATGATTTTCATCCATCAGATCAAGGGCATTTTGCAAGGTGGCTGTGGGCTCTATGGTCACTGGGTTGACCACCATGCCAGATTCGAATTTTTTAACCTTTTGAACTTCTGCTGCTTGCTCTTGGGGTGTAAAATTACGGTGAATAACCCCCAGACCGCCCGCTTGAGCCATAGCAATGGCCATATTGCCATCTGTTACGGTGTCCATGGCTGAAGAAATGATCGGAATGTTTAAATTGATGCTTTTGGTGATTTTTGTCGATGGGTCCACCTGAGCTGGCATCACTTCTGAAGGGCCAGGACGCAAAAGAACATCATCGAATGTAAGAGAAAGAGGGAGATTTAGTAGATCTGAGGCTTTGTTAGCAACACCTGCCATTATGTCATTCCTTATTTGCAAGCAGCAATCAAAATATAGATTGATGTGCTCGCTCTTCTAGCACTTTGTTATTCAGTTGAAAAGGGGAGAGAGGGGGGAAACACTTGATTTTAAATCTCGCGCCCTTTAAACCCGGTTGCCATCACATAGAGCTCTGAACTATCAGCGCGGCTGGCTTCAGGCTTAATGTGGCGGGTTTTTTTGAAGTTCTTTTTCATCAGGTTTAACAAATCTTGCTCTGTGCCCCCTTGGAGCACCTTGGCCAGAAACACCCCTTCTGGCTTTAAGACCTCAATGGCAAACTCTAGTGCGGCCTCTGCCAAGCCAATAATGCGCAGATGATCCGTTTGTTTATGGCCTGTGGCTGGTTCGGCCATATCTGACATGACGATGTCGACGGCGTCTTTTTTAAGGGCAGTGATCAATTGGTTGGGCGCGTCATCATCCATAAAATCAAGATGAATGACATCTACACCAGGCAGCGGTTCCATCGCAGAAATGTCAATGGCCACCACCTGCCCTTTCCCTTTGATGGAATTGGCCCGCTGGGCTGCCACTTGGCTCCAGCCACCGGGAGCTGCGCCTAAATCTATGATTGTCATGCCTTGTTGGATCAATTTAAATTGATCATCGATCTCAATGAGTTTGTAGGCGGCGCGCGAGCGTAAGCCATCATCTTTAGCGCGCTGAACGTAAGGGTCATTTAATTGGCGCTGCAACCAACGGGTCGAAGAAATCTTGCGCCCTTTGGCTGATTTCACTTTTACGGCTAGGGCGCGTTTGCCTTTGCCAGACGAAGACTTCGTGCTCTGGGTTTTCAGCGCGGCACCTTTCCCTGTAGAGCCTTTACCCGTAGAGCCTTTGCTCTGTTGGCCTTTCGTAGATTGACCTTTTTGGGATGCGCTTGTTTTTTTCTTTTGAGGCATAATTTTACTTTTTTAGCGCTTTGGGCGCGGTCTTTTGGAATTAAATTGACGGGCCCGGCTTCTTTTTGGCGTGCTGGTCCAACATTGTCCTGGTTTGATAAATCCATCTTGAGCCATAAGTCTGGCCAAAATGCCTTCTCTTAAACCACGATCTGCAACGCGCAAATGATCGGTGGGCCACGTTTCTATCATTGCTTCTAATATGGCGCAACCACCCAGGACCAAATCAGCGCGCTCACGGCCAATACACGGACTGTTGGCACGTTGCTCAAAATTTAATCCCATTAACTTTCGCGATACGCTTTGGACCTCTTCTCGTTCCATCCAAAGGCCATCAATTTTTTGTCGGTCATACATACTTAGATTCAAATGGACGCCTGCCACTGTTGTGACCGTTCCAGACGTGCCAAGAAAATGTACTTTTGAAGATTTCAGATCAATTTTTGAATCGATTTGTTGGGCAAACCCTTGGAGCATATCTTTCACATAGCTAACCATCTGAGCAAAGGTTTGTGAACTGACATGTTTGCCGCCAAATTTTTCTGCTAATGTGACGACGCCAATGGGAAGAGAGACCCAATCGACTATGGCATCTTGCGCGTTGGTGCAATCTTTGCCTGAGAGAGATTTAATTTTTTTAATATCGAGCCAGATTAATTCAGAAGAACCGCCGCCTATATCAAAGATAAGGGCATAATCACAGTTTTCATCAACCAGGGTGATGCAGCCAGAGACGGCTAGTTTGGCTTCTGTTTCCTGGCAAATGATTTCTAATTCTAGGCCCGTTTTGCGCTGGACATTATCGATGAATTCTTGGGCATTGTGAGCGGCGCGGCATGCTTGTGTTGCAACAAGTTGGGACCTTGAAACGCGGTGATCTGCCATCTTCGAAGAACAGATTTTAAGGGCGTCAATTGTGCGCTCCATAGCGGCCTTAGATAAGTGTCCACTGTCGCTTACTCCCTCGCCTAAGCGAATGATGCGCGAGAAAGCGTCAACGATTTGGAAGCCCTTGCGGTTTGGTCGGGCCAACAGCAGGCGGCAATTGTTCGTACCAAGATCTAACGCGCCATAAACAGGCATGCGTTTTTTTGATTTGGATCGCTGGTGCTTGCCTCTTTTAACTGTGTTAGGGGCTTTGTTATTCTTGCCCATTTTAGATGTTGTATTTCGACCGGTATGAAGTGGTTTCGTCGTCTCAAACTTATCGTTTTCTTCAAATGTTTGGTGCTTAGGTTTGGTGTCGCTTTCGTGATGATTTGGTTCGCGTGCTGGTTGGCCTAAAGCTTGTTCAAACGATGTAGATTGGTCTTGATTGGGACCTTTATCTGAGACGGCAATATTGCGATGCGTCCCCCTTTCTTGTTTGCGATGATCTTGCTCATTTTGAGTATGATCGCTATGGCTTTTTTTACCCTTCAAACCGACTTCCTTGTTTGGATCGCCGGACATTGTCGTTTCTTTCTCTTTGCACTTCCATTTGCCAAACATATTTTTCGTGTTGGACTTATTGTTTTTAGTAAATATGCTTTTTAGCAAATACTAAGCAGATTTTTTAAATGGTCGCAGTCACCTTAGGTTTTACCTGGTGTGTTACATTGGTTTCATTGATCAGTGTATCAAAAAGTCTTTCAGGCACAAGAGAAACAATGTTGATGTTTTGGTTTAACGTCGCTATCAGCCGCTAAATCTGTTTTTAGCCTTAATTTCAAGCCGTAACGCCGCCAATATGGGCGCAAAAACCTAAAGAGACGCTTATCAGGCCTCTACATGAGCGGTACTAGGGTGGCACTTGATCATAGATATAGAGGCTTTTTTACAAGATGATTCTTTTTTAAAAGCTTAAATGATATGTTCACCGCGTAGTATTGAGACGACCTCATCAACTAAATCTTCTACTGGTTGCTCGGCCCCTTTTAAGACGATTTCAGCAGCCTCGGGCTCTTCATAGGCGGAATCAATCCCAGTAAAGTTCTTAATTTCGCCAGCGCGGGCTTTGGCATAGAGCCCCTTGATGTCTCTTTGTTCACAAACATCCAGGGGGGTATCAACAAAGATTTCAATGAATTCATCGTCGTCAAATAATGAGCGCGCTAGACGGCGATCTGCTTTGAAAGGCGAGATGAACGACACCATAACAATCAGCCCTGCATCAACCATTAGTTTGGCTGCTTCTGCAACGCGCCGGATGTTTTCAGTGCGATCATCGTCAGAGAAACTAAGATCACGGTTTAAGCCATGGCGGACATTATCACCATCGAGTAAATAGGTATGTTGGCCGCCTAAATGAAGTTTATTTTCAAGCATGTTGGCAATGGTGGATTTTCCTGAACCAGACAGACCTGTGAACCATAAACAACATGGTTTTTGTCCTTTTTGGCGTGCTCTTGTTGCTTTATCAACGGTCATATGTTGCCAATGGACATTATCTGCGCGCCGGTCAGCGCCTTTGATAAGCCCAGCCGCTAGTGTGGCGTTGGTTAAGCGATCAACGAGAATAAAGTTACCCGTTTCAGTGTTTTTTTCATAGGCGTCAAAGACGATCGGGCGGCTTAACTGCAACTCACACACACCAACATCGTTCGTTGAGAGCTGGTCAGCGTCTTCCTTGTTTAATGTGTTGACATCTATCTTATGATCAACACGAGACACTGTGGCGATAACGGTTTGATGGCCTGCTTTTAATTGATAGGCCCGGCCGATTTGCAAATCATCTTCTGACATCCAAATAAGTGAGGCTTCAATTTGCTGAGCAATTTCTGGTCGGTCTGTTTTATGGGCGATCACATCACCGCGCGAGATATCGATTTCATCGCTCAAGGTTATGGTCACGGATTGGCCAGCGATTGCGGTTTTTAGCTCACCGTCTTGGGTGACCACTTGTTTGATGGATGCCTCTTTCCCTGAGGGGAGAACAACAATATCATCCCCCACGCTTAGCTCACCACCTGCAAGAGTGCCAGAGAACCCACGAAAGTTCAGGTCTGGCCGGTTAACCCATTGCACGGGATAGCGCAAAGGAGAGTTAACGGACGTGTTTGGCACCTCACATTCTTCTAAAAATGCCAGCAAAGCGGGTCCTTCATACCAGCTCATTTTGTCACTTTGGGTGGTCACGTTCTCGCCGTTCAGTGCTGAGATCGGTATGGGGTGGATCTGCTCGATGTCCAGCTTGTCGGCAAATTCTATATAATCAGCAACAATGGAATTGAACTTGTCTTCCCCATATTCAACCAGGTCCATTTTGTTTATGGCTAGAACCACAGTTTTAATGCCAAGCATTGAGACAATGCAGCTATGGCGTTTGGTTTGGGTGATGATGCCTTTGCGCGCATCAACCAAAATTACGGCGATGTCACACGTTGAGGCCCCTGTGGCCATGTTGCGGGTGTACTGCTCGTGACCTGGCGTATCGGCGACAATGAATTTACGCTTCAGGGTAGAAAAATAGCGATAAGCGACATCAATGGTGATGCCTTGCTCTCGTTCTGCTTGTAGACCATCAACCAGCAAAGCCAAATCAATCTCACCATGTTGAGTGCCATGGGCTTTGCTGTCTTTTTTTAAAGAGGCGAGCTGATCTTCTGCCACCAAGTGACTGTCATACAGCAACCGCCCGATGAGGGTGGATTTGCCATCATCAACACTGCCGCAGGTTAGAAACGACAAAACACTTTTTTGGCTCAGATCCACTTGATCCAGCTTTGAGGGCACAAGCTCCTCTTTTGCAGCTTTGTCGGTATCAATTGGGTTATTATCATTGAGGTCAGCCATTGTTTAAAAATAACCTTCTTGTTTTTTCTTTTCCATTGAACCGGATTCATCATGATCGATCACACGGCCTTGGCGCTCAGAGACACGCGATAATGTGAGCTCTTCAATAATATCATCAAGGGTTTCAGCTTCCGAAGGGATGGCCCCCGTTAGCGGATAACAACCTAGTGTGCGAAACCGTACCTTTTTCATTTCAGGTGTCTCACCTGCGTCTAGGGGCAACCGATCATCATCAACCATGACCATCACACCATCACGCATAACAACAGGGCGCTCCTTGGCATAATAGAGGGGGACAAGCGGGATGTTTTCCTGGTTGATGTACGTCCAAACATC
>JAJFHF010000061.1 GCA_021775775.1 Hyphomicrobiaceae bacterium
GAACTTGACTTTGAGACAGCTGAAAACCACACCATTGAGGTGACAGCCACATCAACAGATGGATCAACCTCAACAAAGACCTTTACCATTGATGTCACCGATATCAATGACGAAACACCAACTGACATCACCTTCACCGGTGGCACAGTTAAGGAAACAGTGACAGATGGTGGCACTATAGGCTCAGCCTACGATCCATCTGGTTCTGTTGTTGCAACCCTTAGCACGACAGATGCTGATGCAGGTGATACCTTCACCTACGCCATCACCAATGACCCTTCAGGCCATTTTGAAATTGTTGGCAACGAAGTGCGTGTCAAATCAGGTCAAACCATTGACTATGAAACTGCCACATCTCATAACCTCACGGTCCAAGTCACTGATGCCAATGGCCACACCTACTCTAAGGCCATTACAATCAATGTAGAAGATTATGAAGGCAACTATGAAGGATCAACAAGTTCAGACACCATAACAGGCACCTCTGAAGAGGACACAATCTCAACAGGCCAAGGATCTGATAATATCGTCGGTAGCCTAGGCGCAGACACCATAGATGGTGGCTCGGGCTGGGACACGGTTGACTATTCAAACTCCAATCAATCAGTTGAGATCAACCTGACAACAAATACAGGATCAAAAGGTCTAGCTGAAGGAGATACCTACACCAGCATAGAACATGCAAAAGGGTCATCAAACGATGACACCCTTACAGGCTCATCAACCAGCAACCATCTTTATGGCAACGATGGCCAAGACACAATCTCAGGCGGTGCAGGTAATGACACCTTATATGGTGGTGCTGGCGCAGATAGCTTGGATGGCGGAGCAGATAAAGACTATGCCAATTATGCAGCATCTGATGCTGGCGTAACAGTCAACCTAACCACAGGCACAGGCTCAGGCGGCCATGCCGAAGGAGACACGCTCACAAACATAGAAAACCTTACCGGTTCCGATTACAATGACACCCTGACAGGTGACGACCAAAACAACCTCCTCAATGGAATGGACGGAGATGATAGCATCGTTGGCGGTGCAGGAAATGACTCCATAAGTGGTGGAGAAGGTGATGACATAATCACCGGCAATAGTTCCAATGGCTCCGTGACCGTACACAATTTCATTAAAAATGGCAGCTTCGAAAATGGCAGCACAGACTGGACTCTAGATGCTGGCCCAGGATTCCAAATAAAACATACAAACGATGGCTATGGAATTACAGCCAGCGAGGGCAACAATTACTTAGACACAGATCATTCGCCGGGCAACATCACGTTCTCACAAAACATAATTGGCATCTCATCAGGAAATAATTATCAACTCTCACTAGACGCGACAGACTTTAATTTTTACGATCAATCACTAGAGGTCTATTGGGGCGGCACCCTTGTCGGCACCGTAGAAACAAACTCTTCTGGCATGCAGACATTTACATTTGACCTCGTCGGCGGAGCAGGAGATGGATCAAACACACTTCAATTTAAAGAAGTCGGCGCTGTAGATTATGGCGGAACAGCCTTAGATAACATCCAACTCTATGAAACCTTCACCAATGAAGATGACACCATCGACGGTGGCGCAGGCACAGACACAGCCATATACTCAGGCAATTGGGCTGATTATACAGTCACTGAAAATGCCGGCATCTACACCATCATTGACAATCGTCCAGGTTCACCTGATGGCACTGACACAGTTCAAAATGTTGAAAATTTTCAGTTTGCAGATGGCACTGTAGCTCTTGCAGACCTTCTAAACGACACCCCAACAGACATCACATTTACCGGCAATTCAGTTGCTGAGAATGCAACGTCCAGCACCGTTGTAACGACTTTAGGAGCAACCGACGCAGACAGTGGCATCACATCAGAAACAGCAAGCTATTCACTCACCAACGACCCGTCCGGCTTTTTTGAAATTGTTGGCAATGAAGTGCGTGTAAAAGCGGGTGCATCAATAAATTACGAAACAGCCACCACCCACACGATTGAGGTCACAGTCACTGACGCCCATGGCGCCACTTACGTTGAAAACCAAACCATCACGATAACAGACATAGATGAGTTTGACGTCACCGCCATCTCAGATACAAACACAGACACAAACAATGTCGACGAGAACAGCTCAGTTGGCGCCCTCGTTGGCATCACCGCCCTCGCCACAGATACAGATGGAACAGACACAGTTACCTATTCCTTATCCGACAATGCTGGCGGCCTATTTGCAATTAATGCATCAACCGGCGTGGTCACAGTGGCTGGATCTCTCGACGCAGAGACCGCAACAAACCACGACATTACCGTTGTTGCCACATCAACAGACGGCTCAACCTCAAACGAGACCTTCACGATCGCCGTCAACGATCTCAACGAGACCAGCATCAGTGCAATCTCAGATACAAACACAGACGCAAACACCCTCGCTGAGAGCGCAAGCATCGGTACAACCGTTGGCATAACCGCCCTCGCCACAGATGCAGACGTAACAGACACTGTCACATACAGCCTATCTTCAAATCCAGGCAGCCTCTTTGCCATTGACGCCAACACCGGCATCGTAACAACCGCAGCAGGCCTTGATTATGAGAGCGCAACAAGCCACACAATTGAAGTAACCGCCACAAGTTTAGATGGATCAACATCATCAGAGACCTTCTCAATTGCTGTAAGCGATGTCGACGAGTTCGACACATCAGCCATCTCAGACACAAACGCAAGTGCAAACTCTGTCACCGAGAACCTAGCAGCTGGCACAGCCGTTGGCATCACAGCGCTGGC
>JAJFHF010000062.1 GCA_021775775.1 Hyphomicrobiaceae bacterium
GCTAACCATTCGAAGAAGGAAGCGAGCTTAGTGAGCGCACATGGCATCCTGCGAAGGAGGCCCGCCGCGTTGCGGCGCCCTAACGGAGGCTCAAGCGCTTTTCGCGCTTGAAATAGCCGTGAGTGGAAAAAAATTAGAGCATTTCATTGAATTCACTTACAGGCAGGATGCTCTAGCTCTAATCCATCGACCAATTGGCTCACCAAATAATTGAGAAGCATCATTCCCTTGAGCGTTGCAACCAATCGTTTTTCATTATGTTTGTTGCTTTGGGGTTTTATTAATTCATCTTCGACTAAACTCGTTAGCACCTCATCAGCAATGGTATGGCCTGTGGTCATTTCAATTTGGGTTAGGGAAAGCCCGCTATAGAGCCGCATGCCCATTAACAACATCTCAGTGGCTTGGGTCTGCTTGTTGAGCACTGATCGCTGCTCAATCGCATGACCTTGCTCCTCAATCATGTTTAACCACTCTTGGGGCATTTTTTTTGTCACGGTTTCATAGCGTTGCCCGGCAATTGAAACACGCCCATGAGCACCTGGCCCTAAGCCTAAGAAATCGCCATAGCGCCAATATAAAAGATTGTGCCTGGCATAATCACCTTCTTTGGCATGGTTTGATACTTCGTAGGCTGGCAAGCCAGCGCGTGTGCACAGCTCTTGGGTTCGTTCAAAAAAATCGGCGGCCATCTCTTGCGCGGGAACTGCTAATTTACCAGCGTCATATAGTTTTTTGTACGGGGTGTTTGGCTCAATGGTGAGTTGATAGAGAGACAGATGGGGCGGGGCAAAGGCAAAGGCCTGTTGCAATTCATCGGCCCAGCTTTCAAGGCTTTGATGGGGGCGGGCATAAATTAAATCGAATGAAAAGCGATCAAAATTGTTTTGAGCTGTTTCAATAGCTAAGCGTGCTTGGTTTTTATCATGCAATCGTCCCAGCGCTTTTAACGCGCGATCATCAAAAGCCTGCACGCCGATGGATAGCCGATTGACACCAGCTTGGCGCAAGTTTTTGAAATTAGCTGCGTCCACACTTTGGGGGTTGGCTTCCAGTGAAATTTCTATGTTGCTGTCAAACCCCCATTGCTCCTCCAGAGTTGTTAGTATTTGGGCAACCAGATCTGGTGACATTAATGACGGTGTCCCACCGCCAAAAAAGATCGAGTTTATAGGTGGGGTGTTTTGATCGAGGCTTTGGGCCCAATAGGTGATTTCAGCCTTATAGGCTTTGGCAAAGCGGGCCTCATCAATGGGGCTTGAAGAAACGTGAGAATTAAAATCACAATAAGGGCATTTGGCAGCGCAAAACGGCCAGTGCACATACACGCCAAACTCTTTTTTCGGTACAGGCATTTTATCCATCATTGGGCTGTATGATCAAACCATTGTGTCTAGACATTGCGCTTTGAAAAACGCAAAGAAAATTAATCTAAGAATTGCGCCTTAAAAAGCGCAAAGAACATTAATCTAAAATTTTCGCCTTAAAAAGCGCAAAGGCATGGGCACGGTGAGACATATTGTGTTTCTTGTCTGGGTCCATCTCGCCAAACGTTATCGCCTCACCTTTGGCAACAAAGATAGGGTCATAGCCAAACCCTTGATCGCCGCGTGGGGGCCAGACGAGGTGACCAAAAACTTGACCTTCAAAAACTTGAGCCTCACAAAAGGAGGGCTCTTGTTCTGGAAATGCCAAGGCAAGGGCGCAGGTGAAGTTTGCCGTGCGCCGCTCGGGTAAGTGCGCGCCTTTTGCTTCTAGCTCATCATTGACGCGGGCCATGGCAAGATTAAAATCATCACCTGGCTTGCCCTCAGTTTTTGCCCAACGGGCTGAGACAATTCCAGGGGCACCGCCCAGGGCGTGAACCTCTAGGCCTGAATCATCAGAAAGGGCCGGTAGCCCGGTGGCATTGGCAGCCGCCTGAGCTTTGATGATGGCATTGGCCGCAAAACTATCCCCATCCTCCACGGGCTCTGGTAATGAGAGTTCCCCAGCTGACAGGGCCTGCATCCCATAAGGGACGATCAGGGCATTAATTTCACGCACCTTGCCCTGGTTGTGACTGGCCACAACCAGCTTTTGCCCCTTTTGTAACGGCTTGACCATTTGGTTAGCTAACTGTGATTTTTTGTAAATTACAAAGTTCACCAATGCCCTTTTGCGCCAAGCGCATGAGTTCTGCAAATTGCTCTTGGGTAAAGGGGGCCGCTTCCGCAGTGCCTTGGATTTCAACAATACCGCCGGTGTCTGTCATAACGAAATTGGCATCGGTATCTGCTTCGCTATCTTCAGGATAGTCAAGATCGAGCACTTCAGTTCCTTTATAAATACCGCAGGAGATAGCTGCCACTTGGCCGGTCAGCACATCACCAGTGATCATATCGCGAGCACGCATCCATTCAATACAATCATAAAGAGCAACCCACGCCCCCGTGATCGACGCGGTTCGCGTGCCGCCATCAGCTTGGATCACGTCACAATCGACTGATATTTGGCGCTCACCTAGCGCTTTCATATCAACGATGGCGCGTAATGAACGCCCAATGAGACGTTGAATTTCTTGGGTGCGGCCTGATTGTTTGCCAGCGCTTGATTCGCGGCGCATCCTTTGTGATGTGGAGCGTGGTAGCATGCCATATTCCGCTGTAACCCAGCCTTGGCCTTTGCCTTTTAACCAAGGTGGGATCCGTTCTTCTAGTGATGCGGTGCATAAAACATGGGTGTTCCCGAATTTAATCAGACAAGACCCTTCGGCGTGGAGTGATACGGCGCGTTCTATCGTGACGCGGCGCATTTCATCATTTTGACGTTTGCTTGGACGCATAAGCTTTACAATATAGCCCCTTTTTATGAGAAATAATTTGACCTAACCTATGCCGGAGTGACAATTGATACAAGGTTTCTTTGCGTCTGATACGAACTCTCTTAAAATGAGATAAAAACTTATAGGTTTTAACAATCGCACTCTTTAATTGACGATATGCATATGAGCTGATTAAAATTGCCAAGACTATTCGTGCAAGCAAAAAAATGATGTAATCGAGCAAAACTTATGACAAACAGGCGTGCACAGGGACTTCTTGACCTTAACCAACGGTCTGTAGAAATTTTTAAGCAAATTGTTGATACATATTTAGAGACCGGTGACCCTGTTGGCTCGCGCAATATTAGCCGCCATCTGCCCATGACTTTATCGCCCGCTTCTGTGCGCAATGTTATGTCTGATTTGGAAGATGCAGGGCTGATTGCACAGCCCCACACCTCCGCCGGGCGGGTACCAACTGAGATTGGTTTGCGCATGTTTGTTGATGGGCTTTTGCAAGTTGGGGATTTATCATCGGATGAACGCACCCAGATTGAACAAAAAATGCCTTCCGATTTTAATAATAAACCAGTGGAAGATATGCTGGGCGAGGCCAGTGAGTTGCTCTCAGGGTTGTCGCAATGCGCTGGTATTGTTGTGACCAAAAAACAAATGGCGCGGTTGAAACAAATTGAATTTGTGCGCCTTGATGTGGGCAAAGCGCTTGTTGTGTTGGTTGGCGAGGACAGTCATGTTGAAAATCGGATTATTGACATTCCGGCTAATTTGCCGCCTTCGGCACTTAGTGAGGCCTCCAATTATTTAAACGCGCACCTTCAAGGACGGACACTACTTGAAGCACGATCTGTCATAGAAACCGAATTAAAGACACAGACTGCGGAACTTGACAGCTTGACCACAAAGCTTGTCCAGTCTGGGATTGCCACCTGGTCGGGTGAGGATGATGGCAAGAGAAGCCTGATTGTGCGCGGGCGCTCCAAACTCATTGATGATAATAATGCAGCCAATGAATTAGAACGTGTGCGCCAATTGTTTGATGATTTAGAGACCAAAAATGAGCTCGTTGATCTGTTAAGCGCTTCTGAAAAAGGCAATGGCGTGCGCATATTTATTGGTTCTGAGAATAAATTATTTTCACTATCTGGCTCGTCTATCATTGCCGCGCCGTTTAAAGATAGTGAGAGAAATATTGTTGGCGTTATGGGAATTATTGGCCCAACGCGACTGAATTATGCCCGGATAATCCCTATGGTAGACTACACAACAAAATTAATGAGCCGGCTTATGAAAGCTTAAAGCCTTAATTTGATCTTTTTTTTACCCAAATTTCTCCTATATGTAGGGTGAAGTCATCTTTATTTTCTGTTACATAGCAAATAAATTTATGGCAATGACATCTTCAGTAAGACTTTAATGGGCCTGCCTATTATCAAAAGCTAAGCTTTTTTAATTTTATGGCCTATGTATTTTATGTCCTATGTAATGAGTAACAGTAAAGAAAATAGCTTGGGTGAAGAAATAGCTTAAACGAAGAAGACAATTTGAATGTTCCCCTTCCCACGAAAGAAGTGGAGCAAAATCAGTAAACAAGGCAACAAAACGTGAATTCAACAGATAAAGATACCAAACCACCACTTGCAGATGAAGAGAGCGCACCGGCAGCCGCTATTGAAGAAACTGACGCAATCGACGCGGCGAGTGATGAGCCTGAAAGCGTTGAAATCGATCCGTTAGAAGTGTTACAGAACGATAATAAAGACTTGCAAGATAAAAACTTGCGCCTGGCTGCTGAAATGGAAAATTTGCGTCGCCGTACGGAACGCGAGAAGAAAGATATGGCTAAATATGGCATCTCTAATTTTGCCAAAGACATCATCGCGGTGGACGATAATCTATCGCGCGCTCTGAGCGCGGTGCCTGAGGGGGCTATTACCAAAGATCCTGCGCTTAAAACCTTGGTTGAAGGCGTTGAGATGACTGGACGTGAACTTGCTAGCGCACTTGAGCGCAATGGTATTTCACGCATAGACCCCAAAGGTGAGGTTTTTGATCCAAATTTACATCAAGCAATGTTTGAGCTACCTAACCCTGATGTCTGCGCTGGCACCATTCTTGAAGTGGTCGCCTGCGGGTTTATGATCGATAGTCGGGTTTTGCGGCCAGCGATGGTTGGCATTGCCAAAGGCGGCGAAAAACCAAAAAAAGAAGCTGCTAAAGATGCGGCGCCATCTGATAATGAGGGCACAGACAAAGAAGAAGGCGTTGATAAAACTGCTTAAATTAAGCTTTTTCTTTCTTAAAGACCTTCGTAGACATGAACCTAATGAAATAAAAAAGCCTCTCTAATTTTAGAGAGGCTTTTTCAACGCTAACAACAAAACGCATTACATCAACTCGTTTGATGACGCGATACAAAACTTCTTGTGCCCAAATAAATACGGCTGCTTTCTGTAAACAGCTATAAATTTTGTGAAAATAATTACGAAGACGGTGCCCTAAGTTCGTTTTAGTTTGGCTTGATTCGGTTAACAGAACGTAGCGTTTTTGTTTTCTCTCACGGCTATTTTTTCGCTTTAGGCGGCGAGTCTCAGAAGGGCGGCGTTTTTTTGTGTGGGGCAATGTTCCTATAAATCAAGGGCGAGAACGCGCGACAAAGTCACGGGCGCGGACCAAACCATAGCCAAAGATTTTATCATGCCCGGGATGACCTAAATCTTTTACAGTTGTGCGCAAATTCTTTTGCAAGATTTTTAGATCCATGTTTTTGTGCCCTTCAAGCACGAGTGCGCAAATGCCTGAAAATAGCGCTGCGCCATAAGACGTTCCACTTTTGAACGTAAGCTTTAAATCTTTATCGCGGATAAGCAAATCAACCCCTGGGGCGGCAACAACTATGTATTTGCCCTGGTTGGCCTTATTATAGATCCGGTCCTTGGCGTCAATTGCTGTGACTGCAAACACCCCCTTTAGGGCAGCTGGGTAAGAGAAAGGCGCTTTTGCCCCGCCATTGCCAGCGGCGGCCACCAATACGACATTGGTGGAAAGCAGGTTTTTTAAAGCCTGTGACATCAGTTTGTTCTCGGGGCCAGAAAAGCTCATATTTACAATGTCTACTTGCTGGTTCAAAGCCCAATCTAGAGATAATAAAATTGCAAATACTGAGTTCACAAATTTACCATCGGAGGTTTTATCAAAGGCGCGGGCAATAAAAAGAGAGACCTGTGGTGCGGCCCCTTTAAATTCATCTTGCGCCCCGCCTGCTAGCAATGCGATGGCTGTGCCGTGTTTGGTTGTATTCAGGGGGACTTTTTCAAGGCCGTTAAAAGTTGCCATGATGGCCCCCTTTAATGCCGGGTGGGTTTCGTCAACACCGGTGTCTATAATGGCCAATTTTACGCCGCGCCCTTGGGCCAGAGTATGAGCCTCTAAGATCCCTGAATTTTTGAGAGAGTATCGATCAAGCTTTTTATCCTCACCGTTTAATTCATAAATATGATTGGGGACAGCGTCGATCACCAAAGGGTCATGGATGAGGCTGGCACGTACTTTGGCAACAGGGCGGCCATCTGGTATGCCAAAGCGGACAAGCAAACCGCCAAGGATTGACAGAACCTTTGTCTCGCGCACGGTTAAATTATAAGTTAGGGCAAAAGCATCTAGGGCTGGTGCCCCACCGCGCAGTGTTACGATCACTTCATCTGGGACGTGGCGCCCGTTCACAGCATGAACTGGGCCTTGAAATGTGGGGACTTTAAAGTCCCTCGTCTTTTGTGTTGATTTGGTCAACTCAATTGGAGCGGGGGCCTCGCATATCTTTTCCTGCGGTTGATTTTCAGCCAACAGTTTCCCAAGCTCTGGTGGGAGATCAGATAATACATCACCTCCCCCTTGTTGGCAGGTGGCAGCGAAACTTTGGTTAAACGGGGCTATCACCAGTGCCAAAATTATTAAACCGCGATATAGCGCGTGTTTTGAAAACTTCATGTGGTTCACGACCTCGCTCCTCATTCCAAACCATCATCAGTTTTTTGAAGTGCAAAAAATGAAATGAGATCCGTTCTTTTTTGCAGCTGTGTGAGGCGCTCCGCCAGTGCTGGTGCGTTTTCTCGCGCGACAAAACCAATGGTGAATTGGCCGCTGGCTGTCGGCCCGTTCATGATTATGGCACCGACCTCATCTAGAGTTTTGGTTATGGCGGCCATAGAGGCTGAGGGCGTAAACTTTATGATGGCGCTTGAGAGCACATTTGCGTGCTCCCCGCCGGCAAGTTCAAAGCCTGGGGCTCCATTGGTTGGATTTTTGCCCTGGTATAATAAAGTTGATTGGCCAATGGTGACGAGCATTAACAAGCCACAGACCCCCCAAGCCAGCTGAGCTGGTGCCGCTTGCAAAGGGGCTAATATAGTCTGATCGATCCATGCCATGACCCCGCCTTTTGTGGATGACAAAACGCGCGATGTTGCCGTATTTTCTTGAGGAGTTTGCGCGACATCTGCCATTAGGCGGGCAAGCCCGGTTTTAGGTGCGATGATGCTTTCATTGGCAATCACACTAGAATGGCGTTCTTGGTCGATCTTATCTAGAATGGCGCCCGCTTGTGTGTCTGATTGTAGCCAGGCATCAACTTGCTTTGTTTCTTCTTTGGATAAGGTACCGCTTAGATAAAATGGCAACAAAGCAATGGTTGCTTCTTTTTCAGTCATTTCACTATTTGAATTGGTCATCATGGCCAGCCTCGATCTATACCGCGTTCAAGTAATATCTCATGCAAATTCTTTCGGGCATGAAACAAACGGGTTTTCACTGTATTTGTGGGTATGTCTAAAATCTGGGCAATTTCTTTGACACCCATTTCATGATAATATGCCAGATCAATAACAGCGCGGTGGTCAGTGCTTAACTCGTCCATCGCTTCTTTTAATTGATCTCCTTTATCATCCTTCATTAATAGAGTTTGAGGGCCATCGGCTTCATCTACCATACTTTCCGCTTGGCCATCACCCATTTGCGCCTCACGGCGTTTTCGCAAATAGGAGATAGATTTGTTAAAGGCAATGGCTGTTAACCAAGTGCTTACGGCCGAGCGTCCTTCAAATTTGCCAGCTTGGCGCCAGCAATCTAAAAACACATCATTTACAATATCTTCAGCCATCATTTCATCTCGTATTTGACGAATTATAAATCGATATATCCGTTGGTAGTGCCGGGTATACAGCACTTGCATCGCACTTTGGTCACCTTTTTTAAGGCGTTCCATCAGATCAATGTCTCGATCTTTTGGTTGATGTTGGCTCATATCAATTCACTCTATTGGCTAATCTGTCGTTATTTAAGATGATTTGGTTCATCCAATGTTCATATTAATTAAGAAACCTGTCAGTTTTTTCTTAAAATTACTCTGCTTTAAGGGCATAATCTATAAAAATATCAAAACTTTGTGAACCAATACAAGGTCAACTACGACCAATTCAGCACAAAGTGATTTTTTCTTAATTTTAAGGAGCCCCCTTATGACGATTTTACCCCCCCCTGATTGGTTCACGAAAAACTTTATTCCTCCTGAACAAACAATATCCCCCGCACTTGGTCTTTTGGCCTTGTCTTTGAGCGTAGGATTAATGACTAACTCAGCTATGGCGCAAGATAATGGCCCGATACTTGATCGTGGTGATATTGCGATAACGGGCTTTTCTGGCTTGAAATTCCCCCAAGATGGCATTCCCCCCGGCGTTAACCCAATCGATGAGAGTTTTATTGATGAAGAGGGTATCAGTCTTCGGGTTTATAAGGCTGATAACATGGGCGGTCCTCCTGAAGGCCAGCTTGTGAATTTGCCAGCGCCTTTTGAGGTCAAGGCTAGCGAAATTGGCCAAGTGTTTGGCCTGGCGTTTGACGATGGGGTGCGCGGCGAGGGGGAACCACGAGTTCCTAACCTTTATGTGACCTCATCTGTTTTGCATGGTTTACAAATTGTTGGGCCCGACACTGATGGTGATGGGCGCATGGAACGTTTGAAAAATGGGCAAGCGGACGCTTCCTTTATGGAGGCGCAATTTGGCACCAAAAATGGTGGCACGCCCGGCGCGATTTGGAAAGTCGATGGGCTCACGGGCCAGGTTAGTCTGTTTGCTAATGTTGCTTTGGATGGCACCGACAATTCAGGCCCTGGCATTGGCAACATCGCATTTGATAAATACACCCAACAATTGTTTGTCTCTGACTTAGACACTGGCATGATCCACCGCTTTGACATGAACGGCCAAGACCTTGGCACGTTTGACCATGGACAGCTTGGGCGCACCGCCAAGGGCCTTGGCCCGGTTCCTCACGATGATACCAATCGTATGGATATCACCAACCCATCTTTTAAGGCCAAAGACCCCGCCACGTGGGGTTTTGCCGCCAATGAACGGCTTGTCTGGGGCTTGCAGGTGCATGGACACCGGCTTTATTATTACGCCCAAGATGGCGGTATGATCATGTCTGTTGGCATCAATAAAGATGGCAGTTTTGGCTCTGTGCAATGGGAGCTGGATGTTCAATCTGATACCGGATATGCCGTCACCGACATTGCTTTTGACAATAAAGGTTTTATGTACCTGTCTGAGCGCGGCACTTTGAAAAACAAATATGATTATTCAGAATTTGCCACCCCAGAAAAATCAAGGGTTTTGCGCTATTATTTAGAAAGCCCAGATGACCCTGCAACCCCTAGCCGGTGGGTGGAAGTGCCGCAAACTTATGCGGTGGGTTTTAAACCCGAGCATAAATTAGCTCTTGGGGGGATTGATTTGCAATATGATTATAACCCCGACGGCTCCATCAATTATAATTCATGTACGGCGTACCTTGTTAAAACAGGCGATAATTTGCGCGAGAATGAAGCGCTTAAAGATCAGCTTAGCTTGGGTGGCCCTTTCAATGTGCATGGCATTCAACTAACAGAGAAATCACTTATCCAACCGCAAAACACACCGCCTTGGGGCAGTTATTTTGCTGATTTTGATGGTGTCTTTGATGACCCAGAAGTGCGCGGTCATGTGGGTGATGTTGAGATATACCGCCCTTGCGAAGGCCAACTTGGACTTGGTGAAACATACCCTTATCCTTGGGACATCCCCATTCCTGAAGATTACCCAGGCGACGATATTCCCCCTGGTGGCAAAGGTCGTTGCATTGAGGTGAAAGCCATTGATTATTTCTGTACTGGCTTTGGCACCCTTGGTGTTGATCTTTATTTGCAAGAAAATGCAGGCCTTAATGCCGATAGTTTGAAGGCTAAATCCTTTACGCCGGGCATTGATGTGGCGCCTAAAATGCAATCGATCCCTGGCCCTCTTGCCCCTTACACACTTGATGTTTTGGGTATCTTACCAAATGAGAATTATGACCTTGGTGTCTGTCTCTATAACAAAGCTGACGCAGATGCGGGCGGCGAGTTTCCATGCTGTAAAGCGGTGCTCCCACTTAAAGCCCCTCCATTTGCGTGTGGCCCATAAAGGAGGCTGAAATGAACCATTTATCAAACTCAGTCGACAGATATAGAGATAAACCTCAAACGGTCATTAAAATGATCATGGAGACGACCATGAACCCCTTTTCAACATTAAAATCCAGTTCCCTTTGGATTGGCGCGCTTGCCCTTGGCGTAAGCTTGAGCATTGGGTGCGCCCCTGCCATGGCAAAAAAACAAAGCCAATGGCAACAAAAACAACAACAAACGCCTAAAAATGGCCCCGGCGATAAACTGAAAGGTGGTGGTCAAGGGCCTGACCACAAAATCTTGAACATACAATTTATCAAGTATGTGGGGCAGAAAAGCTGTAAATACATAGAAAGTAAAACCATTCTGGCTGTAAAGGGGAGCCCTGGTTTCTGGAACAACCCCAATGGAGCTCATGTTAAAGAATTTACAGATACAAAATTGATTTTTGAAGATCAGCTTCCCAAAGGCCTTAAATGGATCTCTGGTGAAGTCAGCGGTGATTTGGATGTCAAACCACCAGTTGAATTTACCAATGATGTGTTTGCAAACGACACGTTAAAAGTTGTCAAAGCACAATTAAGTGCAACAGAGAATTTAGCTGATGGTTTAAACGGTGCTGATACACGCTTTTTTGTTGTAAATGGCGTGGCAGAAATAGATCCGGCTCAATTCCCCAATCCGATAAGTGTGGAAAGCCAAGCACGGCTAACCATTATTACACCCTTCAATATTGAGAATGCCAAAAGCAATGACGGCGGTGCTCCGGCGCCAGCTGACTGGAAAGATGGAACGCCTTCCAAATTGCACATTGATCTATCTGATTGTGATGAACCTGAAGATGGCGGTGAACCTGAAGGTGACCCTGATGGTGAGCCTTGCATCAAGTTTGAAAAGGGCGAAGTGGAGTGCCATGGCGGCGCGATCGTGCCTTTTACTTATAAGATGCCTGTTAGCCCAGCGCTTGCGGGTCAAACCATTGAGCTCACTTCGCTAACACCTGGCGTCATTGTGAACCCTGCATTCCAAATCGTTCCTCCTGGGGGCGGTGTTTTGGAGTGGGATCTGCTTGGTGCTGCCAAAGGCATGACCATTCATCTTCTCACCAACAATGTGAAACAAGTTGGCCCAGCTGATTTTGATGGCTTAGCCACTTGTTGTACTGAGGAAATCATCATTGATATCCCAGAAGACATCCCTTGTGATGAAGACGAGAAAGAACCTGATCTTGAAGTTACAAAAGACGCACTTGTGCCTGTTTGTGACAAAAATGATGGTGATTGCAAATTCCGTATCAGAGTGAAAAATGTCGGTGATAAAAAATTCGATGGCACACTTGCTCTGCAAGAATGGCAAATTCCTCATAGATCTTTTATCGACAATGGGCCCAATGCCCCTTGGTCTTGCAATTATGATCTAGGTCTTGCCCTTTATATCTGCAAGCACCCTGCACTTACTCTGAACCCTGGTGAATTTAAGGATCTAAACCTTTCTTTCAAACCTGGTAATGCATGGCCCAGTGACAAAATTAAAAACTGTGCCAAGCTTGACTATCCTGAAATGGGCGTTGCCCCGTTTGGTGATCTTACCAATGACAAAGATTGCGCTGAGATCTGCATCAAAGGCAGCCCAGAATGCCCTGATGAAGATGATGAGAAAAAGCCTGAACTTGAGATTAGAAAGTTCGACGCAGGTACGAAATGTATTTCCAATGCACAAGGTTTGGTTGTTTGTGGAGTTTCGTATTCTATCATCATTCATAATTTTGGTGATGGAGATTATAATGGTCCTTTAAATGTCACTGATCATTTTGACGTGAAACCTGATAATGTTACTTTCACGCCTATTCCTCCTTGGATTTGTTTAACGGTGGATGGCCAAAACTTTGATTGCTCCCATCCTGGTATCAATATTCCTGCCAACGGGCAAACGATCTTGAATGTGGTCGCATCGTTCAACAACCCTGATGAGCTTGATCAGAAGGAAATTGAAAATTGCGTTGACCTAAAACAAGGCGTGGATGGTAAAGAAAAAGATTGTGCTATCGGTAAACTACCAGATCCAGGATCAGATGATCCAACTCACCCTGGCAAACCAGATCTTTCGATTGAAAAATCTTGTAAACCAGGTGTGCTTGGTGGTTTGATCTCTTGCCGAATTTCAGTGCGCAACAATGGTGACCGCCCCCCTATTGGCATTGTTAGAGTGTTTGATGTGGCGCGTGTACTTGGCACTGATGCTCCGCTTATTGCTCAAGATGTGACCCCTGATGGGCCTGAATGGCAATGTGAAGGGGCGCCAGCCAATGATCTAGCTTGTGCTATTAATGGTGAACACCTCACTCCTGG
>JAJFHF010000063.1 GCA_021775775.1 Hyphomicrobiaceae bacterium
ATATCTGTTTCCCAAGAGTGGGTTTTTCGAAATTGTAATCCCAATCTTTATAAGAGGACATAAGGACATGACTTTTTCTTGGTTCAAGGCAACAAAAAAGCCTATTGAAGATAGTAAAGGTAGTGATCCTCAGATGCAATCTGATGCTAGCAAGATTGATCAATCCTCATTGATGAAGAGATTGGAGGGGCAAGATAGTGTGAGCTCGCATAGTGAGGATTTAGATGGGCGCCGCATTGAGAATGAAGTATCTGGCACGAAATTCTTTCCTAAAAAACAAGTGATTAAAAAATACGGTTTGTTGCATGGATTATTCCAGCCGCTTGGTATTGCCCTGGCTATGCTCATCGGGGTTTATGCCTCTATTTCAATTTTAAGCAATTATTGGCATGGCTATAAGCGTGATCTTGCCTATAGCAAAACACGCCATATTGACAAGACAGCGGTTGAGATTTTTCAATCGTCTTTGATCTCGCGTGACCGTGTTGAATTGATCATACGTAATTATGATGGTGAATTAGAAAAACGGTTGGCCAGCAATGCGCAATTGAAGGTTTATATTAAAAAGCGGGCGCGTGAATTGGATGCTGCTCGTGAGACATCAACAGCGGAATTAAAGGCAGAGATGGAAGCGCTATTTGCAACAGCCTTTTCAGATCGTGATAAAGTTATTGATGCATATGCCGATTGGTTTTTTGAATGGAAGCGCCCTTATGTGATTTTAAAAGAAGCGATCTCGGCGACCACCACTAGGTTGATCAAATTGGGTGAATATGAAAGTCTGCGCACTGCCGTTGAGCGTGATATGACTGATTATTTCATGCGCCATTATAAAGAACAGGTTTTAAAACCAGAGCAAAGAGATGATGTTTTGGTTGCCGGTATTGAAAAACTTGTTCGAGCAAGTCATCAGCGTTATTTAAAGCAAATGGCTCACCAAGACGCTGAAATGCGTGAATTTCTGGCCCAGAACACAACTTATTTAGACGCTTTGCCAAAGGGGCAAGATCTTACCAAAACTCATCTTGATTGGGATGCACAACGATGGCGCGCGCCAACGTTTTTAATGGAAGACCGCGCTTTTGATGGCATTGCCGGTGTTGGCCGTGTGGCTGTTGGTGGGACCATTGGGGCATTGGCCATTGGCCCAGCTGTGAATAAGGGATTGGGCGGTGTGTTTAGTTCGCTTTCCACTCGCTTTGCGTCTTCGATGGGGGCGCGAATTACCTTGGCTGAAGGGGGCGCGGTGGCTGGCACTGTTGTTGAACCTGTTGGCGGAACGTTTGTTGGGGCTGCAATTGGCATTGTGCTTGGTTTTGCTGCGGATTATGTGGCGAACAAATTGAATGAGAAATTTTCACGTGATAAATTTATTGAGGCAAACAAAGAGGCCTTGGGTAGCACAATAACTTTGTGGCGTAGCAAGCTGGAAGACAATCTAACAACTTCATATGACCGTTGGTATAATGACGCTAAAGCTGGGCTTGTCATTGTTCGAGATAAGTCTGATCAAGGGCCGGTAGATGAAAAGAGCGGTGAGAAAAAAGACGAAATGGTTGTCTTTTAATCAATGATTATTTTAAGCTTTTTATTGATTTGAGTTCTTTTTTCATAATGGCTAACTCAGCTAAAATTTTATTTGTTTGAGCATCCATTGCTTGTTCTTCTTGTTCTTGCAAAGGCTTTAAAGCTTCACTTTGCATAGCATCTACAATGATACCAATAAATAGATTGAGGACTGCAAAGCTTGTGGTCAGCATATAGACAAGAAAAAATAACCAAGCATAAGAAAATTTATCCATTACTGGGCCTGAAATATCAGCCCAGCCTTCCATTGTCATAATTTGTGTGAGTGTAAAAACAGAGGCCCCTAATGTGCCGAACTGATCTGGGAAGGCGGCTCCGAACATTTGTGTGGCCATGACCGAGGAGACATATAAAATGAGCAGCAAAAGGGCAGCAACTGAGCCCATGCCCGGGATGGCGGCAAGCAAGCCGGTGACGACCCGGCGCATTGAGGGAACGGCTGAAATCAGCCGTAAGATTCTCAAAACGCGCAAGCTGCGTAACACTGATAGATGACCAGTTGTTGGTATGAGTGCAACGCCGACGACAAATAGATCAAACACGGACCAGGGGTCTTTGAACATCGCCCAGCCCTTTACATAAAAACGCACTAGCAGTTCCATGACAAAAATGGATAAAATCATGCGATCTAAGTTGCCGAGCACTTCACCGTAAGTGGCTTTTATGTCAGGGTCTGTTTCTAAGCCAAGGATGATAGCATTGATGATGATGAGGCCAATTATGGTCCATTCAAAACGTGGTGAGCTGACTAACGTTCCTAACCAGGCTTTAAAAGAAATATCATCCTTAGTGTCTGCGGAATTCATCGTATCATTGCCTTAAACTACATTGGGTTCATGTTTTTGATCGATGAAACTACTATGATCTTGAATGAAAAACCAAATTGAAAGCTGTGAGGGGGGCAAAAACCTGGTTATTTCCACACAAATCTAAGGAAATACGCCGTTTGGTTTCGGTTTTTCAAATGTTGAAGGGGGCCCGCTTATCAATTTTCTTGAAACTGGTACTGCTCTTTAATGGGAACGTGCAAAAGAGCTGATAGAAATGCCAAGACAGCCGCTCCTAACCACATTAAATTATATGAGTGGGTTTGATCAAAGACGATACCGCCTAGCCAGCTGCCAAAGAATGCTCCTATTTGGTGAGATAAAAAAACAATCCCAAATAACATAGATAGCCATTTAGCTCCATAAAGTTGGGCGACCAAGCCGCTGGTGAGAGGCACTGTACCCAGCCATAACACCCCCATTAAAAAACTTAAACTATAGACCGTGTTGGTTGTTAAAGGTAGAAGCAAAAACCCAAGGAACAAAAAGCCTCTTAAAAAATAAATTAAGCTTAGTATAGTGATTTTGCCATAGCGATCGCCTAACAGCCCTGCGCTGAATGTGCCAAATACATTGCCGATACCGATGAGCATCAAGGCTGTGCTGCCTAGTGAGACTGAGCCTGTTGCATCTTCTAGGAAGGCGGGTAAATGAACAGCTGTGAAGGCGATATGAAAGCCGCATACAAAAAAACCAATCATTAAGAGTAGAAAGTTTGTATTGCTAAAACTATGGCGTAGATAGGCCATGCTATCGTTGGGGGGTGTCGTAATTTGGTTTGTCTTCGTCAATTTTGAAAAGGGCCAGGCTAATAACCCTACAAGTGCTATGAATGAGGCAATGACAAAAAGGCTTGTCTCTAGGCCTCTGCCAGCTAGTAATGAGCCTGTGAGAGGAATGGCGAGAAACAGGCCAAATGCACTCCCCATGCTGGCAAGCGTGATCATTTTATCTCGGTAGGTTTCACCGGCCATTTTCCCAACGGTTCCTAATATAACCGTAAAGCCAGTGGCGCCTAACCCTAAGCCCATTAATATGCCGCACAAAACCAGATGGGCTTTGGTGATCGCTATGGCCAGGCCAGCAAAGCCGATTGCAAAACAAAGGCTACCGATTATTAATATCCAAAAGGGGCCATAGCGATCAGATAGACGCCCGGTAATAGGAGCGGCTAAACCCCAAAACAGATTTGCTAGGGCAATGGAGAGAGAGAAACTTTCGCGTCCTAAATCTAGTTTTGTCGAGATGGGTGTAAGGAATAGGCCGTATGATTGGCGCGCTCCAACAGAGATTAACAATATGATGGCACCCAAGAGCGCAACCTTTAAAGCCATGGTTGGAAGGTGGGCGGTGTCTGAGAGGTTTTTTTTGTTCATAATTGGCTCTGCTTACCTTACACCTTGTAATTTGGGAATTGATTATTTTAAATCTCGTTGTTCAGCTTTGACTACCCACTCACACTTATGATCAAGCCCTCGTCCGATCATGGTTGTGTGCCAGGTGCCGTTTTGAGTTTGAATATCAAATAGATTATAGCGTGCTAAATTATACTGACAGATTTTTCCAACTGAGGCACTGGGTGTTCCTATGACATGACAGAACCCTTGTTGGGTTAGCAGGCGATCGTAACGTTGGAGGTGGGTATGACCATAAAGCACCAATTCAGCGCCAGCTTCTTTTAAAATCGCGGTTAGGGCCGCATCGTTGTTTAACCCTTTTTGAGGTGTGGTAATGGTGTTTAGTGGCGGGTGATGTAGCACCACACAGCGATATAGGCCTTGTGCCTGGGCTTTTTTTAAGATTTTGGACAGTTGTTCTAGGGTTTGTTCTTCTATGGCACCGAAAGATTTGAATAAGGGGGTTGGGATGGCGGAATTGAGGCCGATGAGGGCGATTTTATCGATTACACGAACATAGGGATCTTGTGGACCTGATCCACCACCAAGGCAGGCACCGATATCACATGAGCGCATATGTTCTTTAAAAACTTCTTTGTTTTGCAAGGCGAAGCCATTGTCATAATAATCATGATTGCCCGGGACATAAGAAACTTGCTGGGGGGTGCCGCGCGTCTTTAACCAGCTTTCGGCGGTTTCTATTTCGCTGGGTAGTGCTAAGTTTGTTAAATCACCAGAGATGATGGTATGGCTAATTTCTTGTTTGTCTAGATCTTGAAGTAGTAGATCTAGCGCGTCTTGTTGGTGAATTTTGTGCCGCGAGGCTTGCCAATTTAATAACCCAAAGCCTTGTTTGAGATTAAGCTTTGATAGTTTTGATAAGGAAAGGCTGGGGAGATGAATATCTGTTAAATGTGCAATGACTGTCATTGTTAATCGTCCAAAAGAAAGAGCTGGAATAATTAGCTTCATTTTAAGAGTATACGCCCTAGTTAAATCAGTTTAAATAGTCAGGCTAGTTTTAAAAGTGACCCTCACCAAATTTAATAATAAAGGCTATTAAAGGATGGGCTTTTTTTCGAATTGTATACGCGCTGTTTTGCACCCATTTTGGCGCCTGACAAGAGGTTCGACACTGGGGGCGCAGGCTGTTGTCATTAATGATGAGGGCGGCGTTCTGTTGGTTCGTCATGGATATCGACCCGGGTGGCATTTCCCGGGCGGCGGTGTGGAATGGAATGAAAGTTTAAGTGAAGCGATGGCGCGTGAATTATATGAGGAAACCAATGTTTCGCTAACGGGTCGCGCACAATTGCATGGAATTTTCACCAACTTTGATCATTTTAAAGGTGATCATATTGGGGTTTTTATTGTAAAAGATTGGGTGCAGAAACAGAAGCCTGTGCCTAACGGCGAAATACGAGAGATTGGTTTTTTTGCGCTTGATGATTTGCCCAAAGGGACCGTTGCGGGGGTTACCAATCGGATTGATGAAATTTTTAAACATGCACCTATCTCCACCACTTGGTAATGGTTTTATGTATATACAATCTTTATTAGTCATGAAATGTAAGTTAGAAAACCATGTCAAAGATAACCATTGAACCTTTTAGCCAGATTACTCGGGCGTTAGTTGATCTGTTTGAAGAGACCCTCGGGCCGGGCCGCTTTGCGCGCACAGCTTATCGGCTTAGAGAAAATGGCTCGAGTGACAAAGGCTTTGGGTTAAATGCTTTTTGTGAAGGACAGCTTGTTGGGACGATTAGCATGACCCCGATTGCGATTGGTGGGAATTGCGGCGCTTGTCTTATTGGGCCTTTGGTTGTGAGCAAAGAACAACGCGGCCAACGGCTTGGGCTGTCCTTGATTGAGGAGGGCATTCTCTTGGCAAAGGAAAAAAAAATGAAAGTGGCGCTTTTGGTTGGGGATGCTGCTTATTACGAAAAAGCGCAGTTTTACCATGTTGATCCGCACAAAATAGTTATGCCTGGGCCTGTGAATTTGCAGCGTTTGTTAGGCCGTGAAATTGTCAAAGATGCTTTGCAAGATTTTCAAGGTGTTGTGACAGCTTTATAATTTTTGTTTAACGCCCTTCGCGCCACCACATGGACCCTAGGACTAATAAAAAGATACCAAGGGCTGCTAAACCGGTGAAAAGAGGGATCAAGCGCACGCCTTTTACAATATAGGCTTGCCGGTCTTTGAGGGACATCCAGTCGCTACCAGCAAATTGTTTTGAGCGTGACAAGAGTGAAATCTTTGGCAGGTTCACTGTCTCTTCGTTTGATTTTGCCCCTGTCCAGAATAAACCTGATTTGGCTTGTTTTGCTAAGGGGCCCATGATTTTTTTGGTGGTTACAATGTTTTCCATTTCGCGTTGGCTGGCAAAGCCAATGAAGGCGAGAGCGTTTAATTTGCCTGATTTTACACGATGAATGCCTAATGATTGGTTTGGTAGCACAGCTTGCCATGTGCCAGGTGAGGTTTGTTTTGGCTCAACCTTTATGATGCTACCATCTGGTTTGGTCAAGGAGAGGGGGGCTACTTTTTCTTGCATCGAGCGCCGTGTTAAAATGAGTTTTCGGCCGTCACCAATCGCTGTTAGGGATTCTTCTTCAAGGTCGGGTTCTTTCATGAGCCAATGGGATAAGCGGCGTAACAAGGTTGTGTAAGGGCCGCCACCATCAAATGAGCGGGCCCATAGCCAAGCGTGATCAGATAGCAAGAGGGCTATACGCCCTTCGCCTAAACGGTTTAACACCAAGAGAGGGTGCTTTTGTGTGCCCGTCATTAATGTTTCCCCTTCATTGACCTGGGCTTCTACAAGGCGAAACCATTGGCCCCAAGTGGCTATTGAATTTGGTTTTTTCCCGTTGGCTTTGGGTAAGTTATGGGTAACGGGATGGCGACTGCCTTTGGGGGTGATAAAGGGGCGATAGGGTGTGTCAAAAACCCGGCCAGTTGGTTTGGCTGGTAACACTTGCTCTAGGGGGGTGTTTGCTAGACTAACGGGGGTGGCAAATTTATCGCCAGCAGCAATGAGCACGGCCCCACCATTGAGGACATATTGGCTTACATTATCAAGATAATGTAAGGGCAACACGCCGCGGCGTTGGTACCGATCGAATATGATTAAATCAAACTCTTCGAGCTTTTCTGAAAACAGCTCACGGGTTGGAAAAGCGATTAAAGATAGTTGATGAATGGGCGTGCCATCTTGTTTTTCTGGGGGGCGTAGAATTGTAAAATGAACCAAATCAACCGAGGCGTCAGATTTTAATAGATTGCGCCATGTGCGTTCGCCAGCATGTGGTTCACCTGAGACAAGTAAGACGCGCAATTTTTCACGCACGCCCTCAGCTGTGATAACGGCGCGATTGTTAGCGGTTGTTATCTCATCTTCATGGGCTTCCACCTCGATTTCCATAAGATTAAAACCGGCATGTGGAAACTTTAATGGCAAGGTGATTTTTTCGCCAACACGAACAAGCTGGGTTTGAGGTTGGCTGCCTTTTTGACGAATTTTTAGTTTAACGGTATTGGGAACTTCAAAGGTGCGTCCTTGTTCAACAATTTTTAAAATAACCTTACGCTTGGCGCCGACAATGCCGTAACGAGGGGCTTTGACAATTTCTATGCGGCGGTCGAATTCATCGCTTTGGCCGGTTAGAAGGGTATGGATGGGGGCATCTATGCCCAGGTCTGATAATTTCTTGGGGGCATCATGTATTTGACCATCTGTGATCATAACCACGCCAGCTATGCGGTTGGTGGGAATGCGGCTTAGGGTCTCTCTTAAGCTGGTGAAGGCTTGAGTGCCGTTGGCTAGATCTTTGTTTTGTTCGTCAATCGAGAGGATTTCAATATCAAGGCGGTCAAGAGACTTTAATTTACCCTCGAGGGCTTCTTTTGTGCGCTCAACCAGATCTTGGCGCCCTGCAATGATTTGACTGGGGCTTTTATCAACCAGTACAACGACAACATTGTTTAATGGCGCGCGTTCTTCTTGGCGCAGACTTGGGTTTAATAAGGCCAGGGTTAATAGCACGAGCCCTAGACCGCGCAAGAGAGCGCCTGGTATTCTTTTTATCAATAAGAATAAAACAAGCGCGCAAATGATTGCTGCCAATAGCCATAAAACCCAAGGGGCAACGAGGGGGGCGTAAATTATGTCCCAATTGCTCATTGGCCAAGCCTTTCTAGTAGCGCAGGTATATGAACTTGATCGGCTTTGTAATTGCCAGCTAGGGCATACATGACAATGTTAACACCGACCCGGTAGGCCATCTCTCTTTGTAAGCGACCGCCTGGAATGACGGGGTAAAGGGCTTGCAAGTTTTCATCAATTGCCCAGGCTGATGCGAGATCATTTGAAGTGACCAGAAGGGTGCTTACCCCATCGATTTGAGACGTGTTTTTTGTGATGTTGTCGTTTCTTTTTTGGCTGGCTTCGACCCATAATTTTCCGCCTTGATAGCGTCCGGGAAATTGAGACAACAGATAAAAACTTTTTGTTAGAACATGCCCTTTTTGAAGGGGCTCGAGGCGGGGGATGTCTAGTTTTGACAGTAATATTTCTAGCGGTTTTGTGCTGCGCCCTTGCAAACCGGCAACCCGACTATCTTGATCTTGTGTATCAAAGATAATCATGCCGCCATCTTTCATGTAGGTGTTTATGCGCTGGGCTACCTCTTCCGATAAGGGTTTGGTGTAGGTGCCAACAGGCCAATATAATATAGGGTGAAAGGCCAGAGTGTCACGGGTGATGTCAATGCCAAAGGGTTCTATTGGTTCCACTGCGGTGCGGGCGTTTAATACATAACTTAAGCCTTTTAACCCTTGTTGGCTTATGCGATCCACTTTCTTATTGCCTGTGATGACATAAGATAAATGCGTGTTTAGTGCCGCTTTTATATCTGATTTCTTTAGTGGTTGTTCTTGTTTTTTTGATTGGCTTTGTGCTTGTGATGACAATGTGGGGTAGAAAAGGCTTGTACAAAAACAGGCCCCTAATAAGAGTGGCATGACGTTTGAGCGGGTTTTTGTAAAGGATAGTCCGCCGCGCATCCAAAGGATGATGAGGCTATCAAGAAGTAACATAATAATGGCTGCCATAAAGAGAGATCCACGAAGTTTGGTGGCTTGGTTGGTTTGATAGGGAATGTGTTTACCTGGCAGGTTTGATATATCCATTTTTTGGATGGGGCCTGCTTTGGGGAATAGATTTAAAGCTACAGATTGGCCTGCGGGCCCATAAAATCCTGGTGGATGAGCTAGGCTTACATCTATAGCGTTTAATTTTTGAAAGGCGATTGGTTCTGTCATAGGCGCTGGTTTTTGTAATTGGCCAAAGCCATCCATAATTTGGTATGGGGCCAGTAAGGTGCTTGTATCGTCGGCATTGGTGCGTTTTGGGTCTTGTTGATCTGGGGTTTGATCTTGGGCTGTTTGCCCTTGTTCATCTGTTTTGCTGGTGTTGGTGGCAACAGGACTTACAGAGAGTTGGGTTAATCGTTTTAACATGTCAACGAATAGACCTGATAGAGGCAAGCTGGACCACTCTGAATTTGCAGTGACATGGATTAAAACCACCCAGCCGTTGACCTCGCGTTTGGCTGTCACTAAAGGCGTGCTATCTTTAAGGCGCGCCCAAATATAAACCTCGTCAGTAAGACGGCTTGGGTCTGCTAATAGTTGCCGGTTGACAAAGACATCTTCAGGAATGGGGAGGCCAGCAAAGGGGCTTTTTTCATCAAATTGGGCCAAGGGTTGTGGCTTGGCCCATGAGAGGGCTCCGCCTAGACGCCGCCCGCCTTGGCGCAATGGGGTGGGCAAGAGCTTATCTTGGCTTTCTTCCATATGAGGGCCGGCAAAGCGGACCAGAACACCGCCATTTTCAACCCAATCGGTTAGCCGCAACAAAGGCGCGCCGATCAGGCGGCCAATATCAGCCATGACAATCACAGAGACATTGCGCTTGGTAAAAATATCTATGGTTTTGGCCACGTCTGGGGTATCAGTTTTGACAATTTCAGCATAAGGGTCCAGGGCGCGATTTATATAATATAACGGTGAAAGCAGAGGTTGAGCCAGTTGCCCGCTTTCATTTGAGATTAAACCGATGCGCCGCCAATGTGAACGCTGATCGATTAAATGGACGCTGCTTGCCGAATTGGTGTCTTCAATGGTCAATTTGGAAATTTGATTGCGCAGTTCTAACGGCAAATCTATTTTTGTTTCAGCTTTTGTTTCACCGGCTTGCAATTGAAAGGGGGCGCGCCCTAAGACTTCATTGCGCACAGACAGAGCTAAGACATGACCATTGCGCGGTTTTGATGATTTATTTGTTTCAATATTTGCATATAGCACCCCGCCTTGGCCCAAACGGGCTGATAGGCCTAGGGCTAGAAGATCTTGTTTTGGATCGACGATGTTTATGCTTACACCGCGCTGGGCTAGATTTTTCAAATTGGCTTTGATGGTGATTCCATCATTTTTTGACAGTCCATCTGTTAGCCAGAATAAAGTGCCATTGATCGGATCTGACGGACTGTTAAGATTTTTTTCTAGTGCTGCCTCAAGGTTTGTAAGAGCTTTAACCCGGTCAGTTGAAAAGGGGGATGGGGTTAGATTTTCAATGATTGAGAGCGCTTCATTTGCGCCTAAGCTTTTAAGGTTTGTGCCTTGTTGATCTGGGGCTGTTGGGACCAAATAGACCAATTGGTCTTTTGCTTGGGCTTCTCCCAGCAATCTTTGCAGCATTGTTTTGCGCCGTTTCCAGTGGTTAGCGGCAGCCCATCCGTTATCTATGACTAAGATTAAGGGGCCATCAGATGCAGCATTGTTTAAGAGGGGGCTTGTGTTGTTTAGAACCGGGCGGGCTAGTGCTAAAATAACAAAGGTGGCAATCAAGAGGCGCAAGAGGGTGAGCCACCAGGGGCTGTGGGTGGCAGTCGTTTCAGTTTGTACGATATTTTTTAAAATTTTGGTCGGCGGAAAGGATTGGCGCGATGGGCTGGGGGGCGTTGAGCGCAACAGGTACCAAATGATCGGTAGCGCCAACAATCCAAGCAGTGGCCATGGGCTTAAAAAACTAAGGGCTCCTAAGCTCATCTTGCGCTCCTTTTAAGCTGAGCTTCACTTTCAAAGGAGGCGCTTTCTTGTGAGGAGATGTCATTGGTTTTTACTTCATGACTCATAGCGCCGGTCGCGTAATAATGGTTTGATAAAAAGCCATATAAGTTCAAAAGACCTTCGCGTGCGGGGTGGTCTGTATGATGGATCAAGTGACCCCAATTTTGAGCCATGCAAGTTGATTGTAACTGAGCTTTGTGTGTGCCAAAGGCTTGGCTATAACGGGTGCGCAAATCGACGGCATTTTCAACGATCACTTTTTCATGTTGTTGCATGTCTTTGAACTCAACCCGTCCATTAAAGGGGAAGGTTTCCTCTGCGGGGTCAATGATTTGCATTAAGGTGCCGCCAACTTGATTGGATGCAATTGTTTTTAGTTTCTTGAATAAGGGGGCTTGGTCTTCAAGGAAATCACTGATTAAAATAACCTCAGAGAACCGTTTTATATCCGGCGAGGGGGGCAGGCCGTGCTGAGGTTTGTCTACTTGCATGGAATATAATAAATGCTGGGCAATTTGAGGGAGAAGATCTTGGTCAAGGGAGGGCGGCATTAAACCTAGTACGCCGACACGTTCACCAGAGCGCGATAACAGATCAGCCATGGCAAGGCCGATTTGGCAGGCTCGTTCTGCCTTGGTTGTCTTGCTTAGTTTTGATTGAAACCACATAGAGGGGCCCAGATCAATCCAGATCCAGAACGTGTGGGCTGTGTCCCATTCTTTTTCACGTACATACAGATGATCTGAACTAGCTGAGCGGCGCCAGTCAATTCTTTGGGCTGGCTCTAAATTGGTATAAGGCCTGAATTGCCAAAATGTTTCGCCCGGCCCGGCGCGTTTGCGTCCATGCGCGCCGTGCACCAAGGTATGGGCGATTTGCCTGGCACTTAGCATAAGTTCAGGCATAGCCGCGCTTAATCTGCGTGCGCGTGCTTCTAAATCAGATAAATCATTGGCCAACAGGTCTTTGTTCAAACGGGGTTTTTCTCCTTGGGGTCAGGATATAAAATAAATTTATATACAACCTTGATTTTAAATTTACGTCTCATTCAGTGAAGCGGTTAAAGTTTCAATGATTGTATCTAATGTGATGCCGCGGGTGCGCGCTTCAAAGGTTAATGCCATTCTGTGTCTTAACACTGGTCCAGCCAGTGCGATCACGTCATCAAGGGAGGGTGATAACCGACCATCGATTAGAGCGCGAGCGCGAACACCAAGTGAGAGCGCTTGTGCGGCTCTGGGCCCGGGGCCCCACGCAATTGCATCATTAATTTCAGGCAAAGACTCCTCATGATCAGGACGGGCACGCCGGACAAGATCTAAAATGGCTTCAACGATATTTTCTCCGATGGGTAATTGTCTGACCAGATGTTGCATTATCATCAGTTGTTCCCCATCAATGACGGGTTGTAAATCATGGGTCTGGGTACCGGTGGTTTGATATAGAACGCGCCGTTCAGCTTCTTTATCTGGATAGGTGACATTAATTTGGGTTAAAAAGCGATCGAGTTGCGCCTCTGGGAGAGGGTATGTGCCCTCTTGTTCAAGAGGGTTTTGGGTGGCCAGTACATGAAAAGGAGCTGGCAGATCATACCCAACGCCGGCAACGGTCACGTGTTTTTCTTGCATCGCTTGCAAGAGAGCTGATTGTGTTCGAGGGCTTGCACGGTTGATTTCGTCTGCCATCAGTAGTTGTGTAAAGATTGGGCCTTTGATAAAACGAAAGGCACGCTCGCCTGAACTTGACTCTTCTAACACCTCAGCGCCCAAAATATCTGAGGGCATTAAATCTGGGGTAAATTGTACACGTTTATTGGTCAATCCAAACACTGTGCCGAGTGTCTCAACCAGCAAGGTTTTGGCTAAGCCGGGTACACCGATAAGTAAAGCGTGCCCACCGCTTAAAATTGTCAAAAGGGCCAGGTCAACAACGTCTTCTTGCCCGTAAATGATAGAGGAAGCAGCCGCTTGGATCTCTTTGATCTTGGCGCTGGCCGATTCCACCTCTTCAATGATTTTATCACCGGATTCACTGAGATTGGTCATGGGTTGATTATAGGCTCGCTTTTTAAGTTTGAAAACACACAATTATGTAAGTTTGTTGTTATTAGCGTATAGTATTTTATTTGATCGATCTTGCAAAAGTAAGACTTATAACTTTGTTCTTGGAATGGCAGGTTGGTCAAATGGTATCTACTACGTGGTTTAAGCTGTTTAATTGATTAAAATACAATATCTCACTATTGTTTGAATGATGAAAAAGATGGTTAATTGATATAGGAAATTATGACCAAGCCCGTTTCAGAACCTAAAAACTTAGACGAATTAATGAAAGCTGTGTTGGCAAATACCAACCAAAATGGCGCGCCAGTTCATCTTTGGGATCCGCCTTATTGCGGTGAACTTGATATGGTCATTCACCCTGATGGACAGTGGTATTACAATAAAACTCCTATTGGTCGTGAAAAACTGGTTCGTTTATTTGCCTCAGTTTTAAAACGAGAGGGAGATCAATATTATCTTGTGACCCCTGTAGAGAAAATTGGTATCCAGGTGATGGACGCTGCGTTTAGCGCTGTTATTTTAGAGCGGCATGGAAGTGGGCGCGAGCAAGTGCTTCATTTTACTACCAATGTGGGAGATAAGGTGGTGGCGGGCCCTGAGCATGAATTGCGCTTTGATTTGGCGCCCCGCGGTGAGACATTGAAACCTTACTTGCATGTGAGAGACCGGCTTGAGGCGCGTTTGTGTCGCTCTGTCTATTATGAATTGGCAAATTATGCACAAGAACACACGATTGATGATGTTGCTTATTTGGGGCTGTGGAGCAATGGTGTGTTTTATCCGATCGATAGTGTTGCTCATTGTGAGGGCGACGTCTCTGGTTAAAATTTATGTTTTTATCAAAGGTCTTGAATGAATTATCCCCCTCCATCTGAAAATAGGCCCTTCCATAATTGGCAAAGTGCTGAGTGGGATCATTTGCTTGAGGAGGCCTGTATTTCCTTGGGCGGTGATGATGAACTTTCTCCTTATTCACAGCGCGATCGGTTGGACCGTTTAAGCACGGTGCAGGGCGCTAACACAATGAAGAACATTCCAGCGGGTGTGTTGTTGCCTTTGGTTAAAAAAGATGATGAGGTCTTTCTTGTTTTAACAAAACGCTCAAATGATTTGCGCCATCATAAAGGGCAAATCGCTTTTCCTGGTGGGAAGGTCGACCTGCTTGATGCCACAGTGTTGGCGGCAGCTGTACGAGAGACGCACGAAGAGATTGGTATCTGCCCTGGTCAAATTGTACCCTTTGGAAAATTACCTCTTTATGAGACGGGTACTGGATTTATTATCTCGCCTATGGTGGCAAAACTTGACCCTCCTTATATCTATAAGAGAGAAATAAAAGAGGTTGATGAAATCTTTGAGGTTCCATTGGCTCATATTGCTAATTTAAAGCACTATGAGCGACGGGCTGTTTGTTTTGAAGGAATAGAGCGTCACTTTTGGGTGCTGGATTATAAAGATTATTATATTTGGGGGGCAACGGCAGCTATTTTGAATGACTTTGCTTGCCGTATGGACAAAGCGTATAAGACACCATAGATATAGTTGTGGGATATTTATGGTTTTATGTTCTAGTGTGGTTTTTTGTTTGCTGTTTTATATCTTGGCTCATCGCCTCTGAACTTTCAGACAAAATTTCTTGCTTTCAAATTACAACCGCTTCATGCAGAAAAGTAAATTTTTATGACCCGTGTCATGCTCCTTAATCTCCTTTTAATCCTTACGCCTTTCTTATTCTATGCGATTTACATTTTACTTGATAAAAAACCGGAAACACGAGAAGATTTTTGGCGGTTGATCCCTTTGGGGAAATTGCTGGTTATTGGGTTTGCTTTGATGGGGGTGTTTTATGCGACCCAAATTACGTTTGGGTCTGATGTAAAAGATGGCATATACCATCCAGCGATCGTTAAAGATGGTAAAGTTATTCCTGGGTTTATCGAACGACGAGAGCCATAATAACCAACATTGCTCAAATAATATGAGAGCCTTATTCTTCTTGTGAGTGATGAGGATTGTTTAAGGGGAGGATGTGTCCATCAAAAACCCGACATCTTTTCATAAAAAATCACCTTTACGTGACGTTTCTTCCTTGAAAGAGGCGGCGTGGTTTAACAATGGTGCTTTGTCCCAGATTTTTTCTTTATTGAATAAAGAGGGGCAAGAGGTGCGTGTTGTTGGCGGGGCCGTGCGCAATCACTTGTGTGATGAGCCCGTCATTGATGTGGATCTGGCGACTACGTGGCACCCTGATGCATTGATTGCGCAAATCAAAAATGCAGGGCTTACCTTTATCCCGACAGGTATTGAGCATGGAACCCTGACTTTGATGATTGATGAGCTTAGCTTCGAGATCACTAGTTTGCGCGCAGATGTGAAAACTGATGGACGTCATGCTATTGTTGAGTTTGGCACTGATTGGGGCCAAGACGCTCAACGGCGTGATTTCACGATGAATGCACTTTATGTTTCATCTGATGGGAAATTGCATGACCCATTGGGAACAGGTTTGCAAGATTTGGAAGCTCGCCATGTGCGTTTTATTGGCGTCCCAGGACAGCGCATTCAAGAAGATTATTTGCGTATTTTGCGGTTCTTTAGGTTTGCAGCTTCTTATAGTGATGTTCCTTATGACGAGGGCGCGCTTCGTGCTTGTTTAGAACATAGGGATGGTTTGCAACAGCTTTCCGCTGAGCGTATTGCCGTTGAGTTGATAAAAATTTTGACCCTTCGCAACCCTAGAGATGTACTGATATGCCTTTATCAAAATGGTTTTCTTTGTTCCCTTTTGGGCTGTGCACCCAATCTTCTCCCTACCCTTCGGCTGATTGATATTGAGCAATCGCTTGGTATTGCCGCGAACCGGGTTTTGCGTTTGGCTCTATTGACGGTGTATCACAAGGGAGATAGCGCGCGAATTGCCGCTCGTTTGAGGTTGTCTAAATCGCAAGAAAAGACGTTAAGTGTTTTGGGGGACTGTCCTGTTATTGATTCATTTTCTGGCGAGGAGAAAAATTTACAGCTTTTTAAAAATGCGCATTATTTGTTAGGCAAAGATCGTTTTAGAAAAGCTTTTTTAGCAAGCTGGGCCAAAAGCGCGCAATCGATAAATAATGAACGTCTCAGTGAACTCTATCATTTGAGCATTGATTGGCCTTGTGTGGAATTTCCTGTTGGGGGGCAAGATTTAATTGATGCTGGAATTTCGCCTGGCCCAGCTTTGGGCGCAGTGCTAAAAGAATTGGAGCGGATTTGGTTGGTAGGTAATATGGACTTAACAAAAGAAAATTTGTTAGGGGGTCTCAAAACGTTAGATCTAAATGAATGAATAGCTGGATTTAAGAGACTTTTACTGACCGTAGAGAATTTTGATTGGCATCAATAACCACGCGCATGAAATTTTGTAAGCTTGAGGCTGTCATTTTTTCTGGATGGAATTGGACTGAGGAGGCATAGCGGCGCAAATGGGTCTCAGCTGAGACTCCGCCAACAAAGGCCATATTCCAACTTTCAAACAGTCTTTCTGTGATGGGCAGTGCTTCTAGTATTACGATGTCTGTATGACGCTTATCGTTGGCAACTTTACAAAAAGTTTGCGTTACGGCTTTTCTATCCCCTTCGAGGATTTGGGCAAAATAATTATAGTTAAAGATTAAAGCACCTGAGACGCCAACTGGTGGGTTGTTGCGCTGGGAGGCAAGCAGAATCGTTTTCAGCTCTTGTTGCAATGAGCTTTCTTGTGATTGTACAGAATTGACGCTGTAATAGACCAATCTAAATAGATACATCCGCCTTATTTACCCCAGCTTTAATGTCTGAATGCTTAAATGACATTTTAGAAAATTGATTTTGATTTTGCCTGTAGAGGGTTAACTTTCTTTAAAATATTTCAGTTTTATTCTTCGAATACTTTGTTTGTATGCCTTTAGACTGACAAATAGAGGATTGGCCAAGGGGGTTTGGGCGTAAAATTCGTCTTTTTAGGCGTAATTAACATAAAAACAAATGTTAAATGACCCGGCCTGCTATCGCATCGAGTTTTGCCATTAGGGCGCGGTCGCGTTGTTCTGGTGGGGTGATAATGGCGACATCAAGAGAGCGATCAGAGCCCACAGGGCAAGTAGGGTGGTCTTTGGGGAAACTTTTGGCTATCTGGGTTATGAGAGTTTTTGCCCGCGCCGCGTTATCTGTTAATACGGCGATGATCTGCGCTACATCAACATCGGTGTGATCTTCATGCCAACAATCGTAATCTGTGACCATGGCCAATGAGGCATAAGATATTTCTGCCTCGCGGGCTAATTTTGCCTCTGGCATATTTGTCATGCCTATTACTGAACAGCCCCAGGAGCGATAAAGGTTGGATTCTGCTCTGGTTGAGAATTGAGGGCCTTCCATTGCTAGATAAGTGCCACCCCTTGTGAGGGGGGTTGAGGTTAGGTCAGCTGCCTTGGCAATTTCATCGGCAAGAGTGGGGGCGATGGGGTCGCCCATGGCGACGTGGGCGACGCAGCCAGGACCAAAAAAGCTTTTTTCGCGTGCAAAAGTGCGATCAATAAACTGATCAACCAAGACAAAGTGGCCTGGGGGCAATTCTTCTTTTAAGGAACCGCAAGCTGAGACTGAGATTAGGTCAGTGACGCCAGCTCTTTTTAAACAGTCTATGTTCGCGCGGTAATTAATTGAGCTTGGGGTTTGCTTGTGTCCGCGCCCATGGCGAGGTAAAAACCGAATGGGGAGACCAGAAATTTCACCAAATAATATTTCATCCGATGGCGGCCCCCAGGGGCTTTGAATGTTTTGCCATTGACCATGTTCTAGGGCGTCTAGTTCATAAAGTCCGCTGCCGCCAATTATTCCTAATACAGATTTTACCACAAAATGTCCCCTTAACTGTGCAGCTGATTGTAAGACAGCTGACAATAGCGAAAAATCACCACTAATTTTTCAAACTATAACATTGATTGAGCTGTGTCTTGAATTGTTGCGTCATTTTGCACAAAGTTTGGTTTTAAGTCGTTTCGTAATCATCTTATAAAAAAGGCGCCCCGAATGAGGCGCCTTCGTAAATTATGTCGATATTTGTGGGCTAGTGTTTTACCCGTGCCCATAGACTGCGTTTGGCAAGGAAAAGCAATAAAGCCAGAATTGTTAAATAGATCAGAACTCGTTTGCCTAAATCTTTGCGGGCATTCAAATGAGGCTCAGATGCCCAGGCTAAAAAGGCCGACACATCTTTGGCATGTTGGTTCAGCGATGTGGGGGTTCCATCTGCATATTCTACAGCATCTTCTGACAATGGTGCCGCCATTGCAATTTGATGGCCAGGGAAGACTTCATTGTAGTTCATGCCATCACCTAGTTTCATACCGCGCGGAGGTGTTTTATAGCCCGTTAAGAGAGCATAGAGATAATCAACCCCTTTTTCTTCATAACCAGTTGCCATGTCATAGGCCCAATAATAAGGCTCTGTGTACCATGGTACGTGCCGGTGATAGGTTCGCGCTTTGGCAATGACTGAGAAATCAGGTGGTAGAGCGCCATTATTTGAGGCACGCGCTTGGGTATCGTTTTTGAAGGGACTAGCAAAACGGTCAGACAATTTGCCTTCACGTTCTTTTGGTTCTCCATCTTCATCGACACCATCAATGATGGTGGCTTCTTTTGCAATCGCCAAGGCTTGTTCTTTGGAAAATTCTGGCCCACCGACTTGGACAAGGTTGCGATAGGATAATAATTTTAACCCATGACAAGCGGCACAAACCTCTTTGTAAACACCAAAGCCACGTTGTAACTGGGCTTTGTTATATTTACCAAAGAAGCCGTTAAAACTCCAAACCTGACGTTTGATTTCAGGCCCCCCGCCACCAGCGGCTTGTGCTGGCGTGACAGCGAGGAGGCTTGTTACCATGAGGACAGAAATGCTGGCGCTCATGCATTTTAAAAAGTCGGAAAGCTTAAGTTTCATTTGAATGCCTCCCTATTGGGCTTTGTCTGCGCTAGATTTACCAAGAACACTCTCGGCAATACTACCTGGCAGTTTGTGGGGCGTTTCTATCAAGCCAACGATCGGCATGATAGCAAAGAAAAATGCAAAATAATAAAATGTAAGCAATAGGCTGAGCACTTGGTTTGTCAGTTTGAATTTTGTATTTTTCAAATCGTAAGTGATCTCTTTGCTATTGATGCTCTCTATAATTTCAAGATCTGCATGTTTGTTTTTGCTTAATATTTCCTCTTTGGCTGAAACAGCTGCGGCTTTGGATGTATATTTTTGGGTATCTGCCATTTCCACAAATCTATAATCAGGGGATTTAGCACCACAATAGCCAAGAACCAAACAAGTGATTACGAACAACCAGAAAAACGGCTTTAAAAGAGGACGATAGCGCGTTGATCTAATCTTTGATGTATCAAGCCATGGAATAATGAACAAGACGCAAATGGCTGCCATCATGGTGACCACACCCAATAGCTTATCTGGGATGGCCCGCAAAATGGCATAGAATGGTAAGAAGTACCATTCAGGCACAATGTGCGGCGGTGTTTGCAAGGGGTTTGCTTCAATAAAGTTATCTGAGTGGCCAAGATAGTTTGGTGCATAAAATACAAACCAAGCAAATAGAAGGGCAAAGACCATAGTCGCAAAGCTATCTTTAATCACATAATAGGGATAGAAGCTGACGCTATCATTCTCGGTCTTGGGTTCTACACCTGTTGGGTTGTTACTGCCGACGACATGCAGGGCCCAGATATGAAGGGCCACAAGGGCAACAATAATAAAGGGAAACAGGTAGTGAAGGCTAAATAGACGATTTAATGTTGGGTCGCCAACTGAATATCCGCCCCAAATCCATTGGGTGATGCTTTCACCGACAATAGGTATGGCGGTAAAAAGATTGGTGATCACAGTTACGGCCCAAAAACTCATTTGGCCCCATACTAAGGAGTAGCCCATAAAGGCTGTGATGATCATGCATAAAATAATGAGCACACCCAAAATCCATATAATTTCACGTGGGGATTTGTATGAGCCAAAATAAAGGCCACGGAACATATGGATATAGGCGGCTAGGAAAAACATTGAAGCGCCCACAAAGTGAGTATAACGAATAAGATCGCCCCAGTTTACGTCGCGCATAATATGTTCAACACTGGCAAAGGCAAAATCACCGTGAGGGATAAAATGCATTGCTAGTACAATGCCTGTGATTAATTGAATGGCTAAGCAAAAGGTTAAAATGGCCCCGAAGGTCCATAGATAATTCAAATTGCGCGGGGTGGGGAAATCAATAAATTGCCCATGCATGAGGCGCATGATTGGCAAACGTTCATCCAGCCAACGCGTAAAGCCATTGGTGGGTTCATAAGTTGAGCTGTGATCAGACATGGTTGTGCTCCTAACCAATCTTAATTTTTGTGTCTGTAAGGAATTTATAAGGTGGTACCGCTAAATTTTTAGGGGCTGGTCCTTTGCGAATGCGGCCTGAGGTATCATAGTGTGAGCCATGACAAGGGCAAAACCAACCGCCAAAGTCACCGTGTACATCGCCAGCGGCTTGTCCGCGCGGGATGCAACCTAAGTGAGTGCAAATGCCGATTAAAACGAGCCATTCATCATTTTGGACACGATCGGTATCAGCTTCAGGATCTGGTAGATCGCTTACGGGTATTTCTTGCGCTGCTTTAATATCGTCCGCGGTGCGTTTGCGAATGAATATCGGTTTGCCGCGCCACATAATTGTGATGGCTTGTCCATCTTTTATGGGGCTGAGGTCAACTTCAATTGAAGCTAGAGCTTTGGCAGACGCATCTGGGTTCATTTGGTCAATGAGGGGCCATAGGGCACATGCCCCGCCAACACCTGCTACAGAACCGGCTGCAACCATTAAAAAATCACGCCGGGCAACATCATCATTATCTGAAGACAAGCTCGCCTCCTCTTTATGTTCCGGCCTACCCCTTAAGTCGTTTGGGACAGGCTATCGTTGAATGGTCAAAATTTCCACATTGTTAACGCAATGGGCTCGATCTATTTTAGTAAATGAAATCTGGCTATTTTAGTAAATGAAATCGGATAAATTATGTGAATTTGTTACGCATCATTATTTTGTGATCTTTTCTGCCACTGTTCGGGCGAAATCACAAGGGGTAGTGAGTAGGCAAAAAGACGCATTAACAATTAAGTTTTGTATTTTTGTCGCATTTGGGATTTTTGAGCGCTATAGCTAGACAAAAAATGATGAAAACTTGCATTTTTGTTCAGCAAACGGGGTACTTTATGGTTCGGCTTGCGCTTTATCAGCCTGACATTCCGCAAAATATGGGCACTCTTTTGCGTTTAGGGGCTTGTCTTAATGTGCCTATTGATGTGATTGGGCCGACGGGGTTTGATATGTCGGATAAGGCACTGCGCCGTGCTGGCATGGATTATTTAAAAAAAACAAATATAAAGCGCCATGTTTCTTTTGATCAGTTTATTGATCAATATCAAGGCGGGCCTCATCGTCTTATCTTAACAACAACAAAAGCGGATCAAAGTTATACTGATTTTTGCTTTGAGAGCGATGACATATTATTACTTGGGCGCGA
>JAJFHF010000064.1 GCA_021775775.1 Hyphomicrobiaceae bacterium
CATCGTGTTTTATAGACCCCCCTTGTGGTTTTTGCGCGCCTGATAGGCTCTCTCGTAAAGCCCAGAGCGCCAACCGCTGTGCTTCAGATGTCGCTACAACCCCATCCCCAATCAAGCCTTGCTCTAACGCGCTCTCCAACAAGCCTTCCAACAAAGGCCCAGCCCACCCCTCTTGATAAGCCTCAAGCTCGATCAGCCCATACCAAGGCCACCTCGTCTCTAGCGGCGCTTTAAACGAGGGGGTTTGCCCCTTCATAAAATCCAACGAAAACTCAAGCCCGCGCGCGCACAAAATCTCAAACGCACAAAGCGCCCCGCCAGCTCTAGCGCTCGCGTGCTCAAAAAAAGCGCCCACAGCTTCAAGGCTTTCACAACCGACAAAGGCCACCCGCCGCTCAACCGGCAGGGGAAACAATTTCAAACTCGCCGCTGTCACAATCCCCAACGTTCCCTCAGCGCCCATAAACAAAGATTTCAAATCATAACCCGTATTGTCTTTACGCAAATCAGAAAGCCCATCCCAAATCTCACCCGATGGAAGCACCACTTCAAGCCCCAATACCAAATCACGCATCATGCCATATTTCAAAACCTGTATGCCGCCCGCATTGGTGGAGATGTTGCCGCCGATCTGACACGACCCTTCAGAAGCAAGGCTCAAAGGAAACAACCGATCATGCGCGTCTGCATAAGATTGCGCTTCATGAAGCGTGACCCCAGCCTCAACCACCATGCTATTGCTCAGCCGTGATATGAGACGTTTTTTATTCAACCGTTTTAAAGAGAGGAGAATTTGCGAACCAGATTGATCTGGTAACTGGCCTCCAACCAACCCGGTATTCCCCCCTTGCGGCACAATCCCCGTGCCCGTTTCATTGGCAATCTTCACAAGCGCCGCCACCTCTTGTGTCGAGCCTGGCAGCAAAACCAAATCTGTCTTTCCAACATACTTATCACGCCATTCGCTCAAAAAAGGAGCCTGGTCATCCCCCGCTTCCAACCCATAGCGAGGCCCCACAACCTGAATAAATTTATCAATCAGCGTTTTGTCCAACATAACTCTCTTTTATCGTTTTATTTCTTCATTTAAGGGCACACGATCACTTGGCGGCTGCCCGCTCTAAACGATCATTAATCGCAATCCCAACACCATGTTTAGGTATCGGGCGAACGCCAATCACGCTGACCCCTTGCCCATCCATCCAATGCAAACCAGCAAACAAGCGGCCCGCCGCTTCTTCCAAATCCCCCGCCTCGCTGAGATTATAAAAAGGCGTATCTTTGCCAAGTAGTGACAAATCTTCTGCGCCAAAGCCAAGCACGCCTTCACCAACGCTCCGGCCCAACACGTCAAGACGAACCCGCGCGCGCGGCGAATAATGCTTCAACAAAGCTCCCGGTGTAAGTGGCGCCTCTTGATCTTGGTCAGTCGCAACCACGCGAAGCCCTGTTGCACCTTGCAAGTTCTCAACGGTCACAGGGCCCGGCCGCAACAAGATAATCTCTTTATCTCCCTCTCCCATTTGCACAATGGTTGACTCTAACCCTTTTTCACACAGCCCTCCATCAACAATCAGATCAATCCCGTTCAACCCAGCGCGCACATGATCAGCCGATGTCGGGCTAACCCGGCCTGAAATATTGGCGCTAGGCGCACAAAGCGCCAAACCACTACGAGATAATATAAGCTGAGCCAAAGGATGGGCTGGGGCACGCAACGCAATCGTCTCCAATCCAGCGCTAACCAAAGGCGATATCCCTGCGCTTACACGCAAAGGCACAACAAGCGTTAGCGGTCCCGGCCAAAACACATCAACCAACCGTTTGGCCCCAGGCGTAAACACACCAATTTCATCCGCCTTCATCTGATTTTCGACATGTACGATCAAAGGATTAAAATGCGGCCGCCCTTTCAAGTCAAAAATCCGTTCAACAGCTGCCGTTTGCCGCGCATCAGCGGCCAGCCCATACACCGTCTCTGTCGGCAAAGCCACAAGCCCCCCGCCAGATAAAACCTCCACAGCTCTCACAACATCTAGGCGCATAAAGTGCTAAAAAACCTCTCTCAAAACTCCATAAATTGACAAGTCATAAAATGACATTCAATCCGTATAACCTGATAACAAGACTTGCAAGACCTAGCATGAAGGCAATAAGCTCTTTAATATAAGCCAATGATCGCAAAAATGATAACAAATCCACATTTACGATTAAGACATGCCTATCATTAAAATTTTTAAGGGTCGCAATTTAAGGAAAGATCGCAATGTCCTACACAGCACCAACCACGGATATTCAGCACATCCTCTCCCACATCATTGAAATTGATCCCTTAATTGATCAATCACTCTTAGGCGATCTTGATCAAGATCTATTAGCCGCCATCCTAGAAGAAGCCGGAAAATTTGCCAAAGACCAGCTCGCCCCCTTAAACCAAACCGGCGACAAACATGGCAGCACCTTAAATGAAGGCGTTGTTACCACCCCTCCTGGGTGGCAAGATCTATATAGTCACTGGCAAGAAGCCGGCTGGGCCGCCCTATCTGCCCCCCAAGACCATGGCGGTCAAGCCCTGCCTCATTTACTTGCTCAATGTGTCGGCGAATATTGGAACAGCGCGAACATGGCGTTTGGCCTGTGCCCCCTGCTTACCCAAGGCGCGGTCGATGCCATCGCCCATCACGCAAGTGACGAGTTAAAAGCCATCTATCTTCCCAAAATGGTCTCTGGGGAATGGACAGGCACCATGAACCTAACAGAGCCACAAGCCGGCTCTGATCTAGCCGCCATTGCCTCAAAAGCGACACCACAAAATGACGGCTCCTACTTAATCAACGGCACCAAAATCTTCATCACCTATGGCGAGCATGAATTAACCCAAAACATAATTCATCTCGTCTTAGCAAGATTGCCTGATGCCCCCTCAGGCACCAGAGGCATATCATTATTCATCGTTCCCAAATTCATAGTCAATGAAGATGGAACACTAGGAGAGCGCAATGATCTTTTGTGCACAGGGCTAGAGCACAAACTTGGCATTCACGGCTCACCCACTTGTGTCATGACCTTTGGCAATGACAAAGGTGCCGTTGGCTATTTGGTCGGCGAAAAAAACCGCGGTCTCCAAGCCATGTTCACCATGATGAATTTAGCAAGGCTTTCTGTTGGCACCCAAGGCGTCGCCATTATGGAACGCGCGACCCAACAAGCGCTGTCCTATGCCAACGAGCGCTTACAAGGCACCGCCCCCCAAAGCCCAAAGGGCACAATGGACCCAATCATCAAGCATCCAGATATCCGCGCCAGCCTTTCCCAAATGCAAGCCACCACCCAAGCTTGCCGCGCCATCTGTTTGCTTACCGCCAAATATATTGACCTATCTGAACGCGCCCCCGAAGAGGAAGACAAAGCCAGCGCCAATACCATGGCTGCTCTCCTCACCCCCATCGCCAAAGCCTTCTCAACCGATTGCAGCTTAGAAGTTACCTCAATGGGCCTGCAAATCCACGGCGGCATGGGATTCATCGAAGAAACAGGGGCCGCCCAACATTATCGTGATGCCAGGATCTTACCGATATATGAGGGCACCAACGGCATTCAAGCCATGGATTTACTGTTCCGCAAACTCCCTCTTGAAAACGGCCAAACCATAAAATCTCTTATAAACGACATAATGAACATCAACAGGTCTCTTCAAGACACACCAGATCTCAAGGCCGCCATCGATGGCAGCTTAGAGGGAGCCATTAGAGATCTAACCCAAACCCTTGAGTTCTTGCAAAACCTTGAAACCAATGATCCAACCAATCACTTATATGCCGCCACCCCCTTTTTAAAATTGATGGGGTTAACACTGGGCGCCGCCTTACTACTCAAAGGGGCTGTAAGCGCCATCAAAGCCCGCAGCCCAGATCATCAACGCCAAAGCGCCCTTGCCATCTTCTATGCCCAACAAATTCTCCCCCAAACCATGGGGTTAAAACATCAAATCATCCAATCAAGTTCCAGCTCAAAAACCCTCACCGCTCAGATTCTTAATGACGAGGCTTAAACAACAAGGCACCATAAGAGGCACAACATAAGAGGCAAAAATGACAGATCATATTCGTGTCACTCTCAAAGAGGGCATTCAACACATACAAATTAAACGGGTAGAAAAAAAGAACGCGATAGCCAGCCCCATGTATAGCGCCATGGCAGATGCCTTAAATGCTAGCAATGGAAACGACGACATCAAGGTCAACCTGCTCTATGGTGAAAAGGGTTGCTTTACCGCGGGCAATGACATCAAAGATTTTTTAAAATTTGCCCAAACCGGCGCATTAGATGATGCTGTGCTGGTGTTTTTATCCGCTCTAAACCAGCAAACAAAACCCCTGATTCTTGCCATCGATGGCCCCGCCATTGGCATTGGCACCACCATGGTTTTTCACGCCGACCTCGTCTACGCCACCAAAAACGCGCTCTTTCAAACCCCCTTTCTTGATTTAGGCCTCGTACCAGAGGCCGCTTCATCATATCTAATGCCAGCTACAATGGGCCATCATCGTGCTTTTGAAATGCTCGTTTTAGGCAATAGTTTTGATGCGCAAAAAGCTCAACAAGCCGGCTTTGTAAATGACATCCTAGACCCATCAACCCTAATCGAAGACTGTCACAAAACCGCCCTCCGACTTGCAAACAAGCCTGCTGGTGCACTCAAGCTAGCCAGAGACCTAATGAGAACCCCCCAACAAGAAACCACCCAACAAGTAATGCAAAAAGAAAGCGACCTCTTCAAAGCGCAATTATCTAGCTCTGAAGCCAAAGCAGCCTTTTTTGCGTTTTTATCCAAATCAAAATAACCTATCAATTTTCAAACAGAAGAAAGCCAACCTCATGAAAAATCTAAACGGCAAATCAATTTTCATCTCTGGTGGCTCCAGAGGCATTGGCCTCGCCATTGCAAAACGCGCTGCCAAAGATGGCGCTAATGTCACCATCGCCGCCAAAACTGTCGACCCTCACCCCAAACTAGAAGGCACCATTCACACAACCGCAAAAGCCATTGAAGATCTAGGCGGCAAAGCCCTCCCCCTTCAAATGGACATTCGCGACGAAGAGGGCGTTAAAGCTGCAATCGATAAAGCAGCTGACCATTTTGGCGGCATTGATATCATTGTGAACAACGCCAGTGCTATATTTCTTCAACCAACAACAGCTGTTGAGATGAAACGCTTTGACCTCATGCATCAAGTCAACTCACGCGGCACCTTTATGGTCTCTAAATTTGCCATTCCTTATTTGGAAAAATCTGAAAACCCACACATTTTGTCCCTGTCGCCCCCCCTTGATATGAAGACCAAATGGTTTGCCCCTCACCTGGCCTATTCCATGGCAAAATTTGGCATGAGCTTGGTTGTCTTAGGGCTGGCCGGCGAATTAGCACCCCAAAAGATCGGCGTAAATGCACTCTGGCCCCGCACCACAATTGCAACCGCTGCCATTGCAAATAATTTTGGCCAGATGGCCATGGCCAAATGTCGCACAGACGAAATCATGGCAGATGCCGCCCATATCATCATGACCAGCCCCTCATCTGAAATGACAGGTCAATTCCACATCGATGATACATTATTGGCTCAAAACGGGGTGACAAATTTTGACAAATACCGCGTTGACCCAACCCAAGATCTAATCCCGGACTTTTTTGTCCCTGAAGATAGTGAAGCGCCAGAAAGCCTCGCCGCGCTCAAGACTTAAAATCTTAAGAGTATTAAAGGCAAAATATTTTTTAAATTGCCCCATTTTTTGGCAAAAAAACTAGCCCTGAGGATAATTTACAGGCAAGATAAACTGATGAGCACACTATATTTAACCCATGAAGCCTGTCTAGCGCACGAAAACGGCGCTGGACATCCAGAACGCCCAGATCGTTTGCGCGCCATTGCCAAAGTTTTAGACCATGAGTTGTTTGCCCCCCTAGTGCGCAAACAAGCCCCCCAAATCCCTCTAAAAGAAACGCTAGAACAAGTCGCCTATGCCCATCCTCAAAACTACATCGATCTGATTGAAAACTCGAGACCTGAAACTGGCTATGCCTTTATCGATCCAGACACCTCAATGAACAAACACAGCTGGGATGCCCTCATCGCGTCGGTAACGGCCAGCACCCATGCTGTTGATGAGATCATGCAAGGCACCCATAAAAACGCATTTCTAGCTCTGCGCCCACCAGGTCACCACGCCGAGGCGACAAGGGCCATGGGCTTTTGCATTTTTAACAACGTTGCTATCGCCGCTCACTATGCGCGCAAAAAACACGGTTGCGAGCGGGTCGCAGTTATCGATTTTGATGTCCATCATGGCAACGGCACTCAAGGTATTTTCTGGTCTGATAAAAATTTATTTTATGGCTCCACCCATCAAATGCCATTATTTCCTGGCACTGGCGCCCTAACCGAAACCGGTGTTGGCAACATTTGGAATGCTCCATTAAGCGCTGGCGATAGCGGCGATAAATTCAAAGAGGCAATGCAAAGCCGCATTTTCCCCGCCCTTAAAAACTTTGCACCAGACCTTATCATCATCTCAGCTGGCTTTGATGCTCATAAAGATGACCCACTTGCCAGTATAATGCTAGATGAACAAGATTTTAGTTGGATTACACGAGAACTACTCACCATAGCTGACACCCACTGCAAAAGCCGGGTGGTCTCCATTCTAGAAGGTGGGTATAACCTTGAAAGCCTATCAAAATCAGTTGGTGTCCATGTACAACAACTCATAAAAGCTTAAACCATTACTTCAATCAAGCGGATCATAAAAAATCAAAATGGCAAAACAAACCAATACAGATATAAAATCTCTAAGCTTCGAAGCAGCCCTTGCTGAACTAGAGCAAATCGTCGGCCGCCTAGAACATGGCAATGTACCCCTAGAAGAATCCATATCTATTTATGAGCGCGGTGAAGTTCTGCGCGCCCACTGCGATAAGCTCTTATCGCAAGCCGAGGCTAAGGTTGAAAAAATCTCAATCTCCCCCGATGGTACAGCTGGTCAAACCCAGCCACTAGAGATAGATTAAAAAGATAGAGCAAACCGATCAACATCAAAAATATTTAATTCAACACACTTGAAAGCGCACACAGTGACAACCTCACTCCTCGATCAAATTAAACAACCATCAGATCTAAAAAACCTATCTGATAGTGACCTTCCTGAATTGGCAGATCAATTGCGCCAAGAAATGATCTCGGCCGTCTCTGTCACAGGCGGTCATTTAGGTGCAGGTCTTGGCGTCGTTGAGCTAACAGTGGCACTCCATAAAATATTTGACACCCCAACAGATAAAATCATCTGGGATGTGGGGCACCAGGCCTACCCACACAAAATCCTCACCGGTCGTCGCGACCAAATTCGCACCTTGCGCCAGCCAGGAGGCTTATCAGGATTTACCAAACGCGCCGAGAGTGAGCATGATCCCTTTGGCGCCGCCCACTCCTCCACGTCCATCTCAGCTGGTTTAGGCATGGCCGTCGCACGCGATTTAATGGGGCAAGATCATAACGTCATCTCTGTTATCGGCGATGGCGCTATGAGCGCAGGCATGGCCTATGAAGCTATGAACAACGCCGGGGCCATGCACTCACGGCTCATCGTCATCTTAAACGACAACGACATGTCCATTGCCCCCCCCGTAGGGGCAATGAGCGCCTATTTGGCCCGCCTGGTCTCTGGCAAAACCTATCTCTCCCTGCGTGAAACCGCCAAACAGCTCACAGCTCTACTGCCCAAATTCATGCAAGACAAAGCCCGAAAAACAGAAGAATATGCCCGTGGCTTTTGGGCCGGCGGCAGCCTGTTTGAAGAGATGGGTTTTTATTATGTTGGCCCCATTGATGGCCACAATCTCGATCACCTATTACCCATTCTGCGCAATGTCCGAGACACAGACAAAGGCCCAATTTTAGTGCACGTAGTCACCCAAAAGGGCAAAGGCTACAAACCAGCTGAAAGCTCAAGTGATAAATATCACGGCGTTGGCCGCTTTAACATCGTCACCGGTGAAAAGGAAAAGGCCAAGGCCAACGCCCCCTCCTACACAGCCACCTTTGCCAAAAGCCTAGTCCAAGAAGCCGAACAAGACGAAAAAATCGTTGCCGTTACCGCCGCAATGCCAGCAGGCACGGGACTTGATCAATTTGCACAAAACTTCCCCGACCGTACATTTGATGTCGGCATTGCTGAACAACACGCTGTCACCTTTGCCGCAGGCCTCGCATGTGAAGGGTTCAAGCCTTTTGTGGCTATTTATTCCACCTTCCTACAGCGCGCCTACGATCAAATCGTCCATGACGTCGCCATCCAAAAACTCCCCGTGCGTTTCGCGATTGACCGTGCCGGTCTAGTGGGTGCAGATGGCCCAACCCATGCGGGAAGTTTTGACATCACCTATCTCGCCTGCCTGCCTGATTTCACTGTCATGGCGGCAGCCAATGAAGCAGAACTTATGCACATGACTGCCACCGCCGCTAGCTTTGACGAAGGCCCCATCAGCTTTCGCTATCCACGCGGCGAAGGCGTCGGCATGGAAATGCCAGAGCGCGGCAATATATTAGAAATCGGCAAAGGCCGCATCGTTGAAGAAGGCAGCTCTGTTGCCCTCCTGAGCTTTGGCACCAGATTGGAAGAGAGCAAACAAGCCGCCAAAATGCTGAATTCATTTGGTTTATCAACCACCATAGCCGACGCCCGCTTTGCCAAACCTCTAGATCACGAGTTGATTACTCAACTGGCCAAACACCATGAAATCCTCATCACCATAGAAGAAGGCGCCATTGGCGGTTTTGGCAGCCATGTCGCGCAACACCTCAGCGATAAAGGCTTACTCGATCACAATCTAAAATTCCGCTCTCTCACTTTGCCTGATCTATATATAGACCATGATAAACCCCGCACCCAATATGACCTAGCCCAGCTTAACGCCCCCCATATTGTAAAATGCGTGATGAGCGCTCTGGGCAAAGAGTTTCAAGTCGGGCGCGATTTTGCATAAACAAACCCCTCATGCCCATCAAAACCGCCACACCAGATCATGCCTACCAGATAGCTCAACTGATCAACCTGGCCAGCCATAATATCTTAGAAATTTTTTGGCAAATGCAAGCTTCAAAGGAGCAAACCCCGCTAGAAGTCGCCGCCAAGCTGGTTCAAAGCGAGAACGACGAGATAAGTTATAAAAACACCCGCCTCTATTTAGATGAAACCTTGAGCTCAAATGAGAGCCCTATTTTAGGTATGGTCCAAGCCTATAAACTGCCCACGCCCTATGATGTCAGCAAACTTTATAACCACCCGCCCCTGATCAGGCAGCTCATGCGCCTCGAAGCCAAAGTGCCAGGCACTTGGTATATCAACGCACTGGCAACCGTCCCCGCCCAGCAACGCAGTGGCGTGGCCACGAGCTTACTGGCAGACACCCATCAAAAAGCTCAAGAGCACAACTGCAAACAAATAAGCTTAATCGTCGCCTCACAAAACTCCCCAGCCGTAAAGCTCTATGAAAAAACCGGCTTTGAGCCACGCGCCAACGCCCCAATTATCGCCGCCCCCAATAGCAACTTAAAGGGAGACTGGGTGTTAATGGTGAAAGAAATTTAAATACTCACTTAAACATCCGCCAGCCTGAAATCATAGTCGAGATCATTGATTGACGTGAAACTATTTCTTCACGAAAGGCAGCATAAAGATGCAAAATGATAAAACATATGATCACCCACATTCCCAAATGATGATATGTATGAATGTCCTGAGTGCTATCAAAAAACAGCAACATAATATTCGTAAATTCATATAGCCAGTGATCCATGCCCAACCCCTCGGCATAAAGGGCCAACCCTGAAAAAATCATAAAAATGGTTGGAAGTACAAAACCAAAAAACATCATCATTTGCGCAACAGGATTATGTCCCACATACTTTGGCGCTTGATCAGAAGCCAAAGCATACCATTTTAATTGCTGATAAAATCCTGAAAACCATTCTTTTTTATAAAATTTGGGAAAGAAAAGTTCCTTTGCATATTCGTTACAGGTAAAAGCAAAAAAGATGCGCCCTAAAAACAAATAAACAAGCGTTTGCCCCGCAGCAAAATGCGCAAATCGAATATATCCCATAAGATAGTGATCACTTGCATCACCAGATAAAGTTGGAGGAGGGCTACCGATAAAATAACCTGTAAAACATAAAATAAGGATGGCAAACATATTGGCCCAATGCCACGCCCTGATCGGACTTTGATAGACATATACCGCAAGTTGAGCCTGTCTATCGCTTTTTTTGCCGTCAGAAAACAAGTCTAACTCTATTTTTTCAGACTCAACTTCCATTGAATTATTATTAACTGGCATACCGCCCCCCTGTTAATTATCCCTCCAGAAAAAGAACAAATTGGAAGCATTTTAGTCAAAAATTGATTTCGAAAAAAGAATAATGAGTAGTATTTACTATAATTTTAGACTTTAGGCTATAAAAAAGGAGTTATCAAGTGCACGGATGATTCGACAACAGATTTTTTTATAACGAGGGAACTAAGAACGATGGATTTAAATATTCTAAGAAAAAGGTTTATTGTATTTCTGGCAATTTTATTGTGGGCACCAATTATGCTAGCCGGTATCGCTTTTGTTCTATCAGAAAAAATGACCCGTTTAATGCCTGCTAGCTGGTCAGAAATTAACACTTCAGCTCTGCCATTAATCATTGCAATCATCGCAACCATTTACTCTTGCTATCTGTTAAGATCTGGCAAATTAGATCAAAACACACGCTTATTCACCAGCGCCAACTTAGCCCTAAATATGATCGCTTTAATTATAATGCTAAGAGGTAGCCCCTTACAAATTGAAGCTCAATTTGGACTAATCGCTACAATCGCACTTCTTTCAGGTTGGTGCGATAAAAAAGCAACCGCCCTCGCAGCCGTAATAGCAATGTTTTTTACAATATCAGCTGTCGCAATCGACCCTGCCGCCGCCTTTACTGGAACGCCAAGCGCCATCTTAATCATGTTGCATTTGCTTACCATTTTCATAACCCTTGAAGGTGTAAACCGGATTGTGAAGAATTTAGAAAATGCCTCCTCTCGTGTTGGAGAAGCGTTAGGTGATGCGATGTCAGCCACAAAACGAGCTGAAAAATTAGCTGATGAACAAAAACATAGTAGTGAAAGATTTGCAGTTGAACGCAAAGAACGCTTAGAAGAAGTAGCAAATATATTTAAAGAACGCACCGCAGGGTTTCTATCAGCGGTCCGCACCGGCGCCTCTGAAATGACAGGCTCAGCCGTTCAATTAACTGATATTGCGCAACGCACAGCACAAATGGCCGGCTCAGCAAGCGAGTCATCAAAATCAACCAATGAAAACATCAATCAATTGGCCAGCGCTTCTGAACAATTAGCAAACTCTGTTGGCGAAATCTCCGGACAAGTTATAAAAACATCAACCGCAGTTAGATCTGCTTCCGAACAAGCCGTAAAAAGCTCTGACCGCGTAGGCGCCTTAACTCAAGCAGCCAAGCAAATTGGCACAGTTATAAATCTTATATCTGACATCGCAGAACAAACAAATCTACTTGCGCTGAATGCCACAATAGAATCCGCGCGAGCTGGGGAAAGCGGTAAAGGCTTCGCTGTTGTCGCAGCTGAAGTAAAGTCGCTTGCAGAACAAACCAGCCAAGCCACAGACCAAATCACACAACACATTCAAGAAATTCAAACAGCAACGAATGACACAGCAATAGAGATTAATGAAATTGCCACAATGATGGCTTCTGTTGATGAGCTCTCTAGTTCAATCTCAAGCGCCATTGAAGAGCAAGGCACTGTCACAAATGAAATTTCAGCCAACGTACAAGACACTGCCAACTATTCGCACACCCTTGCTGAATCCGTAGCCGGTGTAGATGCTTCAGCAGAAGAAACCAACACATCAGCTCAAAGCGTACACCACTTTTCAAGTAAGCTTGAAGAAGATGCCGATCGCCTACAAAAAGAAATCGATAAATTCCTAAACGAATTAGCAGCCTAGGGAACAAAAATGAGCACGACACTACCCCCCATACACAAGTCAAATTTCGCCAAGACAAACGATCAAAACCTTAGTCCAAACATGGTTTTCATCGTCGCAGCAAGAACCAAAACGCAAAGGACCGCCTTCGATATAAACTCCATAGTCCCCTCAATAAGTATGGCATGAACAACAGTCCCAATTACGATCACTATTGCCAAAAGACTATGAGCGATAACCCAGTTACGCGGTCGCAAGAGCAACCGCCGCCGAAACATCGCCAAAAGTGCAGAAACAAAGAGGGCCCACATAGCAATTACGCCCCAGTTCGAAAAGGGTGTCGGAGAAACAAACAGAAGTGCATCAATAACGTCTGGTGGGTTGGCAATCCAAAGACCTGCGACATGAACAACCACCGCTATAACAAGCAACCCAGCAACCCAGCGGTGTGCACGCCGTGCAAAATGCACAGGCAGTCCAGGCACATCCCCTCCAATTAGCATAGGCTGAAGGAGCAAGAGCCCCAAACTGATTACCCCAGCAAAACCAGCTGCTATATAAAAAGGGTCGCGCCACGCAAGTAACGGGCTCACCGCTGCAAAGCAGATAGGGACACCAATAACGGTTGCCAAAGTGCCCCAAACAAGGGCACGGCGCCCCCTCACTTTCCCCTTTGCAAGCATTTTTCAGCCCCGTTGAAGAACGAAATGTGCCTCAAGGCTGGTGTCTTTTGAGCTCGCCATTACTGGGCGCAGGAAGACCGTTTTAAAGTCACCACTATCATAAGCGAGGTGGCCGTGAGCTTGGCCAAATGCAGGAACGATCTGCGGCATCTCCAGGCGGAAAACCCCATTATCATCAGTAAGCGTGGCTCCATGACTTTCCGGGTCACTCTCATAACCTTCAGTTGTGTGGGCCCAAACTTGGATACGTTGCCCCACCAGCGGGGCCCCATCACCGGCGCGTCGTACGGTGCCGCTTATCCAGAACCCACCGCCACCAATTCGCTCCACAATCGGGGCTCCCGGGTGGTAATTGTTGGAGCCACCGCGCATTGACGCAGTAGGAGCAAGGCCTTTATCTTGGGCTTGG
>JAJFHF010000065.1 GCA_021775775.1 Hyphomicrobiaceae bacterium
TGAACTTTGTACGGCCGAGACGGAAGACAGACCGGTTACCCTGATGTTCATCTTATGCCCCTCAGGGAGTTTTGTATTTAAAGCATCTTCAATGCCGGCCAGGATCGGCAAGGTATCCTTTGCGTCAATATCTGGCACACGCCCTGTTATGATGGCTGCATTGCGATCTTCATTGACAAAGCGATTGAGCAGGTGCTCTGGCATCTTGTCTAAATAATCCCCAATGGAGGCTGGTGTAGTTGCCTCTTCCCCTTGGTTTTCACGCAACCAACGGCGCAGCGCTGCCACTGACCACACATTGGCAACACCGGCTTGTTCTTCCATAACCTGGTGCGCTGATTCAATGGCATCTAAAACTTGCGCGTCTTTTCTTATCGATTTGTCCCCTGGCCATTCGATCAAGATATGCAGGGGCGTCGCGCCTTGTAAGAACTGATCAATACGGCTTGCTGTTGCAATCGAATCTTTACCCGTTGGCACTTGGTCTGATAGGCGGTACTGAGCCGATAGTTGGCTATGCATGACGCTAAACAATACAGCCAGTGAGATGCCTATGATGGTCATGGCTAAATGACGCGGCGCAATCCAAGTGCTGATTTTAGCTGAAAGTGTTTCAAGTATATTGAGCGCTTTTGAATGTTTGTGCTCTTCTTCACGAAATTTATCTTCGTTGGTCATCAATAATGCGGTGAGGGTTGGCACTACCAGAATAACTGAGACAAAAGCCATTAGAGTGGCGATGGCCGCGGCAAAGCCAAACTGACGGATGAGACCTGAATCTGTGTAGGCTAGGCTGACCATAGCCAGAGAGGTTGTCAGAGAAGTCAGCACGCAAGCGGGGCCAACGTTTAAGACCGCTTCTTTTGTCGCCTGGAATCGATCTAGCCCTTTGGTTATATTTCGCCTGATGGAATAAACCATATGCATGGCGTCACTCAGCGCGATGACCATGACAAGGGGCGGAATGACATTAATGAAGGTGTTAAGCTGAAAGCCCATATGGCCCAACAAGCCTAAGGACCATAGAACAGAAAGAGCGGGACAAACGGAGGCAATGAACACCAAAGTTGGCCGGCGGAAAAATGCCAAGCTGATGGCAAACCCAACGATAAACCCAACTGTGTTAAAAATCAGCCGATCGCGCTTAATGGCCGCCTTGATCTCTTGGCGCATAACCGGAATGCCGGCGATTTCAACGGAGAGACCTTTGTAATCTTGCACCGCGCCTTGGGCCGCTTCGCGCACCTCGTCCATGGCATTGGACATATCTTTACTGGCTTTAATGTCTGGCCTTATCGATAGCACAACGAGCGCAATTTGTTGTCCTTTTTTGTCTGGCTCGGATAGCATTTTTCCATAGACAAGGGGGTGTTCTTTTATCCCTTTTTCAACGAGCTTAAACCCTTCACCGTAGGCGGGGATTTCGTGAGGAATAATTGGCGGGGCATAGCCCTCTTTATTGGGTGAGCCACGCATTGAGAACAAAGACAAAGCGCCATCAACAGCGTCTACAAATTCAAGCTCTTGGTGCACATTGCGAATGGCATCCAGCCCTTTGGGACTTAACAGATCTTTGCCCTCGATCACAACAAGTACGTCGCGCTCACTGGAGGGGAACAAATCACTCATGACTTTATAATCTTGATAGATGGCAGATTGAGAGCGGAATAGATCGCTTAATGCGTCATCTGTTTCCAGCTTTAAAATACCCATGCCACAAAAAATTGAAAAGCCTAACAAGGCTAACAATGCAAGCCAGGGCCTTTGCAAAGGCAATAAGCCGATGCGTTCAATTCCAAATCCCAATGACTTTATAGAACTAAGTGATTTCATCACAATTTTTATCTCTTTTAAAAGCCTCACACTCTTTACATTTTTAAAAGAGGATGGCTTTTTTTCTAACTAATTATTTTATGGGGCTTCATGCAATTCAATAGATAAGCTTGAGTTTTTCAGTTCTCTATTAAAATGCCGAGTTGAATTAAGTTTGAATAGTTAAGGCAAACCCCGAACATATTTAGTTCTACTCAAAATATTTTTATTTGCATTAATTTGCGTGTGTTATGGTTTACAAGCGTTCATCTGTAAAGTTAAATATCATTAATTTTAATCACTTAAGCCTCAAATTTAGGTGATTTAATGATATTTATCGGCCCAGAACCGTGCCCTAGCCCCATTTGCTGAGATTTCACTAAACAGGTAGCTAGCCACCTTTTTGCACTGGATATGGCCTCTAAAAGAGAAAAGCCATGTGACATTTGCGCGCTTATTGCTGAAGCTAACGCACAGCCTGTGCCGTGATTATGAGGTATATTAACCCAAGGCGCAGTTAAAGTTTGGGGTTCTTGGCCATCATAGAACACATCTGTTGCGTATTCTTGATCGCGGCCGCTTGTTTGGGGCAAGTGGCCTCCCTTTAACAAAACGGCCTTTACTCCTAATTGATAAAGCGCCTTGGCTTGGGCGATCATTTCATCTTCACTGCGCGCCTCGGGTTGTCCCAACAAGATCGCCGCCTCATCAAGATTTGGGGTGACTATATCAGATATCGGGAATAGATGCTGAACAAGGGCTTGCGCTAGGCTTTTTTGCACCCTGCCTTCTTGCCCCTTGTTCTCTGGCCCCCTGCTCTCTTGCCCAAGTATATTGCCTGTTGATGATTTAAGGGGGGTATCAAGAATGATGGGCATAGACCGGTTGTGTAATTTGTTGGCTATGATCTGGGCCGTTTCGGGGTGACCGATCATGCCGATCTTAATCGCTTTTATAGGATAATCGGATAACACTGCCTCTAGTTGGGCGTCGATCACATCTTTTGGGATCAGATGTATCTGATCAATCCTTGTGCTATTTTGAGCCGTAACGGCTGTGAGCACTGACATGCCAAAACAATCAAAAGCGGTAAAGGTCTTTAAATCAGCTTGAATGCCAGCACCGCCTGAACTGTCAGAGCCTGCGATGGTTAAAGCAATTGGTGGTGTTACGGCCTGGTTCATTGGTGTACTCAATTTTTTTACTCACGGCTATTTCAAGCGC
>JAJFHF010000066.1 GCA_021775775.1 Hyphomicrobiaceae bacterium
GAGCGGGTTTTGGTGCCAGTTTTAGCTGAAATGGAAATGGCTGGGGTTACAGTGGAGCGAACGAAGCTGGCTCAACTTTCCAGAAGCTTTGCGGAGCGGTTGGTGCAGTTAGAGGCTGATATTCACAAGTTGACCAACCAAAATTTTAACATTGGGAGCCCCAAACAGCTTGGTGAAATTTTGTTTGACCAGCTAGGGTTTCCGGGTGGAAAAAAGACAAAAACGGGGGCTTGGGGTACAGGCGCAGATGTTCTGGAAGCCTTGTCTGTTGATGAGAAACTATCTGAGGAAGAGCGGTTGCTGCCCAAAACCATTCTTGAATGGCGACAACTTTCTAAATTGAAATCAACCTATAGCGATGCCTTGCCTCGATTTATTAATGAGACCACTGGGCGGGTGCATACATCTTATTCATTGGCTGCGACCACAACGGGGAGGTTGGCCTCGACGGACCCTAACATTCAAAACATTCCGGTGCGCACACAAGAAGGGCGCGAAATTAGGACAGCGTTTGTGGCGCAGAAAGGGTCTTTGTTGCTCTCGGCTGATTACAGCCAGATTGAATTGCGGGTGTTGGCCCATATGGCCGATATTGATCAGCTTATTCAAGCGTTTCATGAGGGACTTGATATTCATGCCATGACCGCGTCTGAGATGTTTGGCGTGCCTTTAAAGGATATGGACCCGATGACACGGCGGCGTGCCAAGGCGATTAATTTTGGCATTATTTATGGGATCTCTGCCTTTGGGTTGGCCAATCAATTGGGTATTTCTCGCGGGGAAGCTTCGGATTATATCAAAACTTATTTTCAGCGCTTTCCTGGCATTCGCGATTATATGGAGGCGATCAAGAGCCAAGTGCATGAGGATGGTTATGTAGAGACGCTTTTTGGCAGGCGCATTCATTACCCGCAAGCCAACAGCTCGAACCGGCAGCAAAAAGCGTTCGTTGAGCGCGCGGCCATTAATGCGCCTATTCAAGGCACTGCCGCTGATATTATTCGCCGGGCGATGGTGCGTGTTGGACCGGCGCTTGAGGTGAAAAAATTACAAGCGAAAAGTTTGCTACAGGTGCATGATGAGTTGATTTTTGAGGTGAAAAAGAGCGCCGCTCAAGATGTTTCTGATGTGGTTTGTAAGGTGATGGAGGAAGCTGTTTTTCCCGTTGTGACGCTTAAGGTCCCGCTGAAAGTTGATGCAAAAGCTGCATTGAATTGGGATGAAGCACACTAAACTGCGCTTTGTTTTTCCTTATTAATTTGTCAATTTACCGGCTTTTCATAACAATTAATTATATACTGATTAAGTATTATTTTGATTGTTTTATGAAAAACCGCGTGGTACGCATGGGTACTATTTTCTGAATATTTTTATTTTAATGGCATCTATTTTGATGTTTGAGCCACTTTATTTTTTATATATATTTTAAAGAGGTATTGGATGGATACTGATTTATTTATGTGGGAGGGCTTCTCTGGTCGTTCTTATGAATTTTGGACCTATAAATTAAATAAAACCTTTGGTCCTATAGAAGCTGTATTTATTTATGCAAAATGGGTTTCAGATGATCAGGTTGATTTGCTTTATGTTAATCAAACTGACCGGATGGACATGGTTTGCGCTAACCCTATCTCCGATTATATTATTGATAAATATCATCCAAGTTCTTTGCACATATGGAAATGTCCCGTTATGGAAGACCGGAAAGCTGTGATGATGGATTTGTTGATGAAGTATAACCCGCCAGGGAACCGGGGGAGTGACTAACCCATTTTTACAATTTTTAATTTTTCTTTCGTTTTATTATTTAAGTCTTGGCGTTGCCGTTTCAGATTGCTGAGCCAGTGGTACTAGTTGCTAGATTTATTTGAAGTCTGATTTTTTTAACAGGCTGGTAAGCTTTATGTTTACAGCTGCAAAAGCTTCGTTTGCACCTTCCTCACGATCAAGGATGGTGATTACATTTTGAACGGTTGCGCCTTGGTCACGGACCGCCTCAATGGCTTTGATGGCGGAGCCACCCGTTGTGGTGACGTCTTCGACGATAATGATATTTTTGCCGTCAAGAGTTAGGCCATCTTGCAGCCCTTCTATGAGGCTTTGGGTGCCGTGGTCTTTGGCTTTTTTTCTAATCAAGAAGGCTTGGATGGGGGTGCCATTTATATGAGAGATGGGGGCAATGGCAGAGGCGATGGGCACAGCGCCAAGTTCCAGGCCGCCGATTGCATCAAAAGATCCTTCAAATGTTTTTACTTTCTCTAACATAAGGGTCGCAATTAAAAATGCGCCCTGTGGATCTAGCATTGTTGGTTTCATATTGAAATAATGACGCGAGCGTTTGCCTGAAGCCAGGGTCATTTCTTCGCCAAAACGATAGCTTTTTTCTTTGATGATTGCGTGTAGGCGTTCATGCATATCTTGAAGGGATGGTTGGGGTGTTGTGTTCATTTTATTCTTTTTGCTTGTGGTGAAGGTTGAGATTGGGACAATTTTTGTTTTATCTATTTTCCAGACGGCGATCTAGAATTATGAGGGTGCGATAAGGCAAACCATCGGTATTCAAGAGTGTATTAAATTCTTGGATGTTAAATTCTTTTTGGCCTTGTGGGTTTTCTTTTTGTTTGTGGCATAGAACGGTTATGGGCCCACTGGCGACATTATAAATGGCTTGAACCACGTGATTTAGATTGTCACGGCCTTGTTCTGTTAAGGGGGCGGGGCTGGTTTCACCATTATAATTATCTTCAAACCATTCCGGGGCGATGATTGTGCACCACGTCATATCAGGCCGTTTGCCGCCAAATAAATTTTGCCATATGGTTTGGCCGGGGCCAAAATCACCTAAAATATCAACTTCTTGTAATTGACCTTTAATTTTCTCGCCCTGCTGGGCTGAGATTGCTGGATAGTCGATAGACAAGATTATGCTCATGAGAGGTGCTCTTTTTTTGAGATTGAACTGAAACTGTTATTTTGGTTATAGAGTTTCTAGGTGTTCGGCGCAAATCTCTTCTTTGTCTTTATCAGAAAGGGGCACATTTAATAATTGGCAAAAGTGAGGTGTGTTTTGGTTGGTTCGGTCATGATTGGGGCAAAAGTGGGCGCAGCTTTTGCACATGCCGAATGTAGCGCCTTGGCGCTTTGTTAGTTGGGCCTTTAATATGGTTTCTATGGCATCTTCTATTAAAGCTTGTTGTTGTTTTGTGTAGAGGGCAAGGGGTTTAGAATAATTTTCTTTTGATTGATGTTCCTTAATGAAAGTGCGCCCTGTCTTTGTCAGATGAAGGCTGACCTTTCTTGGGTCTTGTGACTGTTTTTGTTTGTAGATGAGGGCTTTGCGCTCAAGGGCGTTTAAGGTTTGGGATATTGTGCCTTTGGTCGTGCCCATATAAGCGGTTAGAGCGCTTGGGGTGTTGGAGACTTTGTTGCAACGAGCCAGATAGCAAAGGGCTTCCCATTGGGCTGGGTTAAGGCCTGTTTCATATTCAGCTTGACGAATAAGGCGGCCTAGCCGTTGTAGCAGTTCATATAAGCGGTTCGCTTGTGGTGTTTTTTGCATGCGTTAGGTCTCATCTTTCAACATGCATTGTATCGAGTCGATATTTTTATTGCAAGTCATTTAAAAACGAGTTATAGCTGGAATGAATATAGTATCGAATCGATACTATTAATTTTGGTGTTTAGGAAGTTTCATTTTTTAAATGGTGCTGCCTGTTAGATTTAAAAGGAGATTGAGATGCGTGTTTTTAAATATTTTTTCCCTCACATATCATTTTCGCACGCTATAGTGCTGGGCATGATGGTTGTAGGTTTTTCTGGTTTGATGACTAATTCATTGTTGGCCAAGGATGGCGTGAGTGTTCCTATCAACTCAACAGCGAATAAAAAGGTCGGCCCTTCGTTTGATATTGTGCATGCCAAGGTTAGTGCTACCGATAAGTGGTTGGTGTTTCATATGCATGTAACGGGCAAAGCTGGCGCCAAGCATCCTAAAGCAAATGGCAAATTGGCCAAGGCGCCAGTATATTCCTATGTTTGGCCAACCAATCTGGATAGTTCAGTGGTTGGATTTGAAAAAGAACAAGGGATTTTAGCGCTTGCTGTGACGTCGCACCCTGATTTTGATGATACCCCGCTTTATGATGAAAATAGTGACGGTAATCTTGATAATGATGGTGGTAAGTGGCATTCGCATTGGGTTGTCTTGGTGAAGGATAAAGCTTGTGGTGCTGGGCTGAAAGTGAAAGACATTCCGGCTGGCAGCAACCCTAAATTACCGGCTACATGGCCCGGGTTTCCGATTTTGTTAGATAGCCCTGGGTTTTCACCGTTGTTGAAATCTTCACAAGTTGAGGTGCGTGTGCCACTTTCACTCATTGGCCAGAAAAAGGGGTTTGCCTATGATGGGGTAACATCTGGGCTTGAAGTGAATGAAAGCATTCACGCGCCTTTGCTGTGTGTGAAAGATGTGTTTAAAATCGCTTCTGGTGACTTGAGTTTGCCAGGTTCAGTGACACGGTAGGCTTTGTAAACGGCTTGCACACTTACGTGGTGCAAGCCGTTTGATAAATGGAGATATGATGATTGATTGTGAGATAATTAGCGTTTTGGTGGGCAAGGTTGCCCCACTTGGTAAGCGCGGAGCGCCTAGTGCGATTGATAAACGGCCAGTTGAGGGGGCTGTGGAATTTGATCGAATGGGGTTGATTTTGGATGAACAAGGTGATCGATCGTCACATGGTGGGGTTGAAAAGGCCATTCATCATTATCCGTTTGATCATTATCAGACATGGGCTGATAAGTTGAATATTGAGGTCGATGGGCCTTATGCGGGGCCTGATTTGTTAAAACCAGGCGCGTTTGGGGAGAATATCTCAACGCTAGGGATTGTTGAACAAGATGTTTGCTTGGGAGATGTTTTTGAGCTGGGAACAGGGAAGGTTCAGGTGGCGCAAGGGCGCCAGCCCTGTTGGAAATTAAATGAGAGATTTGGCGCTAAAACCATGGCGCGGATGGTGCAAAAATCTGGGATGACTGGGTGGTATTACCGTGTGTTAGACCCTGGGGTGGTGGAAAGCGGAGATCGATTGCGGTTGTCTGATCGATTGGCCCCGCAGTGGCCTTTATCGCGTGTGATTGAATTGCTCTATGAAAAAACAACTGATTTTGATGCTTTGGAAGATTTGGTGGCTTTGCCTTTTTTGGCACAGAGCTGGAGAGCCTTGATTGCTCGCAGGCTTGAGCGCGGAGAGGTTGAGGATTGGTCGCGCCGTTTAGAAGGCTCCTCGTGAGTAAACTGGGGTTGGTAAATGATCGTTTTGGTCGTGGATTAAAAAAATAGCCACTTGAGTGTCTGATAATATGATCAGTCTCAAGTGGCAGTTTGTTTGTAATATTTTTTTTATTATTTATGGGCTTTAAAAAAGGGTATTTAATTAACGTCCCCCTATAAGCCCTTCTTCTGGATTTGCCCCAATTTTATGGATGGCAAGATCTGCGCCGCGAATTTCGTCTTCGCGGCTAAGACGTATACCGAGCGTTTTCTTTAAGATGCCATAGACAATTATGCCAGCTATGAACGCGTAACCAGCCCCCATGATGGAACCTGCTAATTGAGCAGCGAAAGTTACACCGCCTAAGCCGCCTAGAGATGTTGCCCCAAAGATGCCAGCTGCGATGCCGCCCCAAACGCCGCATAGGCCGTGTAGGGGCCATACGCCGAGAACATCATCTATTTTGAGTTTGTTTTGGCAATATTCAAACATATAAACGAATAGAGCGCCCGCGATTGCCCCGGTGGCTAGGCTGCCTAAGGGGTGCATGATATCAGAGCCTGCACAAACAGCGACCAGGCCAGCCAAGGCGCCATTGTGGACAAAGCCTGGGTCATTGCGCCCAGCGATTAGGGCTGCGATGATGCCGCCAACCATGGCCATGAGAGAATTCATAGCAACAAGACCTGAGGCCTCTTTTAAAGCGCCCGCTGTCATGACATTAAAGCCAAACCAACCGATGCATAATAACCATGAGCCCAAGGCTAGCCACGGAATGGAGCTTGGCGGAATGCCAATGGCGCGGCCATCTTTGGTGAAGCGGCCATGACGGGCCCCTAGTAATAGAACAGCTGCAAGTGCGATCCAGCCGCCTACGGCATGGACGACAACGGAGCCGGCAAAATCATGGAACTTGGCGCCAAATACAGATTCCATCCAGTTTTGGAAACCGTAATTTGAATTCCAGACCAGGCCTTCAAAAAATGGATAAAACAGCGCGACAAGGGCGATGGTTGCGATGCATTGGGGCCAGAATTTTGCGCGTTCTGCGATGCCGCCAGAGATAATGGCTGGAATGGCGGCGGCAAAGGTAACAAGAAAAAAGACACGAACAAGGGTGAGCCCTTGGGGTTCAAAGCCTGTGTTTTGTCCTGTACCGCTTAAGATGGAGGCATCATGGAAAAAGTGCGTGCCGTAAGCCAGACAATAACCGATGAAAAAGTAAGCAATGGTGGAGAGCGCAAAATCAACTAGGATTTTGACCAGGGCGTTGACCTGGTTCTTGTGTCTTACTGTGCCCACCTCTAAAAAAGCAAAGCCGGCATGCATTGCGAAGACAAGGATGGCTCCCATGAGAACAAAAAATAAATCAGCACCTGCCGTGATATCGTCCATTTATCTCACCTTTGATATTTAATTGACTATTTCGTAATCAATGATGTTTTCAAGGTTTGTGCCAGGTGGAATTTTTTAAAAAAAGTTATAAATATCAAATATTTAGATATGCCTCACTTTTTGACACAGACGATCGTATGCCTAATAAGTAGGCACTGTCTATGGGTTTGATTAAAAAAGAGGCAATCAGGGCGGTTGAGGCTTCTAATTTTTAGGCGTTTTATAAGGAACCGTTGGAGGGCGGTGTATTTGTGAGGGCTAGGAGCCCTCACAAATATTGGTGTCTGTAATTGAAGTTTCTATAAACAAATTATCCTTCTTGAGGTTGAGGTGTGCTAGTAGCCTTGTTTAAATTCGGGGTAAGCTTCTAGGCCGATTTCTGTGATATCTAGCCCTTTTTGTTCTTGCTCGGGAGTGCAACGCAAGCCAATGGTTAGGCGCATGAATATCCAAAATATGATGCTTACAGAAAAGACCATTGCACCAATGGCTGCAACGCCTGTTGCTTGGGTGATGAAATTGGCATCTCCATTGGTTAGGGGAACGGCCATTGTGCCCCATATGCCTGCAAAAAGATGAACGGGAATGGCACCGACGACATCATCAATTTTCAATTTATCAAGCATTGGTACGGCGAAGACTACGATTATCCCGCCAACAGCACCGATTAAAATGGCTGATGTTGGTGAAGGTGTTAATGGTTCAGCTGTGATGGCAACAAGACCGGCCAGCGCTCCGTTAAGAGCAAAGGTTAGATCTACCTTTTTGTATAAGAGCTGACTTAATAGAATTGCCGTGACGACACCGCCAGCTGCAGCCAGATTGGTATTGACAAAAATGCGAGAGACAGCAGAGGCGTCTATGTTGGTGGCAAAGGCCAATTGGGAGGCGCCGTTAAAGCCAAACCAACCTAACCACAATATGAACGTGCCTAATGTGGCTAAAGGCATGTTTGAGCCTGGCAACGGTGTTAGTTTGCCATCTTGATATTTGGCTATGCGCGGCCCTAAGATGAGAGCGCCTGCTAAGGCGGCCCAACCCCCTGTTGAGTGTACAATTGAGGAGCCGGCAAAATCTAAAAAGCCCATGGTGCTTAAGAATCCTTTGCCCCATGTCCAGGCGCCAACAACTGGGTAGATGACGCCGCAGAGGAGGGCTACAAAAATAAGGAATGGCCAGAGTTTAATGCGCTCAGCCAATGTGCCTGAGACAATTGAGGCGGCAGTGGCGCAAAAGGCCATTTGGAAAAACCAGTCGGAGGCAGCGGCATAGTCGCCTGTATCTTTAGCCGGATCTGGAATGGATTTGGGTAGGAACTGACCGATAAAGCCGCCATCTACCCCTTCATACATTACATTATAGCCAATAAGCCAGAACATGAGACCGGCGATTGAATAAAGGGCAATGTTTTTGGTGCATTGCATGGAGACATTTTTGGCTTGGACCATGCCGGCTTCTAGCATGGCAAAGCCAGCGGCCATCCAGACGACTAAGATGCCGCCGAGTAAAAATAACAGCGTGTTGAAAATAAAGACCGGGTCCGCGGCTGGCGGTGTCGCCTCTTGGGCAAGGGCCGGTGTGTTTAAGAGTGTGGTGAGGGCAAGAGTGGCGGCTAGTAAGATCGCAAAACCAGCGCTCATCCTTGTTTTTGACTTGTACATTTTTACAGACCTTTTTCGTTTAGAGAGCGTTGTTGTTTGTTTCACCTGTGCGGATGCGCACAGCTTGATCCAGATCGAGGACAAAGATTTTCCCGTCACCAATTTCCCCTGTGCCAGCCGCCGTTTTGATGTTTTCTATCGTGGCTTCTACGCTGGGTTCTTGGACGGCAATTTCGAGTTTGAGTTTTGGTACAAAACTGACGGCATATTCAGCGCCGCGGTAAATCTCGCTTTGGCCGCGCTGTCGCCCATAGCCTTTGACCTCGCTAACAGTCATGCCGGTGATGTCTAATTGGCTTAGACTTTCGCGTACGGTTTCTAATTTATGAGGTTTTATTATTGCTATAATGAGTTTCACGTTATCCCCCTTCTGTTTGATCAAATGGATTTGTGGTTCGTGATGTTGTATTTTCAAGGGGCGTGCCAAAGAGATAACTTTGAATTAACTCATTGTTATTTCAATATAATATATTTATTTGATGCGTTTTTGTGGGTAGGGGGATGGTTTTTTTGCTGAAATTTTAGGCAAAGACTGCTGGTAGATTAATTTTTAAGCAGATGGCTTTTTTGTTTTTGGGCGGGTCAGGCCTTCTTGGGTGGTGGAGGCAATAAGTGTTCCTGATTGATCAAAAAACTGACCCTGACACAGGCCACGCGCGCCAAAGGCGTTGCTGGAGGTTTGTTTGTATAAGAGCCATTCATTAATTTGAAACGGGCGGTGGAACCAAATGGCATGATCAAGGCTGGCCATCATTATGTTTGGGTTAAATAAGAGTTTGCCATGGGGAATAAGGGCGGTGTCGAGCAGGGTAAAATCACTGGCATAGCCAAGGGCGGCTTGCTGTATGGCGATTTGTTCATTTTCGTTTGGGGTTTGTAGGGGGCTAACTGTTTTCATCCAGAAGGCTTGGAGGGCTGGGCCTGGTTGGGGGGCGATATAGCGCTTGATGTTAAGGGGACGAAATTCAAACGGGCGCTCTTTGCCAAAGTAGGTTGTGACTTCTTTGGGGATTTGATCTTTATAGGTTGCGATGAGATCTTTCATAGAGGGCAGGTCATCTGGCAGTGGGACATCGCCCATTTCATCTTGGTGATCAAAGCCATCTTCTTGTTTGTGAAAGGAAGCGCCCATGGCAAAGATGGTTTCTTGCTCTTTTTGGTTCCCTTTTTCATTCTCTTGGCTTGCATAGACCATGCGGGTTTGAAAGCTTTGCCCATCGCGGATGGGGTCAATTTTGTAGGTGATGGGTTTGTCTGGATCGCCCGGGCGCATAAAGTAGCCATGGGCTGAGTGGCAATGGTTCTGGGCGACTGTTTTGCTAGCCGCTAAAATGGCTTGGGCGATCACTTGGCCGCCATATACACGGAACCACCCTGGATTGTGTGATTGTCCGACATAGTGGTTGGGCTCAATTTCTTGTAAGTTTAGCAGATCTTGCAATATAGTGATGGCATTGGACATGAGATGGCTGGTCTTTGACTGTTGTTTGTCTTTGAGAGATTTCCAGGTTGATTAAATAAGGTCATTATTGTTTGTGGTAGTTTCCTTTATTTATGGGTTAAGATGTCATAAATTTGAGGGTTTGAATAGGTGCCTTTCATTATGTGCAGAAAATAAGGACGATGTGTGTTGGCAGTTAAAAGAGATAAAACGGATGGCTTGCAGGCTCAAACAGAGTTAGAGGGGGCTGTGTTTGATGTGGCGATTGTGGGCGGTGGTTTGGTGGGCTGCGTGGCGGCGCTGTGTTTTGATAAGTTTGGGGCTGACGATTTTAAAACGTTGGTTTTAGAGCGCGGCGACCTTCTCAATGAGGACCGTGGTTTTGGGCGCAATCGGGGGCGGGCGTATGCGTTGTCTGAAAGTTCGCGTGTGTTGTTGGATATGTTGGGGCTGTGGGAAGCGATGGCGCCTTTTGCCCAACCGATTGTTGAGATTGATATTACCGATAGCGCGCTTGATAGCCCGTTGCGGCCGGTGTTTTTGAATTTTCATGGTGAAATTGGTATGGGCAAACCGGGCGCTTATATCATTGAACATGAGCATTTGGCGGGGCCGATTTATCGCGCGCTGGGCGCGGGAGATTATATTACGGTTTGTGAGCGCAGCGGCGTGCAAGGCTTTGAGGCTGGACCAGCACATGTAGACATTACGGTTGGCGCGGCGCGGTGCCAGGCGGGGTTGCTCATTGGCGCTGATGGGCGCGGCTCTTTTGTGCGTGAACAGGCTGGCATTCAAACACAGTCATCTGATTATGATCAGGATGGGATTGTGGTTTCTGTGGCGCTTTCTCGTCCCCATGAAGGCAAAGCTGTGCAACATTTTTTGCCAGCCGGGCCGTTTGCGATTTTGCCTTTGGTGGGTGATGACGCCCATGAAAATCGGGCGTCATTGGTATGGTCTGAAAAGCGCGGTTTGGCAGGGGACATGTGCGCTTTGAGTGATGAAGCGTTTGAGCAGGAAGTGAATAAGCGCTTTGCGCCTAAATTAGGCACGGTGAAGGTGGCAGGGCCGCGCGCGCACTTTCCGCTCTCATTGATGGTGGCTCATTCGTTTATTGGGCCACGGGTGGCTTTGATTGGAGATGCGGCGCACGGGGTGCACCCGTTGGCTGGCCAGGGGATGAATATTGGTTTGCGCGATGTGGCCGCGCTGGTTGAGATTGTGGTGGAGACAAAACGGTTGGGGCTGGATTTTGGCGCACAGATTGCTCTGGAGCGCTATCAGCAATGGCGGCGCTTTGATGGGGTGATGTCTGCCTTTGCCATGGATGGGTTGAACCGGCTGTTTTCCAACGACCAGCCTTTGTTGCGCGAGTTGCGCGGGTTTGGTTTGCGCCTTGTGGACCGGGTACCACCGCTAAAAGACTTTTTCGTGAAAGAGGCGGCTGGGGTTAACGGCGATGTGCCGTTGTTGATGCAAGGAAAATGGCTGGGCTGAGGGGGGATGGTGTTTTTAAGATTAAATATAGAACGGGTTAGCCAACCTTAAGGGCAACTTTAGGGACGGGGTAGGTTTTGAATTGGTCGACGACTTGGATCATCAGGTCGTCATAGCCAAAAAACGGTAAGAACTCATCGCCCAAGATATTGCGGGCCGCCAGGTGGCCACCAAAGGCGGGCATGAGCAAGCGTTTGCGGTTGCACACGAAGCAGGGCAGGCACAAGCTTTCATCAAAGTCATAATTGTCTTCGCTTAGCCGCGCCATTGGGTACATGCCAGCGGCGATCTCGTGGGTGAGCGGGACATTGCGCGGCATGGCGCGAAAGGTAAAGCCGTTTTGCTGATATTTGACCATGCGCAATCCGCCGACCAGATTGGGCAGTTGGCGCGCCATCGGGCCAGCCACCCAGATCCAATCAACTTGCTTTTGCATGTTGTAAAGGGCGGTCATGTCGCTTGCTTCTAGATGATAAGGGTCATCCAGGCGGCGAAAAGAGCGGCCTAGGGCGAGCACTTGTTTAATTGAGTAGGTTTCGATGAGGGTGTTAATGGTGTTGAGCTGGGCGCTAGCTTGGCTTTTGTTGCCGAGTTGATTAAGGGCGCTCAAAGAGTATCCAGAGCGAAGATAAAGATCTGACACAATCAAGGCTTGTTCACTTGGCCAAAGAAGTGCGCCTGAGGGGTGCGCTATAAAGCTTTGCCCGCACAAGACCAGCTCTTCTTGGGTGTTGTTCACTTGTTGTAAAAAAGGTGATGTCATCTTTGCAATTATCTTGTCTTCACTTCAGTCGATCGACTTTTAATTCAGTCATTGGGATTGCGTTATTTTATCATGCTTTATAGTGATTCGTTG
>JAJFHF010000067.1 GCA_021775775.1 Hyphomicrobiaceae bacterium
ATACATTTCGCTTAAGATCTGACATGCGCGCATGGTGCCAAATGAAAGGCAATTCGCCAAGTCTTTTATGCCATTCAAGTACTTTTTACGCTGTTTAAGAAAAAGGCCGAATGGTTTTATCTGGTTTATTCAATCCAACACGATACCACCAGGAGGCGCATGATAAACCCACGCGAAAGCTCTGCGAAACGCCTCGGCACTGCAATAGCCTACCATTAAGCCTTTGGTTTCATTTTAACTCAAAAACCATAAAAGAGATCAGTTTGATAAATCTTGCTAATTATCGAATAAAAAACCAGCCCTCATAAAAGGACTGGTTTTTTGCGTCTTATCAAACATCAATGTCAGTCAAATGACAAAAAACAAGGTGGCAAAACAAAATCCAAACATCAATGTGCCAACTCATCCACCTGACCAACTGCTACAATCAATTTAGAAAGCCCAATATCACTCCCACTAAGAATTTCTTGAATGGCCGGACGGACCCGGTTAAGGGCTGTTTCATGCTCACTTTGCCACGTCTCAAGTCCGGCACCTTGCACACCGATCATAGCAGTTAACGTCCGCCGCGCTGTTTGTATCCGACTAACCACCGCGTTCAACGCCCAACGATCATAGACATCCTTTTCAGGCACACTTTCAGTGGCCCCAATAAGCTCTCCCAACTGCAGATAATCATCAATAGCAATATCAATAGCAGTCAATTTTCCAACATCAACCTTTGAAGTTCGGCTTGCCAAAACCACATCTAAGCCATCATTCATAAGCGTTATATCGACAAAAGCAGTGGCTATATCTTCAGGCACGCCATCGCCAATCATCGCCTCATATTCTAAAGCCAGCTTTGTTTTTCGCTGGTCACTAAGAGAGCGTTTCGCAAGTTTCATATAAGAGGAAAGCCCTGTTTTATAAGCTTTAATCTCTTTACTTAAACCAGAGCTAAAATCTCCATTGACCAAAAACCAAGCTGTCCGGCGCCGGCTGATAAATTGCAACTTCGAATAAAGTGCCAACTGAACAGCACCAGAAATCTTATTATCCAGAGCATCAACAGCTTCATAAATCCGATTAAGATCCAACACCTCACTGGCAACACTAAAGGCCGCGGCCAAATCACCATAAGAGCGTCCCGTCTCTTCAGTTAAGCGTAGCACCATTGTCGAGCCACCCCGGTTGATAATATCATTCGTCAATTGGGTCGCAACAATCTCACGTTTCAAAGGATGAGAGCGAATGTCTTTGGCAAATTCTTTTTGCATCCCTTCAGGAAAATAAGCGCTAAGGGATGGCCGATAATAAGCATCATCCACCACGCTCTCTTCTACTAGCTTGTTAAACAAATCAATCTTAGCAAACCCAAGCAAGGTTGATAGTTCAGGGCGATTCAACGGGTGCCCCGCTTCCATTCGCTCTGAAATTTCGGCATCTTCGGGCAGCTTTTCAATTGCCCGGTTTAACAACCCACTTTCTTCCAACCGGCGCATGAGCAATTGTTGGAAGCCAAAATCAGCAAGGCCACGTTTTTCCCCTAAAGAAAGAGCCAATGTCTGACGATAATTATTAACCAGGCAACGCTTCGCCACATCTTCCGTCATCGAAGATAAAACCTTATTACGTTTACCCGTACTAAGTCGCCCAGCTTGAACCGCTTGTCCAAGAGCAATTTTAATATTCACCTCAAGGTCAGAAGAGTTAACCCCAGCAGAATTGTCGATCGCATCAGTATTGATCCGCCCGCCGCGCATAGCAAAGTCCATCCGAGCAGCTTGCGTAATCCCAAGATTAGCCCCCTCACCCACAACTTTAACATTGAGCTCATGAGCCTTGACCCGAATATCGTCATTCGCCCGATCACCAACATCACCATTAGCTTCCGTAGCACCGCAAACATAGGTGCCAATACCGCCAAACCACAACAGGTCAGCTCTAGCTTTCAAGATGGTTTTCATCAACTGGGCTGGAGACATCTCACGATCAGAAACACCAAGCATTTCACGAATTTCAGGGCTCAATTTGATAGATTTAGCTGAACGAGAAAAGACCCCGCCCCCTTTAGAGATCAAACTCTTATCGTAATCTTGCCAAGAGGAGCGCCCCTGATCAAACAAACGTTTGCGCTCGCGCCAGCTCGATTTTGGATCCGGTGTTGGATCAATAAAAATATCCCGGTGATCAAACGCCGCCAATAATTTGGTCGCCTTTGACAACAACATACCATTGCCAAACACATCACCAGACATATCCCCCACACCAATGGCGCTAAAGGGTTGACGTTGAATATTAATATCCATTTCTCGAAAATGCCGCTTCACAGCTTCCCAGCCACCGCGTGCGGTAATGCCCATCACTTTATGGTCATAACCTTGCGACCCACCAGAAGCAAAAGCATCGCCTAGCCAAAAGCCTCGGCCACAAGAAATCTCATTCGCAATGTCAGAAAATGTCGCCGTACCTTTATCAGCAGCAACCACAAGATAGGGGTCATCATCATCATACCGAACAGTGTTTTGCGGCGCGATAACGGTTTTGCCTTGCATATTATCTGTCACCGATAACAACCCATTGATAAACCGTTTATAGGCCGCAATACCGCACGCCATAAATTCTTCCCGGCTTGGATTATCGGGCATATCTTTTGGCACAAACCCACCCTTAGAACCTGTTGGCACAATCACAGTATTTTTTACCAATTGAGCTTTAACCAACCCTAACACTTCCGTGCGGAAATCTTGCGCACGATCAGACCAACGCAGACCACCACGAGCAATTTTACCAAAACGCAAATGCACCCCTTCTACATTTGGTGAATAGACAAATATCTCACGAAATGGCCGCGGTTCGGGGGCCCCTTCAATTTGTTGGCTATCAAATTTAATAGCTATGCATTCAAGGGCATGGCCCTCTTTATCACGTTGATAAAAATTGGTTCTCAATCCAACCAGTATCAAATTTTGAAAAGATCTTAAAATCTGATCTTCATCAAGACTTGGGATCGCACCTAAAGCTTTATCGATTTTTGCATTCAGCCGCTTCACCTTAGCCCCAGAGCTTTTTTGTTGTTCAGGGTCAAACCGACAATGAAACAAACCAATCAATAAACGCGTAACGTCTGGATAGCGCACCAAAACATGTGAAAGATAATCTTGATCATAGGGCACATTTATCTGACGCAAATAACGCGCAAGGCAGCGCACCATAGCAACTTCACGCCAATCAACGCCAAGCAAAGAAATAATCTCATTAAATCCATCATTCTCTGCCTCGCCGTTCCACACCGCCATAAAGCCCTTCACAAGGGGTGTGTTCAAACGCTCTAAATCAACCCCATGTCCATGTTTGGTCTTTAACCTCATCATATGCTGACAAATAACAGGCTGTCCGTCTCCCTTATTGGGAACAATGGTATAGCTGCGTTCATCAATGACAGAAAAACCCAAATTTTCAAAAATAGGAACACGGGTCGATAAAGGAACCGGTTCAGCAAGATTGTAAAGTGTAACCTCAACACAATCTTTAGCACCAGATGGATCTTCATGAAACGACACAGCTCTTGAGCGATTTTCATCCATCTCTTCAATAATGGATATATCCTCAAGTAAACGATTTGTTCCATAAATTTCTTGATATCCAACTGGAAAAGCTGTCCCATATTCTTCAATCAACAAGTTGGTTTCTTCGCGATCATAGACGCCGCTAATAGCGTCACTCATCTTATCTTCCCAGCGACGACAAATATCTTCAATCTTCGATTCGAGTTTTTTAGAGGAATGAACAGGTGTCTTCCCAGCATCTCGTCCAATAATGAAATGAATGCGAACCAAAGGGCTTTCAGGAAAATAAGGATAGTAAGCGCTGACCCGGCCCTTATAAACGCTGGCTAAATAATCACCAATTTTTTCGCGGTTTTCAG
>JAJFHF010000068.1 GCA_021775775.1 Hyphomicrobiaceae bacterium
CAAGACATTGAGAACAAACACTATGCAACACAAAGAGCGGGTTTTTTCAGGCGTCCAACCAACAGGCAATTTGCATCTTGGCAATTATCTAGGGGCCATCACCAAATTTGTGGCCCTTCAAGAAAGCCATGAATGTCTCTATTGTGTTGTAGATCTGCACGCGGTTACAGTGTGGCAAGATCCAAAAGAGTTAAGCCACAACATCCGCGAAGTGACAGCCGCCTTCATCGCTTCAGGCATTGACCCCAAAGCTCATATCATTTTCAATCAATCTCAAGTTGCAGGCCATGCAGAACTTTCCTGGATCTTAAATTGCGTTGCCCGCATGGGTTGGCTCAACCGCATGACTCAATTTAAAGAAAAAGCTGGCAAGCACAAAGAGAATGCCTCTGTCGGCCTGTTCACCTACCCGGTTTTAATGGCCGCCGACATCCTTCTTTATCACGCCACTCATGTACCCGTCGGTGAAGATCAAAAACAACATCTAGAATTAGCCCGCGACATCGCCCAAAAATTCAACGTCGACTTCAAAGAGGCGATAATCGCCAGTAGTAATAAAGAAGATGGCCTGTTCTTTCCTCAACCAGAACCGCTCATTCAAGGCCCGGCTACGAGGGTCATGTCATTTCGTGATGGATCAAAAAAGATGAGCAAGTCCGACCCATCTGATCTATCCCGCATCACCATGACAGATGATGCCGATACCATTGCCAAAAAAATCCGCAAAGCCAAAACCGACCCTGAAGCTCTGCCATCTGAAGAAGAAGGCCTGAAAGACCGCCCAGAAGCCGCCAATCTTGTTGGTATTTTTGCCGCTTTAAACAACCAATCCAAAACAGACGTTTTAAAAGAATATGGCGGCGCTCAATTCTCCACCTTCAAACCAGCTCTCGCAGAACTGGCGGTTGCAAAAATCAGCCCCATCGGCAATGAAATGCGCCGCCTCATGGACGCTCCTGATGAGTTGGATAGCATCTTGAGAGACGGCGCCAACCGCGCCAACAAAATCGCTGAACCCATCTTACAAAAAACCAAAGAAATTGTTGGCTTTATCCAATAATCCAACTGTTAGGACTTAAAGCACAAAAGCAATATCTACCTCGTGGAAATATTATGAAAAGTTGGTGTGCCTTGTCCGTCATCAAGTAAAGTGGGACTATTTAGAGCTGGACTTTAAAGAGCATTTAGCATTTCAATATAATATTGAGCACATGCTTTAGTAAAAATGGATCACTTTCAAAAGAGGAGATCAACAACATGAGTACGTCTAATCACTCTCACCAAAAAGGCACTTCCATTTTCTCTACCTACCCTGTGTTAACTGGTATTGTGGTCGGCGCGGTTAGTTTATTTCCGCACTTCTTCTTACACGATGACGTTTCACTGGCCTTAGCAGCGGTGCTGCTGGGTATTGTAGCTGGAGTATATTTTGGATTTGCAGTGGTGAATGGAGATAATCGTGAACAGATGATTGAGTTTAATATGGCGAGTGCTTTCGGAATCGCAGCTCTGTTGGGGCTGGTAATAAGCCCGTGGTTTATACCCGCCGCTTATGCCGCCCATGCTCTATGGGACTTAGCTCACCATAACAAATCAAATATGAAGTTAGTGGCCATTCCTCAATGGTATATTCCATGGTGCATCGTCATTGACCTAATAATCGCTATTGGCCTCATATTGATCTGGACTAAAAGCGGTGTGCTATAATCGCTCTCCTGTCACAAAGTCAGAATCAACAAAAAACAGATGCGACAGCATCTCAAACAAAAAAGCCTTGTTTCTACGCCGGGCCGCCCCAAGCAGAAACAAGACCATATTGAAAACTTACCACCAAGTACACTGAGCGCAGCGAAGGACTTGGTGGTAAAAACTAACTACTCGGCCCCGCATTAAAATCCGTCTCATCAACGAGCAATGAGGCGGCTTTGCGAAGTTTAGCGATCTCATCCAAAGAGACAGTGTCGGCTTTAAACACGCCCCAGCTTTTCACAAGGTCAGACCATTCCACACCCTCTTTAACAGGGTATTCATGGTTTACCTGAGCATAGATCTTTTGCGCTGCATCTGATGAAAGATATTCCATCAATTTAATGGCGTTTTCTTTATGAGGGGCATATTTTGCCAAAACCATCCCTGATAAATTCACATGCGCACCGCGTTTTTCAGAATTAGGGAACAAAATTTTCACAGACGCCGCCCATTGCTTTTGCTCAGGCTTCTTCTCATTGAGCTGCATTTTGCCCATATAATAAGTGTTGCCAATCGCTAGGTCACATTGGCCGGCAAAAACCGCCTTTACCTGCCCGCGATCATTCCCAGAAGGCCGGCGCGCTAAATTTGCTTTCACCCCTTCAAGCCAGGTCTTGGTCCAGTCCCGGCCATGGTGTTTGATCATCGCCGCTATCATCGCCACATTATAAACATGCTGGCCAGAGCGCATACAAATTCGGCCCCGCCATTTTGGATCGGCCAACTCTTCATAAGTTATGTTTTTTTGTTTG
>JAJFHF010000069.1 GCA_021775775.1 Hyphomicrobiaceae bacterium
CGTCACCTCTTCTATGCCTTTTAGGCCTGGTGAGGAATTAACCTCCAATAATAAAGGGCCTTTGTCAGAGCGTATTATGTCAACACCAGCAAGCCCCAAACCAAAAACTTTGCTTGCCTTAATGGCCATTGATCTTTCTTCACGAGTGAGTTTGATTTCCTTTCCTGATCCTCCTTGGTGAATGTTTGAGCGAAATTCGCCCGGCCCGGCTTGTCTTTGCATGGTGGCGATGACCTTATTGCCAAGTACTAGGCAGCGAATGTCTGCCCCCTTGGCACTGGCGATAAACTCTTGTACCAAAAAATCGGCATCGAGACCGCGAAAGGCATCAATGACTGATTGCGCGGCCTTTTTTGTCTCAGCCAACACAACACCTTTGCCTTGTGTACTTTTTAAAAGCTTAACGACCAACGGGGCACCGCCAACTAGTTTAACTAGATCATCAGTGTTTTTTGGAGAGCTTGCGAAAGCTGTAATCGGCATTGGCAGACCATGACGAGCCATAACTTGGTGAGCTTCTAATTTATCTCGTGAGCGAGAAATAGAATGTCCAGAATTTAGACAATAAGCGCCGGTCATTTCAAACTGGCGCACAATTGAAGTGCCATAAGCTGTAATTTGCGCCCCAATACGTGGGATTATCGCATCAAAGCGCGGCAACTGCTCACCATTATAATGCAATCCTGCAGTGATGGAATTTATATTCATATAACAATTGGTGGTGTTGATCATTTCTATAACATGATCATTGCTTTCAGCTGATTTGATAATTTGTGTGTTTGAATGGTTTTTTGGCTCCATAGTCAATAGGCCAATGCGCAGGCTGCGGGCCACAGGACTTTGGGTTTTAACATTTTTATAGATATCAATTGAAAGTTTTGGAAGAAGGTATTGCGAACTCGGCTCCACAACCAAGTTTGCCGCGTCCATTGCCTCTCGTCCTAACAACATACGATGGGCTAAATTTTCACGGTTGGTGAGAGAGACCTCTATAGGCCAAGTATGACCTTCAATCCCTAAATCTGTTTGGATGATCGTGCGAAATTCTGTTTCCCCATTAGAGCTGGTGACATAACGACGATCGATAATCGGGGCGGTGCAATAGATGACCGTATCTTCATTGTTATCAACTGGCTTCACCCCAAAACGCACTTTTGGACGCTCGATGGGACCAAATGCTTCAATGTTTTCAGCATGAAGAGCGGAGGTTTTTGCCCCCGTATCAATTTTTGCATGGATGGCACCAAGACCTAATTTGGGTAATTTAACCCACTCGCGCCAACCAACTATTAATTGCTCGGTTTCTTCATTCCCCATGGTCTGTTCCTTCTATTTTGCGTGTTTTTTGATGCTAACTGTTTATTTTATCAAAAGCGGCTTCATACATCTGTACAATTGTTTGATCAGGACAGCACAAAACCAGGCGGGCAATCTCTTTGTTTTTATTTAGTTCTGCGAGGATTTCTTTTATCGCTATATGTGCTGCTCGTTTTTGAGGAAAGCCTTGTTCTTCACTTGAAAGAGGAGGGATCGCAAATGAGGTGATTTCAAAAGAACGAACTAATTTAAAAATTTCCCTATAACAACGGGCAAAAACCTTATCTTCATTTGCTTCTCCCCCGCCCCAAGTTGGGCTTACCGTATGGATGACCAAATCAAAGGGAAGGTTATAACCTCTGGTTATGCGCGCCTCTCCTGGAGGGCAAGGGGCGACGTGGGTGCATTCTTGTGCGAGTTTGGCCCCTGCTGCGTCGTGCAATTTTTGTTCGACGTCGTTATTGGGAATCAGGGAAGAATTTGTGGTGTTTACAATGGCTGTGACCGGACATCTTAAAAGCTCACTTTCAATAATTTCAATTCGTGATGGCATGATGTTTGTCCACTTTTTTCGTCATTGGTGTCTTTTAAAGTTTATATGCTGATTCACAATTAATACGGTTTTTAAACAGATGACAGCGTTTTCTTTACCCCTCTCTTGCTTTTTCACCATTGATAAGGTTTGGTTTGTGGCTTGTTTCAAAACTTGATCACCCGATTTGTTTACCAATCATGCAAAATGCGATAATGTTACATTTCTTGGAAAAGCACTTTATTTTTGAGGTTTTTATGAGTTCGTCTTTATTTCCTACATTTGATCATGATCATAAGTTGTGTTCCCAAAATTTGATGACATATGCTGAGGGGCACTGCAAACATTTAGGGCTGCGGTTCACTCATTTGCGCCGCGACGTGCTGAGTGAGGTTGCTGCCAGCCACAAAGCTGTGGGGGCGTATCAGATTTTAGATCGTTTTGCGAGCCAAGGTAAAAAATTGGCTCCAATCTCTGTTTATCGCAGTTTGGATTTTTTATTGGATGCCGGGCTTATTCACCGGTTGGAGAGCACCAATTCTTATTTTGCCTGTCAGCGTAATTTTGAAAAAGATAGCCCTTGTTGTTCTTTTGAACCGTTGGTCTTTTTAATTTGCGAGAACTGCGAGACCATTGGCGAGATCGATGGGCAAACGCTTGGCCCGCTGATAGAACAATTTGTAGATCAAAGCGGATTTGCCCCCAAACGAAGCCAATTGGAAATTAAAGGGGTTTGCTCGCTTTGTCAGGCAAGCGGCCATCAGGAGCTTGAAAAGACATGTTAATTGAAGCGTTGGATGTTGGGTTTCGTCGAGATGGGCGGGCGATTTTAAGTCATGTGAATTTTTCCATTACCAAAGGAGAAATTGTCACATTAATTGGCCCGAACGGAGGCGGCAAGACTACCTTTGCGCGGCTTTGTTTGGGGATCTTGACCCCTGATACTGGTACCATCAAGCGTCAACCAGATTTAAAAATAGGCTATGTGCCTCAACGTTTGAAGTTAGAGCGCACTTTGCCGCTCACAGTGGAGCGTTTTTTAACCCTGCGCCAACGGGGCCAACGGGTGTCGATGGAGGCTCTTACCAACGCACTTAAAGATGTGGGGGCAGGTCATTTGTTGCGCAGCCAAATGGCTGACCTATCTGGTGGGGAAATGCAACGGGTGTTGTTGGCACGCGCGTTGGTGATCAAGCCTGATTTGTTGGTTTTAGATGAGCCTGCGCAAGGGGTTGATTTTGCAGGAGAAGCGGCTCTTTATCAGCTTATATCTGATCTGCGAGATCGGTTGGGTTGTGCCATCATATTAATCTCTCATGATCTGCATATTGTGATGGGCCAAAGCGACCGGGTATTTTGTCTCAATGGGCATGTGTGTTGTGAAGGGGTGCCGGAGCAAATTGGGGAGCATCCCGAATATGCCAAATTGTTTGGACCAGAACGAGCGGGCCAATATGGGGTTTATGCTCATAATCATGACCATGAGCATCAGCTTTGTGGGCATGTGCATGATGGCGACTGCGGTACTCATGATATTCCCCACGAGGATACGCCCTAATGGATGATTTTTTATGGCGGGCTGCCCTTGGCGGTATTGGCATGGCGCTGATCGCTGCGCCTTTGGGGTGTTTTGTGGTTTGGCAGCGCATGGCGTATTTTGGTGAAACCATTGCGCATGCAGGTTTATTGGGCGTGGCGTTTGGCTTGCTCTTGCAAATGAATGTGACAGTGGGGGTGTTTATTGCCGCGCTTTTGGTCGCTCTGGGCCTTCGCTTGGTGGAGCGCCATTCCCCCTTGGCCAAAGATACGGCTCTTGGGTTGTTGGCCCACGTGGTGTTGGCTGTGGGGCTGATTGTGACCAGCCAGTTTCAAGCTTTGCAAGTGGATATGATGGGCTTGTTATTTGGGGATATTTTGGCCATTTCAACGCTTGATGTTTTCATGGTGTTTGGCGGGTTGATTGTAATTTGGGGGCTGATCTTTTATTTATGGCAAGACCTGTTAACTGTGAGCCTTGATCGCGAATTGGCGTTGGCAGAAGGGATCAATGTTGATCGTACGCAATTGCTGTTCAGCATCGCCATGGCGGCAACGGTCGCTTTGGCGATGAAGTTTGTTGGCTTGTTATTGGTGACCGCTATGTTAATCATTCCAGCAGCCGGCGCTATGAATTTTGCACGCACGCCTGAACAGATGGTCGTGGTTACGGGCGTGATTTCCTCATTAAGCGTGATTGCAGGGCTGCTTGCGTCGCTTTATTTTGATATTCCGACCGGGCCGGCGATTGTTGTGGCTATGGCGATGTTGTTTTTGCTTTCTAGTTTTTTCAAACCAAGGTAAAACTCACATAGTGAGCCCTCTTTTGTTTTTCTCTTTTAGGAGTTTTTGACCGCGTGATCAATCGCCATAAAACCACATCTGTAAAAGTGGGCAACGTGCCTATTGGCGGCGATGCACCGATCGTTGTGCAATCCATGACCAATACGGACACTGCTGATATTGAAGGCACCATTACGCAAGTGGCCGCCCTTGCCCAAGCGGGCTCTGAGTTGGTGCGCATCACCGTTGACCGGGAAGAGGCGGCAAAGGCTGTCCCTTACATTCGAGATGGCTTGTTGGCCAGGGGTGTTGATGTGCCGCTTGTTGGTGACTTTCATTATATTGGGCATACGCTGTTGGCTGATCACCCCGACATGGCGCAGGCTTTGGCCAAGTATCGGATCAATCCAGGCAATGTGGGATTTCGGGCCAAACGGGATAAGCAGTTTTCAAGCATGATTGACATGGCGTTGAAATATGAAAAACCGGTGCGCATCGGGGTCAATTGGGGCTCGCTTGATCAAGAATTGCTGACCCATTTGATGGATGAAAATGCCAAGCTGGATCAGCCTTTAGAAGCGCGCGCCGTGATGCATGAGGCGATTGTGCAATCAGCCCTTTTGAGCGCGGATCGCGCCAACGAGCTTGGCATGGGGGCTGACCAGATTATATTGTCAGCCAAGGTGAGCGCGGTGCAAGATTTGATTTGTGTTTACCGCATGCTGGCCCAGCGCTCAGACTATGCCTTGCATTTAGGCTTAACGGAAGCGGGCATGGGCTCTAAGGGCATTGTGGCGTCGACGGCAGGCTTATCCATCCTGTTACAAGAGGGGATTGGTGACACCATTCGCATTTCGCTGACACCGGAACCTGGCGGGGATCGCACCAAAGAGGTTAAAGTTGGCCAGGAGATTTTGCAATCTATGGGGTTGCGCGCCTTTGTGCCGGTGGTGACCGCGTGCCCTGGTTGTGGGCGCACGACGAGCACGGTGTTTCAAGAATTGGCGCAAGACATTCAAAATCACATTCAAACCAGCATGCCGCTCTGGCGCGAAAAATACCCTGGCGTTGAGACGTTAAACCTGGCCGTGATGGGCTGCATTGTCAACGGGCCGGGCGAATCCAAACATGCCGACGTTGGCATCTCTTTGCCTGGCACCGGTGAGAGCCCAGCGGCCCCGGTGTTTATTGATGGGAAAAAGGCGATGACCTTGCGCGGGGATAATATTGCGGGGGAGTTTCAGCAGATTGTGCAGGATTATATTGAGGGGCGGTTTGGAGACACATAGTGTCTGTTTGGTAGTTTAAAGAAAAGTCCAAGGCAACTGGCTTTATGGGGTGAGACCTTCTCAGTTTACATTAAATATAACTTAAATAACTGAGAAAGGCAGGAATTTTTTGGGGGAGTATAGTCTTTTTGATTTAGCTATCTAAAGATCATTAATTCATATAATTTTTTTAGTATTCTCTAACGCTTCTGCGATACCTGGTAAATTACATTTTCTCAAGTTATCCAAATATCCCTCAACATTATATTTTGGTCTGGAGAGCCGACCTCTCACTTCTTTTGCTGCAGCTAAAAATTTAGGCTGATCTAGAGTATATTGATGATATAAAAATGTATCTGGATCTAGGCATTCTATGCCGTATTGGTTGATAAGTTCTTTGGGAAAATCTTTTGTATTAAATGTTACAATTGCATCTACTCGCCCAACTATAGCAGCTGCAAGTACATGCCTATCATCTGGATCTGGTAAATCAAGGCTGGGAATTAGGTCTCTATAACCGGTGACTGATCTACCATAATTATTCATTTGCTGACAGCGCAATCGTATTCTCTTACCATCCACATCTGGATTATTCTTTAGAATGCTTCTAATCCACTCTTCCTCGATATCTTTACTCCAGCGAGCTCGAAAAAGCCTTGCAGCTGTCAGCTCCATAACCAGATCAGTTATTGGTATCGAATACAGTACATTTGCATCAAATATCGCCGTATAAGTAGACAAGCAATTAATACCCCAACCCAAGCTCTTCTGCCATTTTAGTGAGTTCTTCTCTGGCTAATTTATCGGCTGTATCAGTTTTTTCACGATAGGCCTCAAGATCCTCAAGTTTAACACGTCTATGTGTACCTACCATTCGGCATGGTATTTCTTTTTGATCAATTAATTTAATTAGAAAAGGACGTGACACCATCAAATAATCCGCTGCTTGCACAGTGGATAATTCCAAATCTGTACGACAGACATGAACGGCTTTGTTTTGACTTAAATCTATCAGTATACTTCTTAAAAGCATGTATATATCTTCAGGAAGAACAATATCGCTAGCCTCTGAATCTCTCAATACAAATCTAGCCTGTTCATGATCAATATGTCTTAACATATCTCTTGCGATTTCCTGATTTTCATCCGTTGGCATCACCAACTGATCCGCACCTCTTCGATCGCTCATTTTAATTCCCTTCTATTACGCAATACTTATGAATATTTATATTATATCACAATTCAGTAAGTGTAATAAATGAAATAAATGCAAAATGTGTTAACTCTAGGATAAGTATCTCTCAGGATTCGTTTTGTTTTACAACCTACTATCCACAATGTAGTTATCATAGATAAAACTCATAAAATGGGGCTATTGCAAAATTATGTCGCATTTCTTAGCTGAAGACAGTGACCAGGGAGCTTTGATCCGTATTCGTCGTCTTGCCAAGATCACTGGCACTATCTTTCTCTTTGTAATAAACCATCTTTCACCTGAACAATAGAGACCATCTTTGAGGGCTTCCGCTCTACGAAGACCATCGTTATGCAACAAAAATGCATAGCCTTCACGGCCTAGATCAACTTAATCATGTGTTGAACGAATAAACGTTTCAGCAAAATGACATAAGCAGAATCATAGTCATTTTGACGCAGTATATTTGTGCATGGCTGGCTTGCACATGCCCCCCTACCTCAATTAAAAATTGCAGCTTATATTGTTCTTCGTCATCAACCGTTCGCACAAGGTAACAGGTCGCATTGATACAAATGTGAACTTGAATTTGGGGATTTCAAATTCCTCAAAGCCGTCGTTAACGGTCTATTACAAAGGAGATGCTTTACCATGAAACAATTTAAAATCATTCCAATCCTTACTCTTTTAACGTCTATTATATTTGTCAGCACACCCTCACTATCTTTTGCCGATGAGAGTGTAACTCTGAAACCGGGTAGTGGTATGAGCTTTGTTGTTGGATCAAAGCGCGCGACTGCTTATTTCTATCCTCGGGCAGGTGAGTGTGAAGTGACGCTTATGCTTGGTGAAGTTAGTGCACCTAATAGAACCGAATATTTATCATCTTCTCGTTTAAAAATCAGACTGACGCCGAATAACATCACTCGTATTGATAGCTTTGAAGGTAAGTCTTTGAGCATTGTCTGTAACAATGCCGCTGAAACAATCACCGTTGTTGATAAACGGCTAAAGCTCTCAAGCTTAAATTAATAAATAAAATCGACCGCCTACCAAACTTTGGTTTGGTGGGCGGTTTTTCTCTCTCACGGCTATTTCAAGCGCGAAAAGCGCTTGAGCCTCCGAGGGGCGGCGCTAGGCGCCGGACGCCTCTGGCGTCATGTTCGCTCGCGAAAGCTCGCTTCCTTCTTCGTATAGTTAGATTTTGTTTCTCTCACGGTTATTTTTCGCTAAGACGAAAAACCCTCCGAGGGGCGGTGCTCGCGCCGGGCTACGCCATGTGCGTGCTCAGAAAAAGAGCACTTCCTTCTTCGTATGGTTAGCTTTTTTTCTCTCACGGCTGTTTCAAGCGCGAAAAAAGCGCTTGAGCCTGCGAGGCGCGGCGCTAGGCGCCGGACGCCACAGGCGTCATGTTCGCTCGCTAAGCTCGCTTCCTTCTTCGTATAGTTAGATTTTGTTTCTCTCACGGTTATTTCATGCGCGAAAAGTAAGATCGAAGATACGGCGAAGTTGTTTATGTCAATGATCTATAAGAAAATTACGTATTTTGTTATTTTTAATATTTTTAAAATATACTTGTTTTCATAAAATTTTTTCATTGTCTTAGGGCGACGTTAAATCAAAATGTTAAAAAAATACAATTGATGTACTTAAGTCGGCCGACTTTTTCGTTTACACAAAACAGCATTCAAGATGAGATCGGCTCTATTTTAAATAAAGCTAGAAAAAATAATCCTGAGCTCGAAATTACAGGTTGTTTGATGTTCACCAACAAGTGCTTCTTGCAGGTGCTTGAAGGCCCCCCAGAGAAAGTTCAAACCATTTTCGAGCAAATCTCTGCAGATCCCAGACACCAT
>JAJFHF010000070.1 GCA_021775775.1 Hyphomicrobiaceae bacterium
CACCAAACGTCCCAAAACCACATTGCCAATAAAATCCATCAAGCCCCACTATGGCTGGTGCGATGACCCAACAGATCGTAATTACAACCGTCCTGTCACAAGGCCATACCCCGCCTCAACGGAAACATTCTGGCGAGACGAGGACTTATACGACTGTCTAGTTGTTCTCAACCACAACCAGTGCCCACGCATAAAAGGGGCAGGCAGCGCAATTTTTATGCATGTGGCAAAACAAAATTTCCCACCAACACAAGGCTGCATAGCCCTAGAAAAACAACAGCTACACCAGCTATTACCTTTACTAAAAACAACAACCAAACTCATTATTTAAGGTCAAAAGCGTGTCACTTAGTTATGAATTCATATAACTCGCTCTAGCAAGTTCTCATCACAAAGAAGGAAGTGCTCTTTTTCGAGAGCACGTACATGGCATCCTACAAAGGAGGCCCGGCGCAAGCGCCGCCCTAACGGAGGCTCAAGCGCCTTTTCGCGCTTGAAATAGCCGTGAGTGAAAAAAAGACACTATTATCTCACCCGGCGCGGGTTCATATAAAGATCACTCTCCAAAGACTCTAATTTAAGGTCTTTCATTTTGCCCGAATTCATATCTCCCACTAGATCCTGAATATGCCATTTAGCCTCTTCATTAAATTTAAGCATCGTGCAAAACAGCTGTAAAACATATTTAAGTTGCGCATCACAATGTTCTGACTTGACCCAGCATTTCCATTTACCGCCCAAATTCAAAACACGCCCATTCAACTTGCCTATTTTTTTACCCCTCTGATCATACAAAATATAATCATCGCCAATATTAATCCAACAACGCCGCAAACGATAGAATTCCGGCTTGCCATCTCTTAAAATAAAAAACGAGAAAAACTCGGGCTGAAACCACCATTTATAAGCGGAGCGTTCTAACTGCACAATTTGTTCATGCTTAGATATATTCAAACTGTATGACGTAACCGGAAACCCTCTTGCCCCATGCGTCAACGCCATTGAGCGCCCTAGCAACAGATCCAAAGTCCCACGCCAATTGACCTCATCAGTAAACAGCTTGATAACCATCCGCCGTTTCATACCAGTTTCTTTTTTCCAAGCGCCCTTGCGATAGGCCACGAGACCAACTCGTTTTCCATCTTCTTTGACCTCACCAAGAATATCCATATCCTTCGTAAATTGGCGCGATTTTGCCCGATAACGATCTTGCTGGAAAATACCAATTTCGGTGGTGTTGATATCTGTTAGCCACAAGCTAACTTCAAATTTTTCGTATTTTTGCTTTGCAACTTGCTGTTCCATGAGGCCCTCTTAAATACCAACTGCAACTGACCATCTTACAAAACAAACCCTGCAAGATAACGAATCGCTGATAGCGCCAGTTTAACACTTGCATGGCATCATTAAAGCCGCCTCAACGGACTTATCCATATTTAAATTTAAGAACGAGCGCTGGCAACCAAGCTCCCACTTTCTAAATTATGAGTTTTTAGGGGCTTCTCGCCTACCAAAGATGGCGCTACCAACTCTCACATAATCAGCCCCAAACTGCAGCGCACTTTCAAAATCCGCGCTCATACCCATTGAAAGCAGCTCAATACCATGGCTCTGAGCCAAACGCCGTAACAATACAAAATAGGGGGACGGCTCTGCATCAACCGGCGGAATACACATCAATCCAGAAATATCTAACCCATACTCATCACGGCAAAGCGCCAACAGCCCCTCAAGATCTTGTGGTAGAACACCCCCCTTTTGCGGCTCCTCTCCCACATTCACCTGCACAAACAAAGTAAGGTCTCGGTTTTGCTCTTTCATTTCGCGCGCAATCACCTTGGCAATCTTAGGCCGGTCAATGGTTTGGATCACATCAAAGTGCGCAACCGCCTCCTTCACCTTATTCGATTGCAAAGGCCCAATCAGGTGCAATTGCAAATCTTTATATTGAGATTTCAACGCCGGGAATTTTGCCATCGCCTCTTGCACCCGATTTTCACCAAACAACCGCTGCCCACTCTCAATGGCCAGTTCAATATCTTCCACCGGCCTTGTCTTGCTCACAGCAATTAAATGCCCCAAACCAGCACCAGTCCTCTTTTCACCGCGCACATCTTCCATGCGCGCCTTGACCAATTTTAAATTTTCACCAATGCTCATAAAACCTCACCCTATATCTTAGACGATCGACCTCTTGAAACAAAAAACATCAAGAAGAAAAGAGAAACCTTGACTTATATGTTTAATCCCGTTTTTCTCTTATCAAATTAAAAAGCCGTCCGTGAACATCAATTACAAACATCAAACAACATAGGACCACCCCATGCAATTTGCCGCCATATGTATAGACAAAGAAAATTCTGAAAACTTACGCCTTGAAAACAGAGGTGACCATCTAGCCCATCTAAAAAAAGTGAAAGATAATTTTCTTCTTGCCGGTCCCTTTTTAACTGATGATGGCCATATGTGTGGCTCCCTATTGGTCTTTGATGGCCTAACACTTGAAGAAATAAACACCTGGCTTAAAGAAGACCCTTATGCCAAAGCCGGTCTTTTCCGTTCAGTAGAGGTTAAACCTTTCAAAAAAGTCCTTTAAAGGCCACATTCAAACGGCTCATTGTCCATCCACGGGCAGGGGAAGCTGTTTTTCATGCGGGCGCAAACTTAACAGTTCAGAGACATCACCGCGAATAACCCCTTCCGTGTAATGAGCCAAGGCTTTGCGGTCGCCAAATTCGCTCAAAGTCACGGGCTCACCGACACGCACATGCACATCCAATGGACCAGCCTTTAACAGCGCCCAAATATGGCTGCCCATTTCCATATCACCATACCAAGCCACCAATGGCCGTGTCCGGCGCCCAAGCGGCAAACCACCTAAAGCGGTATAAGCCAGTGCGCCTGTTTGCACATACGTCTCGCCCCCAGCCTCAGACGCTGCACCAAACAAAGCACTTTTAAAAGGTAACACCCCATTGCCATCACTGCTTGTCCCTTCCGGAAACAAAACAATACAATCGCCCTCATCTAGGCGTTGTGCAATTTCAGAGGCTGTTTTATGACTCTCAGTTCGTCGCTCGCGGTCCACAAAAATCGTCCGCTGTAATTTTGCCAAAAGCTTTACACCGCGCCATGTGCTTATTTCTTTTTTCGCTACAAAGGATAACGGCGCAATAGCAGATAGAACAATCACATCCATCCAAGAAATATGATTGACGACAAACAAAACGGGGGTTTTTTTTCGCACATTTCCATCAAGGTGAATGCGCAAACCCAAAATCCAACCGATAAGTCGATGATAGTAATAGGGAAGCCAACGCGCCATTGGCAGTTTAAAAACCACCAATACCCATTGTACAGGAATTAAGATAACCGTGATGATAACAAACCAAAAGATCATCCAAGAGGCACGCAACGTCGCCATTTAAAATCCAACCATACCAAAAAACAAAACAAAATTCCTTCACCAAAACTTCAATTAGAAACTATTCTTTTATCTCTTTTTTATCTATCTCTAAAGGAATTCCATAAAGCTCTAATCGATGATCCACTAACTGAAACCCCAACTCACGCGCGACACGCTCTTGTAAGCGTTCAATCTCTAAGTTACTAAACTCCATCACCTCACCAGTTTTAATATTAATCAAATGATCATGATGTTCTTCAGCAACCGTCTCAAGCCGCGCTTTGCCATCGCCAAAATCATGGCTCTCGACAATACCACTTTCAACAAACAATCGTACCGTTCGATAAACAGTTGAAAGTGAAATTCCCTCATCTTCCTCATGAGCGCGGTTAAAAACCTCTTCAACACTAGGATGATCAGTTGCAAAAGATAAAACCCGTGCAATCACCCGCCTTTGATCCGTCATGCGCATATTTTTTTCCGCACATAACTTTTCAAGACTTGATAATTCCTGGCTTTCTTTTAAGTCCATTCACTTCATCCATCTGTCTTTTTACATTTGTAAAGAAGTTTATAGCGACTATTCTCATCTCCGGCAAATATCATAGTGCCACAGGTCGGATAAAGGCAGAATAAAAGTGGGATAAAGGGAAGATCCAGACGAAAACAAAGCCTTAAGGGAGGGCAAACCAACAAACAATAACACCAAGAATGGAGTAAAAAAGAGGCAATCAAAGCATAAACATCGAACTAAAAGTTAAAAAATCAAGCATCAACTTCCACCAAATCCAAAGTCATGATCAAGGCATTCGCCCGCTTTTTCGAAGGCCCAGCTGGGTAATAAGCGCGCCGCTCGCCAACCACTTCAAACCCTATATTTTTATAAAGTTCCACCGCGGCACTATTTTGCTCATCCACTTCAAGATGAACCTCTTTAACACCTTGCTCACACAGATCATCAATCGCTATATCCAACAGCCCTTCACCAATGCCGCGCCGCCTGTGCCGGCGCCCGACAGCCAAAGAAATAACTTCAGCCTCATCTTCCACCTGACGAACCAATAAAAAAGCCAAAGGGTCATGCTCTCCAGTTTGAAAAGCACCTAATATCTTCATCCGTCGATCTTGTAAAAACAGGGCAAAATCATGCGCACCCCAACTGCGGGCAAATGAGGTAGAATGCAACTTCGCTAAACCAGTTATATTCTCTAAGCTTAAATCTTTAACGGTATATCCATTTTCCAAAACCCTCATGAACACCTCCGCTCTAACATTTTGCCCTGCTGCGGTTTGGCATCAGGCGCGCGCAAATATAAGGCAGATACATTTTGGCCCTGCTCTAAAAAACGCTCATCTAAGGAAAATAAATCTTGTGCCAAAATCTCAATCTCATCAACAGAGTACCGGCTCAAAAGCTGATCGCTCTCAATCAAGTCTTTATCAGATCCAACAAGCTGCTCTGTATTAAAACGTGCCATGAAATCTAAAACATTTTCCCGCTCAACCAGTTCAGGAGGGCAAAGCATATTTATATGTGCGCCTGTCATGCCATCCCTCTTTATGTTGTCATCAAAGCTCTTATGTGCAAAAGCCTGCATATAAAACGCACCACGCCCTGCATTCAAATAAACAGCAAACACCATATCTGACGAAGTTATCTCAACCGACCGGGCATATTTATGTCCCATCAAAACAAGGTTTGAGACCCCATACAAAGGCGCCCCACTAGCAAGTGCCAAACCCTTAGCCAAGGCAATACCAACCCTAACGCCAGTAAAAGAACCAGGTCCAATTGTACAAATGATTCTCTTAAGAGAACGATAATCAACCCCAGCTTCATCGATTAACTCTTGTAAGAGCACCATGACCCGCTCAGATTGCCCCCGCTCAGCACGCTCAAAGCGAGCGACGACACGCAAATCATCGCTCACGCCAAAGCGTAAACCAACGCTGCACCCCGCACCGGCTGTATCAATCCCTAAATCTGTCATGAAATTTATCGATACCACTTATAATACAGATACAAAAACAAATAGTGAAAACCAAATGCTCAAATAAAGCGCGCTTTAAGCATCTTCAGCTGGCCGCACCGCTTGCACTTCAGGCAAGAAATGGCGCAAGAGATTCTCAATACCATGCTGCAAAGTCACAGTAGAGCTGGGGCACCCTGCACACGCACCGCGCATGGTCAAATACACAACCCCATCACGAAACCCCTTAAACACAATATCGCCTCCATCTTGCGCAACAGCGGGGCGAACGCGGGTCTCCAACAATTCTTTAATGGTTGTAACCGTCTCAATGTCAGCTGGATCAAAAAACTCATCATCTTCGAGAGACGGATTGGTGGAATTCGCCATCATAACTGGCTCACCAGACATATAATGTTCCATAATCGCACCCAAAACCGCAGGTTTTAACGACTGCCATTCCATAGCACCTTTGGTAACAGAAATAAAATCTGAACCTAAAAACACCGTCTGCACCCCATCAATACCAAACAAACGTTTGGCCAGCGGTGAGGTATTTGCATCATCAACACTCAAAAATTCCAAATTCCCCTGATCAAACACAGGCTTACCCGGAATAAACTTTAAAGTTTGCGGATTTGGCGTTGCTTCTGTCTGAATAAACATGACAAAGGTTCCTTAATCTCAAAATTCAGTATTTAAGAATGTTTCTAAACTAGCTTAAGTTATAAATCAAAAAAAAGGCACTGGCCAGTCCCAAAAACAAGGTAACAAAGGAAATAAAGTGATAAAAGATTAAGAAATTCACGCCAAAGACGTAATATCATCCCACGATAAATGCCCCGGAATGATCGAAATGGGCACAGGAAAACTTCCCGCTTTGTTCCCACTGACCAAATTAGAAATCAAAGGGCCCGGCCCAGATTGTTCCTCGCTAGCGCCTAAAACAATGATGGCAATATCATCATCTTCCTCAATAAGCTTAGAAATTTCCTCGCCCTTTTTACCCTCACGAACAACTTCTTCTGAAGTAATATCTTCAAAACCATTCGCTTTCAACTTGCGCCGATACAGCCGAAAAATGGCCTTGGCCTTTTGCAAAGCTTCCTCACGCTGTATTTCCTTCACCCCCAGCCAATGCTGGAAATCACCTGGCTCAATAACATAAAGCATAGAAATCATGCCCCCCGTGCGGCGCACACGATTGGCTGCAAAAGCAAGGGCGGCTTCAATTTCCGGGGCTTCTTCTTCAATCACCACCAAAAACTTTCGCACATGGCCTGATGAAAATACATTTCGCTTAAGATCTGACATGCGCGCATGGTGCCAAATGAAAGGCAATTCGCCAAGTCTTTTATGCCATTCAAGTACTTTTTACGCTGTTTAAGAAAAAGGACGACTGGTTTTATCTGGTTTATTCAATCCAACACGATACCACCAGGAGGCACATGATAAGCGTACGCGAAAGCTCTGCGAAACGCCTCGGCATTGCAATAACCTGCCATTAAGCCTTTGGTTTCATTTTAACTCAAAAACCATAAAAGAGATCAGTTTAATAAATCTTGCTAATTATCAAATAAAAAACCAGCCCTCATAAAAGGACTGGTTTTTTACGTCTTATCAAACATCAATGTCAGTCAAATGACAAAAAACAAGGTGGCAAAACAAAGTCCAAACATCAATGTGCCAACTCATCCACCTGTCCAACTGCTACAATCAATTTAGAAAGCCCAATATCACTCCCACTAAGAATTTCTTGAATGGCCGGACGGACCCGGTTAAGGGCTGTTTCATGCTCACTTTGCCACGTCTCAAGTCCGGCACCTTGCACACCGATCATAGCTGTTAACGTCCGCCGCGCTGTTTGTATCCGGCTAACCACCGCATTCAAAGCCCAACGATCATAGACATCCTTTTCAGGCACACTTTCAGTGGCCCCAATAAGCTCACCCAACTGCAAATAGTCATCAATGGCAATATCAATAACGGCCAGTTTTGCCACATCAACCTTTGAAGTTCGACTTGCCAAAACCACATCCAAACCATCACTCATAAGTGTTATGTCAACAAAAGCAGTGGCTATGTGATCAGGCACACCATCGCCAATCATCGCCTCATAGTCACGAGCCAACGTTGCTTTTCGCTTCTCACTAAGAGAGCGTTTGACAAGTTTCATATAAGCCGCAAGCCCTGTTTTATAAGCTTTAATCTCTTTAGTTAAACCAGCGCTAAAGTCTCCATTGACCAAAAACCAAGCTGTCCTGCGCCGGGTGATAAATTGCAACTTCGAATAAAGTGCCAGCTGAACTGCACCAGAAACCTTATTATCAAGAGCATCAACAGCTTTATAAATCCGATTAAGATCCAACACCTCACTGGCAACACTAAAGGCCGCAGCCAAATCACCGTAAGAGCGTCCCGTCTCTTCAGTTAAACGTAGCACCATAGTAGAGCCACCCCGATTGATAATATCATTCGTCAATTGGGTCGCAACAATCTCACGTTTCAAAGGATGAGAGCGAATATCTTTGGCAAATTCTTTTTGCATTCCTTCAGGGAAATAAGCACTAAGGGATGGCCGATAATAAGCATCATCCACAACGCTCTCTTCTACTAGCTTGTTAAACAAATCAATCTTTGCAAAACCAAGTAAGGTCGATAACTCAGGACGGTTTAAGGGTTGCCCCGCTTCCATCCGCTCTGAAATTTCCGCGTCTTCAGGCAGCTCTTCAATCGCCCGGTTTAACAACCCGCTTTCTTCCAAGCGGCGCATAAGCAATTGTTGGAAGCCAAAATCAGCAAGACCACGTTTTTCCCCTAAAGAAAGAGCCAATGTCTGACGATAATTATTAACCAGACAACGCTTTGCCACATCTTCCGTCATCGAAGATAAAACCTTATTACGTTTGCCCATACTAAGACGCCCAGCTTGAACCGCTTGTCCAAGAGCAATTTTAATATTCACCTCAAGGTCAGAAGAGTTAACACCAGCAGAATTATCGATCGCATCAGTATTGATCCGCCCGCCGCGCATCGCAAAGTCCATCCGAGCCGCTTGAGTAATCCCAAGATTAGCCCCCTCACCCACAACTTTAACATTGAGCTCATGAGCTTTGACCCGAATACCATCATTAGCCCGGTCACCAACATCACCATTCGATTCGCTAGCCCCGCAGACATAAGTGCCAATACCGCCAAACCACAACAGATCAGCCCGAGCCTTCAATATGGCCTTCATCAGCTGCGCCGGCGACATCTCACGATTAGAAACACCAAGCATATCGCGAATTTGCGCACTCAATTTGATAGATTTAGCTGAACGAGAAAAGACCCCGCCCCCTTTAGAAATCAGATTTTTATCATAATCTTGCCAAGACGAACGTCCCAGATCAAACAAACGTTTGCGTTCACGCCAGCTTGATTTCGGATCCGGTGTCGGGTCAATAAATATATCACGGTGATCAAACGCCGCCAATAATTTGGTCGCCTTTGACAACAACATACCATTGCCAAACACATCACCAGACATATCGCCGACACCAATCGCGCTAAAGGGCTGACGTTGAATGTTAATATCCATTTCTCGGAAATGCCGCTTCACAGCTTCCCAGCCACCACGCGCGGTAATGCCCATCACTTTATGGTCATAACCTTGCGATCCACCAGACGCAAAAGCATCGCCTAGCCAAAACCCTCGGCCACAAGAAATCTCATTCGCAATGTCAGAAAATGTCGCCGTGCCTTTATCAGCTGCAACCACAAGGTAGGGGTCATCATCATCATATCGCACAGTATTTTGTGGCGCGATAACGGTCTTACCTTGCATATTATCTGTGATAGATAACAGCCCATTGATAAACCGTTTATAGGCCGCAATACCGCATGTCATAAACTCGTCCCGGCTTGGGTTATCTGGCATATCTTTTGGCACGAACCCACCCTTTGAGCCTGTTGGCACAATCACAGTGTTTTTTACCAATTGAGCTTTAACCAACCCTAGCACTTCCGTGCGGAAATCTTGTGCACGATCAGACCACCGCAGACCACCACGAGCGATTTTACCAAAACGTAAATGCACCCCTTCTACATTTGGTGAATAGACAAATATTTCACGAAATGGGCGCGGTTCTGGGGCCCCTTCAATTTGTTGGCTATCAAATTTAATAGCTATGCATTCAAGGGCACGGCCCTCTTTATCGCGTTGATAAAAATTTGTTCTCAATCCAACCAATATCAAATTTTGAAAAGATCTTAAAATCTGGTCTTCATCAAGACTAGGGATCGCACCCAAAGCTTCCTTAATTTTTGCATTGAGCCGCTTGACCTTAGCGCCAGAGCTTTTTTGTTGTTCAGGGTCAAACCGGCAATGAAACAAGCCAATCAATAGACGTGTAACCTCGGGATAACGTACCAAAACATGTGAAATATAATCTTGATCATAAGGCACATTTATCTGGCGCAAATAACGCGCAAGACAGCGCACCATAGCAACTTCGCGCCAATCAACCCCAAGCAGAGAAATAATTTCATTAAACCCATCATTCTCAGCCTCACCGCTCCACACCGCCATAAAGCCCCTCACAAGCGGTATGTTCAAACGCTCTAAATCAACCCCATGTCCATTTTTGGTCTTTAACCTCATCATGTGCTGACAAATAACAGGCTGTCCGTCTCCCTTTTTGGGAACAATGGTATAACTACGTTCATCAATGACAGAAAAGCCTAAATTTTCAAAAATGGGAACACGGGTCGATAAAGGAACCGGCTCAGCAAGATTATAGAGCGTAACCTCAACACAATCTTTCGCGCCAGATGGATCTTCATGAAACGCCACGGCTCTTGAACGATTTTCATCCATCTCTTCAATAATGGATATATCCTCAAGCAAACGATTTGTTCCGTATATTTCTTGATATCCAGCTGGAAAAGCTGTCCCATATTCCTCATTCAACAAGTTGGTTTCTTCACGATCATAGACACGACCGATAGCGTCACTCATCTTATCTTCCCAGCGCCGACAAATATCTTCAACCTTCGCTTCGAGTTTTTCAGTAGAAAGAACAGGTGTCTTCCCAGCATCTCGTCCAATAATGAAATGAATGCGAACCAAAGGGCTTTCAGGAAAATAAGGATAGTAAGCGCTGACCCGGCCCTTATAAACGCTGGCTAAATAATCACCAATTTTTTCGCGGTTTTCAG
>JAJFHF010000008.1 GCA_021775775.1 Hyphomicrobiaceae bacterium
AGCCGAGATTTATGATCAAGGGTTAGGGTTTCTATCACCTCAAGACGGCGCTGTTTTGCTTTTAAAAACAAAGGCTGGCGGCCAGAATTCGGCAATAAAAATCTTTTAATCAGCAGGGCACAGCCCAGAATCAGGGCAACAACAAACAGCAGTGAAATAACCCAGTAGACCAGGTACTCCATGTACGAAACCCTTCTTGGCAATAGTGAAAATGAGAAACCCCTACAATCAGGCCACCCTACTAGGCAGTAATTACCTGATTTGCCCCTAGATCAGCACTAAAAAAAAGATTTCATCCCCAAAATATAAAATCTTAACCGCGTGTTAACTATGTAGGCGGCAAAATTTGCCCAACGAGGCCATCATGAGCATAATTTTTAAAATGAGGGAATAGAGGGAATAGTATGCTAAATGACTTACCATTAATGGGCTTTATTCGAGATAAAATGAAATGGCATCAGAGCCGTCAAACTGTGCTGGCTAGTAACGTGGCCAACGCTGACACCCCCGGCTATCGCCCGAATGATCTAAAAGAATTAAAATTTGATAGGCAATTGGCCCAAGTGCGCAAGCCGATAGCAGGCATGGCCATCACGCACACCAAACATATCAATGTCGCTAGTAGTTCGAGAGAGGCTTATGATAGCCGCTCAGGTCAAGATTTTGAAGTGACGCCCAGCGGCAATGGCGTGGTTTTAGAAGATCAGATGATGAAAGTGGCCTCCAACCAATTTGATTACCAGCTGGCAACAAGTGTCTATTCCAGATCCTTGGGACTTTTGAAAATAGCCATTGGACGTAGTTAAGCACAGTTAAGCACAGTTAAGCACAGTTAAGCACAGTTAAGCACAGTTAAGATAAGGGCCAACTTTTAAGAATTAGGCCAACTAGAATTTTAAATTATTTAAGTGATTACACGTCAAGGAGTGTTTCAGATGGATTTAATAAATAGTCTAAAAATTGCCGCCTCAGGCCTTGGCGCACAATCACAACGCATGCGAATTATTTCTGAAAACATTGCCAATTCAGACAGCACCTCTACAGAAAAAGGCGGAGATCCTTACCGACGCAAACTCACAACCTTTAGCCAAGAATATGATCGTTCTTTAGGGGTTGATCTCGTTGAAGTTGGCAAGATCAAATATGACCAAGGAAAATTTGGCCTGCGCCACGAACCAGGCAACCCGGCTGCTGATGATAGCGGCTATATAAAAACACCAAACGTCAATGGCATGGTTGAAGCTATGGATATGCGAGAAGCGCAGCGCTCTTATGAGGCCAATTTGAATGTGATCACATCAGCCCGGCGCATGTTGTCCAAAACATTGGAAATCTTAAGAGTTTAACCTCGCATTTTTGAGTTTAGGCCTGTGGATTCCGGCCTGATATATTCAGGCTGTTATTTGGCAAGTTTAAGTTTTGTACGCGCGTTTAATTTTATTTTTAAGGATAGAAAAAATGACTGTGAGCGCAAATTATGCCGCCAATGCTTATTCAACAGCCCTAAAAGCAACTGAGGCACTCGAGAAAAATGCAAAGACCTCCGGCGCTCTAGAGGACACAGGGGAATTTACAAAATTGATAAGCGGCGCTATTGATTCCGTCTCAAAAACCGGTAGAAATGCTGAAAGCACCGCCCTTGATGTCGCCCAAGGCAAGGGTAATTTGGTTGACTTGGTTACAACCATTGCCGAAACAGAAGTCGCTGTTGAGACATTGGTCACCACCAGAGACAGGGTGATCAGCGCCTATCGTGATATTATGAACATGCCTATTTAGGTATTCCATCACCATTGAGCACGGCTCTTTATATAGAGGGCCATTAAGGTAATGCTCTTGCATAGATTTAAATGTGTATATTTAAATCCCACTCTTTTTCCATAAGAATCATCGCGCTGAATTTGCCTGCCAGCTATACTAAGGCCGAATCTATTGGTCAAAATTGAAAGGCCATTGTTTGCAAGGCGATTGAAAAGGAATGTTCTCATCATGACTGGTGCAGAAATAATGGATGTAGGACGTGATGCTATTTTTGTTTTAATCAAGGTGTCCGGCCCCCCAATGATCGTAGGTCTGCTCGTTGGCTTGATCATCGCTTTGTTTCAAGCGCTAACACAAATTCAAGAAATGACGTTGGTTTTTGTACCTAAAATCATTGCCATCTTTATCAGTGTTTTGGTCGCAATGCCATTTATGGCCGGAACGCTAGGCAGCTTTATGGAACGAATAATGGCCCACATAGCCGGCGGTTGACGAAGATATCCAAAAAACGGACATCCAGCATCACATGGAAAGCCAAGGACACAAACAACATTAAAAATGACATGGTATAGAATGAACCAACATGACATTTAGTCTACAATATTTACCTGTCACAGCCTTCACAATGTTCATGATCTTTTCACGCATTGGACCACTTGTCATGATGTTGCCAGGCATCGGGGAACATTCCGTGCCAATGCGCTCAAGGCTTGCATTTGCTGTAATGCTCTCAGTTTGTATGTATCCACTTGTTGTCACGATTTTGCCCCCAATGCCAACTTCTTTGTTTGGATTGGTTGCTTTGAGTTTGAAAGAAGCAATCATCGGCTTTGCATTTGGCAGCGTCGTCAAACTCATTTCAAGCGGTCTGCAAGTGGCAGGCAATGTGATATCATTTCAATCGGGACTTTCATTTGCCCAAACAGCAGATCCAATGACAGGGCGCCAAGATAGTGTGTTTTCTAGCTTCTTGATGATGATGGGCACTGTGATGATTTTGGTGCTTGATTTGCATCATCTTCTCATCGGCGCGATGTATGACAGCTATATGCTGTTTCCCCCCACGCAAACAATCGAAGTGGCCCCCTTTAGTGATGCAGCTCTAAAAGTAGTTAGCAGCGCCTTTAAGATAGGCGTGCAAATTTCAACCCCCTTTATTGTATTTGGGTTGGTGTTTTTCTTAGGCTTGGGCATTCTTTCACGGCTCATCCCTCAAATCCAAGTGTTCTTCATTGCTATGCCAGCAAATATTTATATCGGCATCATACTGTTTGCCGTGTTATTGGCCGCGATGATGAATTGGTATCTAAGTTATTATCAGCTGGCCATCCAAAATTTGATGAGATAAGGCGAGTAAGTTTAGCAAAACGTGTAAAGCAAACAATGACAGTTAAGAGACAAATAAATGGCTGATGAACCAGATGAAAGCGAAAAAACCGAAGACCCCAGCGAGAAAAAGCTGCGCGAAGCTCAAGAAAAAGGCAATGTGGTCAAAAGCCAGGAAGTCAACAGCTGGTTCATGCTAACGGCTGCAACTTTGGTTGTGTTGATTTTTTCAAACAATATGGCGGGGCAATTATCCTTCTCAATGCAGTCATTTCTGTTGGATGCGCATGATTATTCATTAGATGGTCGCGGGGGTATCGTGATCTTGCAAACGATCCTATGGGCAATTTTAGCAGCCATTGCATTACCCTTCGGTGTGTTTATTGTGGCCGCCGTTGCAGGTAATTTGGTTCAACATGGCTTTTTGTTTCAAACGGAAACCATGCAACCCAAACTCTCTAAAATTTCCCCTTTAGCTGGTCTTAAGCGATTGTTTTCATCAACCTCATTGGTGAATTTCTCCAAAAGTCTGGCAAAACTTTTGATCGTCACCACCTTGATCGGTCTAATCATGTGGCCGTCAAGCGATAGCCTTGAAATCATGGTGGCTCTCGAACCAGCAGCGCTCCTGCCGCACGTCAAAGTCTTAACTGTAAAAATCTTAGGAGCCGTCATTGCGTTATATTCTGTCATAGCCGTCCTAGATTACAGCTATCAACGCCAGCAATGGTGGAACAAATTAAAAATGACAGCTCAAGAAGTTAAAGATGAGTACAAACAACAAGAAGGTGACCCGACCGTAAAAGCTAAAATCAGACAAATCCGTATGGAGCGCGGCCGCAAACGCATGATGTCAGCTGTTCCAGAAGCCTCTGTTGTCATTACCAACCCGACTCATTATGCGATTGCCTTAAAATATGAACGTGGCATGGCAGCCCCTATTTGTATGGCCAAAGGGGTTGATGCTTTGGCGCTGAAAATCAGAGAAGTCGCCACCGAACATGACATTCCCCTATTTGAAAATCCTCCATTGGCCAGAGCCCTTCATGCCACTGTCGAGGTTGACGACGAAATTCCAGAAGAACATTATAAGGCCGTAGCTGAAGTTATTGGCTTTGTGATGCGCCAAAATGATAAAAAACGATAGTGTAAAACGCGGTACTATGATGATTTGAGGATGTTTTTGCACTTTGTTAGGCCTAAATTTGGGTGTGCATTCTTTTTATTAACACGCCTATTGACCAAGCGAATCAGTTAGTTTTTCAAACATGAGTGAAGTAAATGTGCCAATAGATCCTCAAAAATCTAATTTGATTGAAGAGGATCAGTTTTCAAAAATGGTTTTGCACCCGGGAAAATATAGAACCCTCGCGTGTCTTGCCCTATTAGCTTTGGTGTTGATTGCAGCTTTTTTTCTGCAAGGTTTCAGCATCATTTTAATGGGGGCTTTAGGCCTGTTCGCTACAATTGGCATTTTTGCTGTTTTAGCTTACTCAGCCGGCATTGTAGAGCTTAATGGACGCCAAGAGAACGTCAACATTTTCTCAGCCTATACAGATCAGCTAGCCGAAGGCATATTGATCACCAATAAAAAGGGTGAGGTTACATATGCCAATCAGGCTTATTCACATATCATAGGTCAAGCTCATGCAGGGGCCTCGCAAATAGTAAACCGTCTCCCCACCGTCGAGACTTACTTTTCTGGCGACCCTTCCATTGCAGAGCCTCTCTATCGTTTGTGTCAAGCCGCCGCACAAAACCGTATCTGGGAAGATGAATTTGCGATCATTCAACCACTAGACAGCCAGCAAATCTTAGATGAAGACCAAGTCTCAACGCGCCCATCAATTAAATGGTTGCGCATTTCCGTACGCCCCATTCAGCTCAATGGGCCAAAAGACAGCACTGAATCAACCGTGTGGCGGTTGCAAGATGTAACACTAGAGCGCTCTGAGAAAGACCACGAGTACAATAATTTAAACATTGCCGTCCAACAATTTGATCAAGCTCCTATGGGGTTTTTCACCCTTAATGTAGACGGTGAAGTGACTTATATGAACGGCACCATGGCAGGATGGTTAGGGTTTGATGATACCACGCGAGCAAAGCTAAACATCACCTCAATCATGTCACTGGAAGGGGTGCAATTATTGCAACAAACCCTAACCCCTTATTCTCAGTTAAGATCAGTGCAATATTACGATCTAATCGCCCAAGATGGCTCTACAATCAGTACCATTTTATATGGTCGTCCGATGAGCATGGATCAAGACGAGCTCAAATCATCCGATCAGGCGCATTTTGGAGTTGTTGCCTTTCAAGCTGATGATGCCCCCTTATTGTTTGAACCTCAAAGAATGACTGAAATGCGCTTAGAGCAATTTTATCATTCAGCACCGATTGGTATTGCAACCATCAACGGTAATGGGGAAATCTCGAATGCAAATGGATCGTTCCGTGTCCTGCTAGGGCAAGCAGCAAATGAAACAGCGCAAACAAATATTTTATTTGAGTGCATAGCCAAAGAATATTCAGAAGATTTATTGGCTGCCCTTAAAAAAGCCAATGAGGGCAGTGCTTTCATTGAACCTGTAGATGTGGAGTTTATCCTGGGAGACAAACGGTCAGGGAGGTTGTTTTTAAGCCCGGCCAGAGATATGGCAGAAGATGGCGCTGTGGCAATTATATATGCCATTGACACCTCACAGCAAAGAGCTCTCGAAGAGCAATTCGCTCAAAGCCAAAAAATGCAAGCTGTTGGCCAGTTAGCTGGCGGCATAGCTCATGACTTTAACAATGTACTGACTGCCATTATTGGCTATTGTGATCTGTTAATTGGCAGCCACCGGCCAACAGACCCCGCTTTTAAAGATATGATGCATATTAAGCAAAACGCCAACCGTGCGGCCAGCTTAGTGCGTCAGCTCTTAGCATTTTCTCGTCAACAAACCCTTCGTCCTGAAGTGCTCTCATTAAACGATGTGATCCAAGATGTAACAGCTATGCTGTCACGTCTGTTGGGTGAGCGGATTGACCTTGAAGTTGAATATGGTCGCGACCTTTGGAGTGTAAAAGCTGACCATCATCAGTTTGATCAAGTCATCATCAACCTAGCAGTGAACGCTCGTGATGCCATGAGCGGAAGCGGCAAGATTGGAATGAGCGGAAGCGGTAAGGATTCAATGATAAGTGGTGGTAAGTTAACATTGCGCACTGAAAACATCGCAGAACATAGCTCTCTTGATGAAGAAAAACGCGGCCTTCCATCAGGTGAATATGTCCGTCTTGAAATATCTGACACAGGCACTGGCATGCCTCAAGACGTGATCGACAAGATTTTCGAACCATTTTTCACCACCAAAGATATTGGCAAGGGAACGGGGCTTGGCCTCTCTATGGTCTATGGGATCGTCAAACAAACCGATGGATATATCTTTGTAGATAGCACGCCAGGGGAGGGGACCTCATTCAAAGTTTATCTCCCTCGCCATATAGAAGAAAGCCAGCCACAAATTGCCAAAGCAAATGAAGAAAAAAAAGCCGAGGTTCCAAAAGACTTAACAGGCTCTGAATGCGTCTTATTGGTTGAAGATGAAGAAGCTGTGCGAAGTTTTGCCGTGCGTGCCCTTACCACCCGTGGCTATAAAGTTTTAGAAGCCTCATCAGGTCTACATGCGCTAGATGTGGTGGCTGATCATGAGGGATCCATTGATCTTGTGATATCAGATGTCATGATGCCTGAAATGGACGGGCCAACCATGCTTTCTAATTTGCGAGATAGATTACCTGACGTGAAAGTAATTTTCATATCAGGTTATGCCGAAGATGCTTTTGAGAAAAACCTTGAAAAAGGGGAACATTTTACATTTCTTCCAAAGCCTTTTTCGTTGAAACAATTGGCAGCAACAGTCAAAGATGTACTCGAATCCAGTTCATAAAGTCTCCAGACCTATTTTTATGTTTGGTTGCTGAACAGGTTCGATTTAGATAAAAAACACCGCATATTTAACACTATTTTAGAATGTTTCGAGTATATTTCCAGCTTATGTCTTAAGGGTAAGTGGTATGTATTTGCTAAATATTTTAAAATCTATCTTTGAAGTGGAAAGCTCAAAGCCAGAGTTAAATAAGGCACGTTACGGCGCGCTTGCGAAGCAAATACCCTTGATGTACGTCATTGTAATCGTCAATATGTATGCCTTGGCCTACACACACTTACCATATGCCCCGTTCTATTTAGCTCTTTCTTTGCCAGCGTTATTAACGCCGATCGCTGTATGTAGATCCATCTTTATTTTAAGTACAAATACTGATGAGCTAACTGATATCCAAATAGTGAACCGTCTCAAAGCCATCAACTATACCTCTTTTGCAATTGGTTCATTGGGGTTCATTTGGGCCGCATCTCTCTTTAAATATGGCAATGCCTTCACTCAAAGCCACACCGCATTGTTTGTCAGCCTGACAGCTGTCGGCGCGGTTTCTTGTCTAATGCATCACTATCAATCAGCACTGATTATTGCAGCCGTAACAGTTGTTCCTTCTATCATGTTTTTAATTTTCCAGGAAAACCCCATATTCAACGCCATAGCAATAAACATATTTCTGGTTGTCGGTGCAATGCTCTTCATAATGTTTCGCAATTATATAGGGTTTACGGATTTAATTGAAAACCAGAAAAAATTACAGCAACAATCAAAAATTATGGAAATTCTAGGAAGTGAGAACCGTAGATTAGCAAATTTAGACACACTAAGTATGTTGGCTAACCGGCGTAGTTTTTTCGCAAAACTTAACAGCATCATTCACGATCGTGAGATCACAAAATATCCTTTTGTCGTCGGTGTGCTTGATCTTGATGGTTTTAAACGGATTAATGATTTGTTTGGCCACCCTGTAGGTGATCAATTATTGGTCGACACAAGTAACAGATTACGCGATTTGCTTCATGAGGATATATTCTTAGCCAGGTTAGGCGGCGACGAATTTGGCATTATCTTTCCCAATCCAGAAACAGAGCAAGATGTCCTTACAATCGGCAATCAAATATGTGAGGCTCTGCAAGTCCCCTTTGAAATGAAAGAGGGAACAGCAAAGATTGCCTGCACACTAGGGTTGGCGACATTCCCAACAGCTGGTACGACAGCAGAAGTTTTATTTGAGCGCGCCGATTACGCCCTTTATTATTCAAAGCAAAACAGCAAAGGGACAGTGGTCATGTTCTCAAAAGAACATGAAACCGTCATTCGTGAAGTAAGCGCTATCGCACACCGCCTGCGAGAAGCAGACCTTTGCGAAGAACTATCTGTCGTTTTCCAGCCTATCATCAACGCAAAGACCAATGAAATTTTTAGTTTTGAGGCACTCGCTAGGTGGGAAAGTGATGCATTAGGCTGCATCCCGCCAAATGTTTTTATAAGGTCAGCTGAACAATCCGGAATGATCAGTCAATTGACACATATTCTATTCCAAAAAACTCTAGATAACGCCGCTAGATGGCCAGACCACACTAATTTTTCTTTTAACCTCTCAACTTTTGATTTGTGCTCTCATCAATCAATCTTAAGATTGTTAGACGTGGTTAATCAATCTGGAATATCCCCCAAACGGATCACCTTTGAAATCACCGAAACAACGGTTATGCAAGACTATGAACGTGCCATTGAAGGGCTCACTTTGCTTCGCAATCTAGGGTGCCAAATTGCCTTAGACGATTTTGGCACAGGTTTTTCTAGTCTCAGCTACATTCAGCATTTGCCAATTGACCGCGTTAAAATAGACAGAGCCTTCATAAAAGATCTTGAAACAAGTGAAACCACCAAAAAGATCGTAAGCACGTTAGCCTATATGTGCGAGAACCTTGGCCTTGAATGTGTGGTCGAGGGTGT
>JAJFHF010000071.1 GCA_021775775.1 Hyphomicrobiaceae bacterium
CTCTTAAGGTCTAAACCCTTAAAAGTTGATCTTCTAAGCTCGCGCATTTTACTTTGCGTTTGCGCTTTATATGTCCGCGTAACAAACAACTTCTTTATCGCCTCCTGGATGGGTTACGGCCCCTTTAAACGCTGGACCGACCTGTTGGGCATATTTCCATAACGTCCCTGTTTGATAATCTGTTTCACGCGGTTGCCATTTGCTTGCGCGCTCTTCGAGTTGTTCTTGTGACAGAGCCACATCAAGGGTGCCTTTTTCAGCATCGATTTTGATCATATCGCCATTTTCCAACAGACCGATTGGGCCGCCTTCTGCTGCTTCTGGCCCAACATGACCAATGCAAAAACCGCGCGTGGCACCAGAAAAACGCCCATCTGTGATCAGTGCGACTTTGTCACCCATGCCTTGGCCATAAAGGGCGGCTGTGGTTGATAGCATCTCGCGCATACCAGGGCCGCCTCTTGGGCCTTCATAACGAATGACAAGCACATCACCTTCTTCATATTGTTTGTTCTCTACAGCGGCGAAGGCTTCTTCTTCACTATCAAAGACCCGGGCAGGCCCTTCAAAAACCAACTCACTCATGCCAGCAACCTTCACAATGGCACCATTGGGGGCAAGGCTACCGCGCAGACCAACAACACCGCCGGTTGGGGTGATAGGGTTAGAGACCGGATAAATCACCTTTTGGGTGTCATCAAAGGTCACCGTTTCTAAATTTTCAGCAATGGTTTTGCCCGTAACTGTCAAGCAATCGCCGTGCAAGAAACCACCTTCATTTAAAGTTTTCAAAAGCATTGGCACGCCGCCTGCATCATACATATCTTTGGCTACATATTTACCGCCTGGTTTTAAATCAGCAATATATGGCGTTTTTTTGAATATCTCTGCGACCTCAAATAAATCAAAGTCGATGCCCGCTTCATGGGCAATGGCGGGAAGGTGGAGCGCTGCATTGGTTGACCCACCAGAGGCGGCCACCACGGTTGCCGCATTTTCTAGTGATTTACGGGTCACGATGTCGCGCGGGCGGATGCCCTTGGCAACCAGCTCCATAACTTGGCGCCCGCTAGCGGCCGCATATTCATCGCGGCTTTCATAAGGCGCTGGTGCGCCTGATGAACTTGGCAGCGCAAGCCCCATGGCTTCTGATACGCAGGCCATCGTGTTGGCCGTGAATTGCCCGCCGCAAGAGCCGGCACTTGGACATGCCACACATTCAAGCTCGTGCAAATCTTCAGATGACATCTTGCCCGCTGAGTGTTGCCCCACGCCTTCAAATACATCAACAACGGTGACATCTTTACCTTTAAATCTACCTGGTAGGATTGAGCCACCATACATAAACACACTTGGTACATTTAACCGGACCATGGCCATCATCATGCCTGGCAATGATTTGTCACAGCCAGCTAGCCCGACCATCGCATCATAAGAATGGCCGCGCATGGTCAGCTCGATTGAATCTGTGATGACTTCACGTGATACGAGCGAAGATTTCATCCCTTGGTGGCCCATAGCAATGCCATCGGTGACTGTGATGGTGCAAAATTCGCGCGGAGTGCCTAACCCTTGTTTGACCCCGGCCTTTGCCGCTTGAGCTTGGCGCATCAAAGCGATGTTACAAGGTGCGGCCTCATTCCAGCAAGAAACGACACCAACGAAGGGTTGATGAATTTCTTCTTCTGTAAGGCCCATAGCGTAATAATAAGAGCGATGAGGGGCTCTGTCAGGTCCTTCAGTGACATGACGACTTGGTAATTTAGATTTATCAAAAGATTTGGCGTCCATTTAATTTCTCGAAACTTTTCGTGTTAGTAGCTTTTGTGTTAAGTAGCTTTTCGCATAAATTGGCTATTGGTGTTTAATTGACCCATTTGAAACCCCTGATACACAGATTGTTTGCATGTTTGAATTTTGAATGTCTCAATGAAAGATCTTACATAACCGATTTTTCTTACTTGAGTAAAGTTTATGAGCCCAAATAAATGCATATAATTTTAAAAACCAATTCATTTTAAAAACCAATTCAATGGGATAGCACAATGGAATAAGACCATGAGATAAGACCACGCCTCCTCGCGTTAATGTCCAGCATCATGAATGCCCAACATCAGTGAAAGACTTTAAGTTGTGATCTGTATTGATCACCCCCGCTTAAAGTTAACAGCACTATTTGGTCTTTTCTAAAAACAGACCCCACCAATTAAAACTCTTCTCATTTTATGAGCCCTCTTTATGGCACAAACGGGGCAAATAGGGCGCAGTCTATTGCAAAAAAGCAACAGGGTCGCAGGAAGTGTTATGGAAGCGTGCTTTGCGTATAGGTAGGCTCTTTATAACCATCTGTATCTGTAAGTCTTTCATGTATTATAGCTTATTGCTTGAGACAGCCTAAGCTTAAGAGCTACATAAACTAAACAAAACTGTTTGAACCAAAATCATCTTGAAAATGACTAAGTCCTGTAACAGTAAAGTATGCAATTTTTACAAATTATTTATTCACCATCAGTTGATTTTTAAGTATAGCTTATCGATCACAACACCGTGTTTGGAGGGACTATTATGGACACAGAAACAAACAGCCTAGCAGGTCAACCACTTGACATTGCTTGGACGGCCAAAGCTTCTAACTTTATTGGGCTTGGGTTTAAGATCTTTTTCCTTAAAATTATAACTCTGTTTCTTTATAATTTTTGGGGCAAAACTGAGGTCAGGAAAAAGCTCTGGAGCAATATTCGGATCAATAATCAACCGCTTGAATATACCGGTACAGGTATGGAGCTCTTTTTGGGATTTTTGTTTGTTACGTTTTTGGTGTTCACGCCAGCGGTGCTCTTACTCGTAGGTCTTCAGTTTATGTTTGGTCCTGAAAGCATGGAGGCCATTATTGGCATTGCGGTTATTTATCTATTCTTTTTATTCTTAATAGGTATTGCCATTTACAATGCGCACCGGTATCGCCTCTCTCGCACACAATGGCGCGGAATAAGAGGGGCCCTAAAAGGCTCCTCATGGGCCTACGCCTGGACAGCTTTTTGGACAACCCTGGTTGCCATAGCAACGCTTGGCCTTGCTGTCCCTTGGCAGAGCATCAAACTTCAAAAAATTATGACCGATAATACTCATTTTGGGGAAATGCCGATGAGGTTTACAGGCAGCTGGAAGCCTTTGTTTAAGGCCTACATCCTCCCTTGGATAGCTATGCTTGCTGGAATGGGCCTGTTGGTATTGCTTTTGCTGCCTTTATTTGGTCAGTTGACAAGCCTTGCTGAAAGCGGACTTCCTGATCCGAAAAAAATGATGACAATTCAATTTACAATGCTTGGTTATTATCTGGTTTTTGCTTTGTTCATGGCTGTTGCTTATGCCTGGTATCAATCGAAATATTATAACTATATCGCTGAAAATACGCATTTTTCGAATGGTAGCTTTGCGCTGAGCACACGCCCTGGTGGGCTTATGTGGCTTACCTTAAGCAATTTCTTAATTGTGATTTTGTCTTTGTCCATTCTGACCCCGGTGGCAATCGCACGGGTTTTTGGATATTTTGTCGATAATCTTTCTTTTAATGGCACTGTTGATGTAGCGGCCATCGAACAAAGCGCTGAAGCTTTGAGCAAAACAGGTGAAGGTTTAGCCGAAGGATTTGATGTTTCTTCTTTTTAACGTAAAGACATCATATATATGATATGGCTGGGTGTTTATTTCTCATAATAGCGATGAAGCTTGAGATAAACCTCAGCCATTTTTATGGCGCCCCACTTTTGATTGCCAACACTTTTATATTTGCGACTTTTAGATTAATGACTTTGATATTTAAGAGACTTTAAAATGGATGGAATAAAAAACTGGAGTGGACAATGGAGTGATGGGCAAACTGCAAATGCTCATCATGTTGAAATTGAGTTGCAAGAGGACAATCTGGTCTTTCGGCGTCTAGATCAACCGGGCACTGTGCCTCAGCTGTGGCCCTATGATGACATTCGCTCGCCCAATCCAACCCACAGTCATGACAGCACTGTTCTTTTAAGTTGCCTGACGGACCCCAAGCAACGCCTGTTTATTGATGAGCCCCATTTTGCTAAACACATTCTTGCCCGTGTGCCCACTATAACGGCTGGCTCTCATCAATGGTCGCTTTTAAAATGGCCTTTGGGGATCGCCGTTTGCGTCTTGCTGTTTTGGGGTTTGACGTATCTTAATATTATTAGCCCCGCCAATAGTTTGGCACAAATACTGCCAGATACAACGCGCGTTACCCTTGGCAAAGGGGTTGTAAATACCATTGTCCGAGATAAGAAAGTTTGTAATACCGCGCAAGGGACGGCGGCGTTTGATAAACTGCTTTCACGGCTATATAATGCCACACCGCAATCCATGAATTTTGATATTAAAGTTGTTGATTTTGATTTTGTGAACGCCTTTGCTGCGCCTGGGGATCAAATTATCGTATCTGGTGAGCTTATACGCCAAGCTGATAGCGCCGATGAAGTGGCTGGTGTAATCGCTCATGAAATGGGCCACTCTATCGAACGCCATCCTGAATCTGGCATTATTCGTGCCCTTGGATTGTTAACTGTCATGCAAATATTTACAGCTGGCGAATCCAGCACCTTTGGTGAAATTGCCTTTTATCTCGTACAATCAGGTTATAGCCGCGCTGCCGAACAAGAAGCAGATGATCATGCGGGCGTCATATTAAACAAAACCTCGATTGATACACGCCCATTGGCCGGTTTTTTCAAACGGTTATTGAATAAAAAGAGCGTTAAGAAAAAGGATGACAAAACCAACACCGAGGGAGAGGGGAGCCCACAACCAACCGCCACAGCTCCTGATCGTTCTGAGGGAAAAGATATCTTTAGTTGGATTAGTTCACATCCAGCCACCATCAAAAGAATGGAAGCCTTCAATCGCTCCACGAAGGTGACCAGCCCGCCTATTTTAAATGATGCAGAGTGGCGTGCCCTGAAATTGATTTGCGGTGAAAAAAACAAATCTAAGAAACCTAAAAAACCATCTTGATCACAAAACACCTCTTAAAAAAGAGAAAGGCCCCTCACTTATGGGTTTTTCAACCACAACAAAGGGACCTTTTTTAAAGATTTAAGTTCAGCGTAAGATTAACTGCTTGCTAACATGCCCGTTAATTTTTCTGAGACATAGCCAAACACCGCGCCCATAATCAATGAGAGCCCAATGGCTACAGCTGGATTACCAAGGCTTGGCACTAACAAATCATCCGCTGGTATTCCTTTTAAGAATATCAACGCTGCAAATGCCGCGAAACCGTAGAAGACGACTGGCACAGTTGAAAAGAGCGGTATTGATGAAGCTAGGACGATTAAAAATGCAGCCAATGTCACAATAATTGACAACCATATTGGTGTTGATAGGCCAAGGTCTACTTTATTCAAAAGCAGAACACAAATTATCCCAGCGACAACGCCAAAAAGTGAGCATGCTATCGTTGATACCAAGGCTTGCTCTTTCCCACCACTATGGAAAAATGCGCCCCAAGTTATAAAGGCAGCCCAAAGATAAAGACCCAATCCCCAAATATCTGAAACAAATAAATATGTTGCCAATCCGGCTAACAATCCGACACTTACTGCTAAAGCTGTTAAAGATGACATAAAAAACTCCCCTCATTGATTATTTATAAAAGCCATGCTCTCACTCTCAAAAGTGCGACAGAAGAGCGCAGCTTGGCTGATCGTGCCCAAAATTTAAGTAAAATGCAAATAATGAGAGACAGTTCTACGATAAAATGCGTGGATCTCAGAATGAACTCGCAGCGAAAGATATAAAAAAAGACAATGGTTTCAGCAAGTTGTGACTGAAGCTTCATAGCTCTAATAATTTTAAGCCCTGGACCAAAGACGGGCGTATAACTTATAAAATATCATAAGCTTGACACTTTTAGGGTTTGCAAGGCTGCTAATTCACCCAATGCAATCTTTTAACCAAGAGCGCGCAAACGCTCAATAGCAGCTTCTAATTGAGCGGCACGTTCTTGTTCTTCCTCTAGCCGGCGTTTTTGTTCTGCGACCACATCATCTGGGGCTTTGGACAAAAATTGTTCATTAGAAAGTTTTCCTGATAACTTCTTAATCTCACCAGATACTTTGCCGAGTTCTTTGCTCAGCCGGGCAGTTTCACCAGACACATCAATAACGCCTTGCATGGAGAGTGCGGCCACGGCCTCGCCCACCACAACTTGAACAGCACCCTGCGGTACCTGGGCTGCAAAATCTATGGTCTCTAGTCGTGCCATTTGTTTTAGCGTGCTGTCATAGCGCTTGGCGCGGGTTTGGCTGGTTTCATTTGCGCCCACCAAAACAAGCGGCAGTTTTGCACCAGCGGGCACATTCATCTCAGAGCGGGCGGAGCGAATTTCAGAAATGATAGAGATGACCCAGTCAATCTCCGCTTGGGCAGCTTCATCTTGCAAGCCATCTAATATAGGCCAGTTTGCTTTGATCAACATGGTCTCGCGCTTACGTCCAGTTTCTCCCAAACGTTGCCAGAGCTCTTCGGTCATAAAGGGCATGAAGGGATGCAACATCTTCATCATCTCATCCAAGACCCAGGCGGTAACCGCGCGTGTCTCATTGATCAATGGTTCATCACCGGAATTGAACACCGGTTTGGAGAGTTCAACATACCAATCACAATAGGTATGCCAGATAAAGTGATATAAACCATCAGCCGCTTCGTTAAACCGATAGGCTTCAATGGCCTTGGTTACATCTTTTGCCGTTTTCTCAACCTCACCAACAATCCAGCGATTTAGTGTTGCATTCAGATTAGAAGGGTTTAGGGGCAAGTCGCCGACACAGCCATTCATCTCAGCAAAGCGCGCTGCGTTCCAAAGTTTGGTAGCAAAGTTGCGATAGCCTTCCACGCGCGGGATGGACATGTTGACATCGCGCCCCTGGGCGGCCATGGCGGCCATAGTAAAACGCAAGGCATCAGCGCCATATTCATCTACCAACGGCAAGGGATCTATCACATTGCCTTTGGATTTGGACATCTTCTTGCCCTTCTCATCACGCACCAACGCATGAATATAAACGGTGTCGAATGGCACCTCTTTCATGAAATGGAGCCCCATCATCATCATGCGGGCAACCCAGAAAAAGATGATGTCAAACGCAGTTGATAGGGTGGCGGTTGGATAATAGCGCGCTAGTTCTGGTGTTTTATCTGGCCAGCCTAGGGTTGAGAACGGCCACAGCGCCGATGAGAACCAGGTATCGAGGACGTCTTCATCACGTTTAAGATCTTTTGTCTCGCCGTAGTGGGCATCAGCCAAGCTTTGTGCTTCTTGTTCTGATTGTGCGACAAACACCTCGCCATCAGGCCCGTACCACGCCGGGATTTGATGGCCCCACCAGAGCTGGCGCGAAATACACCAGGGTTGAATGTTGTTCATCCATTCAAAATAGGTTTTGTCCCAATTGGCAGGGACAAATTTTGTCTTGCCTGATGTCACAGCCTCGATGGCAGGTTTGGCCATTTTTTCCGCGTTCACATACCATTGGTCTGTGAGCCAAGGCTCAACCACAACGCCGGAGCGGTCACCATATGGTACCGTGAGTTCATGATCATCAATTTTTTCTAACAGGCCCAGCGCTTCCATTTCAGCCACGACTTTTTTGCGCGCTTCAAAGCGCTCTAAGCCTTGATAGCTTTGCGGCACATTTTCATTTAAATGAGCGGTCTCATTAAAGATGTTGATCATCTCAAGATTTTGGCGGCGGCCCACTTCAAAGTCATTAAAGTCGTGAGCTGGTGTCATCTTCACCGCCCCTGACCCTTGTTCTGGATCGGGGTATTCATCCGCTACAATCGGGATCAAGCGATCAGCAATGGGCAGGCGCACTTGTTGTCCCACCATATCTGTATAGCGCTCATCTGATGGATGCACCGCAACGCCGGTGTCGCCAAGCATTGTCTCTGGTCTTGTTGTGGCGACTGTGATGAACTTACCGTCTTGGCCTTCAATTGGATATTTGAAATGCCACATATGACCGTTTGTCTCTACCGGCTCTACTTCTAGGTCTGAAATGGCGGTGAGCAATTTTGGGTCCCAATTGACCAAACGTTTGTCTTTATAAATCAGCCCATCATTATACAGCTCGACAAACACTTTCAGAACCGCTTTTGACAAGCCTTCATCCATGGTAAAGCGCTCACGTGACCAATCACATGAGGCACCCAAACGGCGCAACTGATTAACAATTGTGCCTCCGCTCTCTTCTTTCCAAGCCCAGACTTTTTCCAAGAATTTCTCACGGCCTAAGTCGCGTCGGCCCGGTTCGCCATTTTCAGCCAACTGACGCTCAACCACCATTTGGGTGGCAATGCCAGCGTGATCAGTGCCAGGTTGCCAAAGCACATTCTTGCCGCGCATGCGCTCAAAGCGAACAAGCAGATCTTGCAAGCTATTGTTAAGCGCGTGGCCCATATGCAAAGAACCAGTGACATTGGGCGGCGGGATGACGATGCAAAAATTGTCTTTGGCATCCGTTTTTGAGGGATCATCTCCTGCTTGAAAGGCCCCTGATTGCTCCCAAGATTCATAAATCCGCTGTTCTATATCTTGCGGTTGATAGTATTTTTCAAGCATGGCTGATAGATATTCCCGGATATGAATAAAATTTCAAAATTGGTGGTACGCCCTTGGGACAAAACTGTCAACTGGGGAGTGATGAGCAAGGGTGAGGCCCTTATTCTAACATTTCTAAATAGACCTCTTTTTACCTGGTAAAATTGAGTTATATTTATTTTTCTTTCAACGAATAAATGTCACATTCACCAACTATTCTGAACGGCTTTGCAAAATTTCAAACTTAAAAACCAATTGGACGCTCCGATGCTGAACCGCGTTTTTGACTACTTTGAAAATCTGATAAATCCTGTGACCTTGGCGAGCGATCCCATCCCGCCCCAGGGTTTAAAGGCGTTTTATTTATATTTCTTAAGACAAATATGGCCGATCGTCTCGATCGCCTGTGTGCTTGCCGCTCTTAGTGCGTTCACAGATGCTATCATCCCTGTGTTCATTGGCTGGACGGTTGATCTATTTAACACCTCTAGCCCTGATCGCGTCTGGCAAGATGGAAAATGGATGTTTATCGGCATTATCATATTGTTGACCTTTCGGCCCTTTTTGGCATTTGTCTCTATGCTGGTATCCCATCACGGGCAGTTCCCCGGCTTTACCAATCTTATCCGCTGGCAAAGCCATCATCATGTCTCGCGGCAGTCTTTGCATTTTTTCCAAAGTGACTTTGCTGGCCGCATTGCCAATAAAGTCATGCAAACAGGCAATGCTCTTAGGGCAAGTGTCATGAGTGTCCAAGATAGCATTTGGTATGTTGCCGCTTTTATTTTGTCGGCCCTGGTATTTATTGCCAGCGCCTCTTTTTATCTTACCATCCCGGTTCTGGTTTGGCTTGGCGCCTATAGCTTGGTGTTGTTTTATTTTCTGCCGCGCATAAGAATTCAGGCAGCCATTATGTCTGAGGTGCACTCAATGCTCACCGGGCGGCTGGTGGATAGCTATACCAATATCCAAACCGTGAAACTGTTTGCTGGTGGGGCCTTTGAGGATGAGTATGTCGCCTCTGGTATCAAACAACACACGAGAGAAATTCAAAACCTGTTTCGTTATTTCACTTATATGTGGTTTTTTCTGCATGTGATCAATGGGGCGTTGATGCTGGGTGTTGGCACCCTGGTCATTGTCTTGTGGCAAAAATCCATGATCACCATAGGCGAAGCGGCGATGGTCTTGCCGCTTATCGTTCAGTTGCGCAATATGGCAGCGTGGGTGATGGAGATTGCCAACGGTGTGTTTGAAAATATGGGCACCGTAGAAGAAGGCATGGAGACCATCGCCAAACCGCTGACCGTGATCGATGTGCCCGATGCCCCTACCTTGACTGTCACCAAGGGGAAAATTGAATTTAAATCTGTCAATTTTGATTACACACCCCTGCAAAGGGATGATGAGACAAAGAGCTTACCTGTTATCAAAGACTTTAATCTCACCATAAAGCCTGGCCAGAAGATTGGTTTGGTTGGGCGCTCTGGCACTGGGAAATCCACTTTGGTAAATCTGATCCTTCGGCTTTATGACATCAATAGTGGCCGCATTCTCATTGATGATCAAGATATTGCAGATGTTGCACAAGAGAGTTTGCGCCGGCAAATTGGAATGGTGACGCAAGACACATCGCTGTTGCACCGCTCGATCAAAGACAACCTCATCTATGGCACGAAGGGGGCAAGTGACGAAGATATGATAAGAGCCGCCAAACAAGCAGAGGCCCACGATTTTATCGAGACGTTGTTTGATGACAAGGGCGGGGTTGGTTATGACACGCTTGTGGGGGACCGGGGGGTCAAATTATCTGGCGGGCAACGCCAGCGGGTTGCCATTGCCCGTGTGCTTTTGAAAAACGCACCTATCCTCATTCTGGATGAAGCAACTTCCGCGCTTGATAGTGAGGTGGAGCAAGTTATCCAGCGCCAACTCCAAAATATGATGCAGGGGAAAACTGTGATTGCCATTGCGCACCGGCTTTCAACCATTGCTGAAATGGACCGGTTGATTGTCATGCAAGATGGACAGATTATTGAAGATGGGTCACATCGGGACTTGATTGGACAAAATGGTACTTATGCCAGCCTTTGGGCGCGCCAGTCTGGTGGGTTCTTGGGTGTGGAGGAAGAGGTTTCGAAATAGCTAAGGCTAGTCGATCACATAAAAAACTCAGCCCCCGTTTGTGGGCTGAGTTAAAGCTTGAGTTCTTAAGCGCTATATAATTTACCATCTATCAAGCATCATCAACGCTTCATTCGTGGTGATTTTTTGGGGCAAACTACAACCGATCAGGATCAATTTTGCCTTGCTCATCAACTGCGCCGCGGAGCAATTCTGGTAAATTGCGCTCGAGCCATTCGCGGAGCAATGGTTTTAGCAATTGCTTGACGATTTCTTCTAGGTTGTTGCGCATTTCGGCCGGCAATTGTTCAACAGACGGGTCTGCTAGACCCATCATTGGGGCACCAGCTGGGACCATATCACGCCTTGCGGCCGGCACTGGTAATTGACCTTGGCCGCCTTGGGGTTGAAGCCCGCGTGTTGGCGCACCAGCATAACCCTGCGCTTGCTGATCTTGATGCTGTTGAGCTTGATAGGCTTGCTCTTGTGGTAGCCGGCCTTGAGGTGGATGGCCTTGAAAATTTTGACCTTGGAAGTTTGGATCCTGTAGATTTTGAGCTTGTAGCCCTGGTGTCGTGTTTAAACTGGCATCGGCTTGGCTCAATGCTTGGCCCATTGCAAACTCGCTCTCGAGCCGCGGGTCATGGCCTGCAGCGGGCGGTGTCGCAAGTGGCGGCGGCATCACGCCCATTTGAGCTTGTTGACCTTGGAAAGGCTGCTCTTGATAGCTGGGCTCTTGGTGGACAGGCTGACCTTGAGGCTGCCCCATTGGTGGCATTCCACTTTGTTGTCCTAATTGCTGTCCTTGCCTGATTTGATTGGCTTGGCCCATTTGATCTTGAGGTGGTTGCCCTTGTTGGGGATTATTGTTGGCAAATTGCCCTTGTGGATCTTGTGGATCTTGTCCGCCGTAAGGGGGGATGCCTTGTTGCATCACCTCATGTTGCATTGCCTCATGTTGCATTGCCTCATTTTGCATTGCCTCTTGCGGCATAGCATCAGGAATACCGCCTTGGGGTGAAATGCCTTCTTGCGGAGCTTGGCCCTGCAAATCGTCTTGAACCGGATCAAGCCCGCGAGAAAGTGCCGGATCAGGATGTGAAATATCTCCAGGCATTTGTCCCTCAAAAACAGGATCTTGTTGAAGAGGGGGGTGTTGTGGACTCTCTTGTTGCATTGGAGACTGAGTATCAACAGGAGGGCTCACTGGTTGCTGCAAATCTGGTGACAAACCACCTAACTGCGCATTAGAAACCCCAAAGTCATCACTCATTCCGTCTAGGATGTTGTTTAATTCAGAAACGGTCTCTTGCACCGCTTGTTCGGCAGGGGCATTGTTCACGTGATCAGTTTGTTGTGGAGCGTTGTTGACGAACTCTGGATTAACTTGATCTGGGGCAACAGTTGGTGCCTCAACGACCTTCGTTAGATCCATAATCCCTTCATCAACTGGTGCTTGAGCAACTGGGGCGTGCGGGTCTACGCCGCCAGGTTCTATAGAACCTGCCCCACCATTACTTTCACCCTCAATCATATTCTTAATGGATGATAAAAGTTCATCCATAGACACATTCGGAGCTTGGCCGCTATTGCTCATCCTATGCTACCTCAAAAAAATTTCCCCGCGTAATTTACGATTAATCTTGCTGCTTTGATTATTGTAAAAAGCGAAGCTTTTTAAATTATTCAAAACCATACAAAACTGCAAAATCATTCATAAATTACTCACATAGTTTACTTGATAGTTCAAATAAACCAAGTACTAAAAACTCAAACAGCTATAACGTTTTAAAACCAACGTATATGAACTTTTTATTATTTATGAGAATCATTGTCTCGATTTTTGTCTCGATTTGTACTTGTGATTTGTACATGCCACGAACTCTTAACTATGAGCCCTTAGTGATAAATAAAAACACCAAACAAATTATCAACCATTCACATAGTTAGCTGCCAAATGGTATTTAAAGCGTAAACGCAAAAATAAAATATGACAATTTTAACTGATGCCTTTGTATGGCACACGCTTCTAAGCAAATCGACTAAAATTGTTAACTTACTCACAACTCGTTTACAAAGACGGTTTTTTATTATAATTGAACGGTTAAATTCAAGTGATTCGTCTATTACTTGAAGGCATGGCCCTTAAAGACATGGCACTTGAAATCATCACATTGTTTGCCGTTTACAGTGCAAATTCTTTCACCGCGCTAAATTCTGATAATTGTGGTGCCGATAAATCAGATTTACTTGAAGATGCCACGATCCCGCCTGTACGGATATAGCATTGGGCGCGCCCAAATCCATCTTCAATCGCAACAGCTACAAGACGGCCCCCCTCAGTTAGTTGCTCAAAAAGAGCATTTGGTATGGCCTCGACCGCTCCGTTGATTAAAATGACATCATACGGTCCTTGCGCTGCTTGGCCAACCGCCAAACCTCCCTCAACAACCGCAACATTGGTGATTTGCAAATCAGACAGCGTCTCTGTTGCCCGTTTGGCCAATTCACTTGTGACCTCAACGGCGACCACTGAGTCTGCTAGATGGGCCAGCACTGCTGATGAATAACCAGATAAACAGCCTATATCTAAGACAAAATCACTGCTTTGGATGTTTGCATTTTGAATCAAAGTGGCCAGGGTTATTGGTGAGACCATCGCGCGCGGGCCGTGACTTTCATCGCGTTTTACCAACTCAATCTCTTTGTCGGCATACACAATTGCTTTTAGAGGTTCAGGTACAAAAGCTTCACGAGGAATTTCATCCATGGCTTCTAAAATGCGCAAATCAATGATGTCATTTGGCCGGAGTTGGCAATCGACCATATTGCGCCTTAAAGCTGAATATTCAACCATAACAACCTCTTAAAAGTTATTTCAGGGTATCTAGATATACAAAAATCAAGATATACAAAGGGGGTAAAACACATGCATTCATCCACCAAACAAGCATACCAGATACGATTCGATTCAATGATAATAAGATATAATTTACAACATGGCTAGATTGAATAAGGGCGTCAATAGAGCACGCTGGTTTGAAATGCTCTCCCCTCCGTCTGGCTATCATAAGACCTCAAGAATTTCACTTTTTTGATGTTTAGATGAGAAAAACAATTGACAAGCCTCCCCTCAAATGGATTATGTGAGCGCTTGGTTGATCTCACCATGTTACTAGATTGATCATTATAAATATGTGAGGCCACATGGCGGAGTGGTGACGCAGCGGATTGCAAATCCGTGTACTCCGGTTCGATTCCGGATGTGGCCTCCAATCTTTCCCTTACAAAAACAATTCTTTATCGATTCCCCCCCCCCTCAAAGAACATACCGAAAACAAGACACTATAGGGCCCCCTAGGACGGATCAAATCAGGATCGCTTGTGGCAATCAGCGTATCATATTAACCTGGGTATTGTTCCCGTTTTTTTAACCAAGAGAGGAAAGGATAAGAAAATGAAAATATTTTTGGCAAGTTTTACTTATGGATTTCTGGTTATAGTTTTAGTGTTCATTGTCATGATTGTGTCAGGTCAAAATATAGGGATATTTATATTACCTTTTATTTTTGGCGGTTATTTTCTTATTCTAGGTAGGCTAAAAAATTTTTACGGGCCCCAGAGCAGGAAGACAAAACTTATCATTGCCTCGGGCCTCATATTCTCCATTTTCGCTTTCTTCATAATCGCCTTTTTGATTGATTTTCTAACGCCATGAAATCTTACATGCAACGGCAGTTTTTGTGACTCTCAGTCATTTGGACAGAACGACTTCACGATGCAATTTGTTTTGTGATTAGCATATCACCTTAGTTCCTCAAAAACTTCGGTTGGTAAAGCAAACGGCTCTAAGCGGTTTGATTGCTGATTTGCCCCCGGATGTACTGCCGCTTAATCCCGCTATCTCAATTTTCCAATTTGAACCATTCTCAAACAGGTGACGACCAATGGTTAGCCTTTCACTTAAAGAAAAAAGTGATTGCTTAACTTACGAACAAACCAAAGGAAGTTGCTATGAAATCTATAT
>JAJFHF010000072.1 GCA_021775775.1 Hyphomicrobiaceae bacterium
CATTAGCGCTATAGTCAAGGCCTTTAAGGGCTGTTGGAACCATGCGGTTGATAATTTTAAAATACCCACCACCGGCAAGTTTCTTAAATTTCACCAAAGCAAAGTCAGGTTCAATCCCGGTTGTATCACAATCCATAACCAAACCAATGGTGCCTGTGGGCGCAACAACAGTGGCTTGTGCATTGCGATAGCCATGTTCTTGGCCACCCTCTAGCGCTTTGTCCCAGGCCCGGCACGCATGATCAATTAGTTTTTTATCCGAGCAGCTCTTATGGTCAAGGGCAACGGGCGCGGTTGAGAGTTTTTCATAGCCCCCTTCATGCCCATAGGCAGCGCGGCGATGGTTGCGCATGACACGCAGCATATGCTTGGAATTGTCTTCATACCCCTCAAACGCACCAAGCTCTTTCGCCATCTCAGAAGAGGTGGCATAAGAAATCCCGGTCATAAGTGCAGAGATCGCCCCGCAAATGGCACGCCCTTCATCCGAATCGTATGACAAACCAGAGGCCATCAACAACCCGCCAATATTGGCAAAACCAAGCCCAAGTGTGCGGTAGCGATAAGACAAAGAAGCAATTTCTTTTGACGGAAACTGCGCCATTGTGACAGAGATTTCCAACACAACAGTCCACAACCGAACCGCATGTTCAAAGCCTTCAATATCAAACTCTTGTTCTCCTTCAATGCCTTTGAAAAATTGCATCAAATTAAGGGACGCCAAATTACAAGCTGTATCATCCAAAAACATATATTCAGAACACGGGTTAGACGCGCGAATGGCGCCAGATGAAGAGCAGGTGTGCCAATCATTAATGGTGGTGTGAAATTGAATGCCTGGATCCGCACAACTCCATGCCGCATATCCCACTTGATCCCACAACTCAGCCGCTTTGACTGTTTTAATCGCTTTGTTGCTGGTGCGCCCTTTCAGGTCCCAATCGCGATCCGCTTCAACAGATTTTAAAAATTCATCTGTTACACGCACTGAATTGTTAGAGTTTTGCCCAGAGACGGTAGAATAGGCTTCAGAATCCCAATCGGTGTCATAGGTATCAAATTCAAGTTCCGTAAAGCCTTGGCGGGCAAATTGAATAACCCGTTGAATGTAATTATCTGGCACGTGCATTTGGCGTGCCGCTTTAATTTCACGTTTTAAAGCTGGGTTCTTTTTGGGCTCAAAACAATCGCCTTCATCTCCATCACAATTAATGCAGGCTTTAAAAATCTGATTAAGATGTTTTGAGCAAATTTTAGACCCAGTCACCAAAGCGGCCACTTTTTGCTCTTCTTTCACTTTCCAATTGATAAAGCGCTCAATATCAGGGTGGTCAATATCAATCACGACCATCTTTGCGGCACGGCGCGTGGTCCCACCAGATTTGATGGCGCCAGCGGAGCGATCGCCAATGCGCAAAAAACTCATTAGACCAGAAGAGCGCCCCCCCCCAGAGAGCGGCTCTTCTTCACCGCGCAAATCTGAGAAGTTTGAACCTGTACCAGAGCCATATTTAAATAAACGTGCTTCGCGGGTCCACAGATCCATAATGCCATTTTCATTCACGAGGTCATCATTAACGGATTGAATAAAGCAAGCGTGTGGTTGCGGGTGCTCATAAGCTGAGTTCGAAGAGGTCAATTTCCCTGTTTTATAATCAACATAGAAGTGACCTTGGCCAGGTCCATCAATGCCATAAGCCCAATGCAAGCCTGTGTTAAACCATTGCGGGCTGTTGGGCGCCGCCATTTGCATGGCCAGCATGTAGCGCATTTCATCAAAAAAGGCGCGGGCATCTTCTTCCCCAGTAAAATAACCGCCTTTCCAGCCCCAATAGGTCCAGGTGCCAGCCAAGCGATCAAACACTTGGCGCGCATCGGTCTCACCAATGATACGGTCGGCTTCGTCAAGCTCTAACAAAGCGTCTTCATCAGCCACTTTGCGCCAAAGCCAAGAGGGAACGCCATTTTCTTCAACTGTATTCAGATGAACAGGGACGCCCGCTTTGCGGAAATATTTTTGAGCAATGATATCGCAGGCAACGGCAGACCAATGCGCTGGAATTTGAAAATCTTTCAGTTCAAAGACCGTAGAGCCATCAGGATTTTTAATCTCACTAGATGTGGTCCTAAATTCAATCTCTTCATATGGCGATTGGTTTTCTTTGGTAAAGCGCCGTTCAATCCGCATTTCTTTTTTCCCTCAATTGTATCTTATATGCACAAGCTATATGGGTCTTTAGCTAAAAGGGTCTTTGACCGTAAGCTAAATGGGTCTTTGACCGTAAAACGATGACCGCAAAGCAACCTTGTGCGCAAAATATATTCAAAACCTATCCACTGAATGTTTGATACACATCCTTAAACAATTCAGCGGGATGTAAACTTTTTAACGTCCCCAAATCTTTAAAAGAAACTGAGAAATCCTAATTTAGACAAACTCATGCTTCACAGATCGTTTGTTTTACGTCCTACCGCAAAAAAACGTGAAGGGTGACCCCATCTGTGCAAATCAATTATGTATTTAAATCCCTGTTGTGGATTTTATTGTACGGACACCATTACTAGAACAGACACTGCTATAAACACCCACGGGAAATACCCACAGGAAACACCCAGAGACACTGTTATAAAAACGACGCTATTTTCTTTAATATCAGCATCGTAAGTTCACTTTTAAAACACTCATGATGTCCATGCCATCATTCAAAGAACCTAAGTGACTCGCATCCAATTCGTCAAGAAATTGTGTTTATTTTTTATCGACCCCCAATATATAGATAAAATGTGGAAAAAGTGAGGGTTGTCTGTGGATATAGCGAGGATAAATAGGGGAAAGAGGGAGGAAAAACAAAAAATGTAGGCGCGAAAGGCAGTATCCCCAACAAAAGTGGGAGTTTAAGGGGGCTAATCTGAGAAGATTTCTTAAAAATTTCCACATTAATTTTTAAAAAAACAAAAATTATGCCGCACTGAGCATGGATTTACATCTAAGCGCAGACTTGCCATACTTAACCAAGAATGATTCATCAAATATACGTTGGTTATTTATAACAAAAGCTACAGCTTTGAAATTGAAGAGGCACTGATGGGAATTTTTTCAGAACTTTTTACCTGGTGGGGTGGCAATACAATTGGCCATCGGTTTACTTTGTGGAAACAAGGTAAGTATGTAGGTAAGGATGAACAGGGCAATCTCTATTATGAGCAAGCACGCGGGGTTGGCCCTTTGGGCAAGCCGCGTCGTTGGGTGGTTTATGAACGTTTGGCCGAAGCCTCACTTATACCGCCTGGTTGGTATGGATGGATGCATTACAAAACAGATCTGCCCCCAACCCAAGAGGAATATCAACCGCGCCCCTTTGAGGCCCAGCACCAACCAAACTATACAGGCACAGCGCTCAGCTATAGCCCGCACGCAGATCTGCATGAGCGCGGCGAACCTGTCGCCAGTGAATATGAAGCCTGGAAACCCTAGATAAATCATGAACAAGGGACCGCAATGGAACGCCCAATCATATGATAAATTTGGACGTTTTGTATCAGATCATGGGAAAATCATTTTAAAATGGCTCGATGCGCAACCAGATGAACGAATTCTAGATGCAGGGTGTGGTGATGGTGCTCTGACATGCCAGATAGCAAAACAAGGGGCACATGTAGAAGGCATCGAACAAGCCCCCTCCATGGCCAAAGCGGCGCAAGCTCATGGTTTGCAAGTCCGAACGATGGATTTATGCGATCTAGAAGATGTCAGCCAATTTGATGCCATTTTTTCCAATGCCGTTTTGCATTGGATTGAGGATTGGCCTCAATTATTACACGGCTTCCACCGCGCCTTAAAACCAAATGGGCGCCTGGTTGTAGAATGTGGCGGATTTGGAAATATAGCCGCCATCCGTACAGCCATAATCGCTGTAGCAGGCCAATATAATATGCCAATCGAAGCTGGGCCAGAGACCTATTTAACCGATCAAGATGCTCAAACCCTCCTGCAAAAGGCTGGGTTTAAACTCATTAAAAGTGAGCTTTGCCCCCGTCAAACCCATCTACCCAATGGTATGGCAGGCTGGCTGCGGGTATTTAGAGACCCTTTTTTCAAACAATTCGAGCAAGGAAGCGTTAGGGATAAAATTATCGACCAAGTCCTAACCATGCTGGAAGGGCAGTTGAAAACGCCAAACGAGCAATGGTTTGCAGATTATGTAAGACTACGTTTTATTGCTCAAAAAATTTAAAACTCCAGGTAAGAAAAACGGTCCATGAAATTAAAGGTTATGCTGTAAATACGAAAGATCACCTAAATTTATTCGTTGATCAAGACAGTTCATCTGGACAGATCACCAGCAAGGCGCTATCAGGGGAAAGGTCACTATGTGACAAAGGGCCGTGTTTGCCGCAAATTAGCCGTGTTAAGCCGACAAAATGCACATGGTTGTTTGTGAACGCTATATATTTGTTTTGTGAAGGTTATTTTAAAGTTTATGAAAATGGAATGTTCAAAAACCTGCTGGTTGCCTGATTACCCATCATCTCATAAGAGAGGGGGCAAGACAGCTGCTTTATTTCTGGCCAGCACTGTTGGAGCAATTCTCATCGCTACCAATTGTACAGTCCATGCCGCAGAAATTAAAAATAAAGTTGCCGTATTTGCCGCGTTAAACAAAGTAACCGCCCGCATTTCAACTCTGGAGATCCCATTAGGGAGCGAGACAAAATTTGGGGCCCTCACAATTATCCCAAAAGTTTGCAACACCAGCCCACCAACGGAACCCCCATCAACGAACTCCTTTATAGAAATCAAAGAGCGCAAGCTAGATGGATCCCAACATCGTTTATTTTCAGGTTGGATCTTTGCCGAAAACCCTGGCATCCATGCAGTCGAACATCCAGTTTATGATGTTTGGCTAACCAATTGCAAAACCCCGGTTGCAGGTGTTGTGGAAACCAAATCACCAAAATTACGCAGGCGGCGCACGCGGGTGCGCTCAAGACGGCGTTGAAAATCCTCGCGGCTCACCTCAATCGCTCCAAATTTTTCTAAATGATCTGTGACAAATTGCGTATCAAGCAATGTAAATCCACAATATTTCAGCTGTGCAACCAAATAAACAAGGGCAACCTTACTGGCATCACTCACATATGAAAACATGCTTTCACCAAAAAAGGCAGCATTTAGCTCCACCCCATAAAGACCGCCGACCAAAACCCCATCTTGATAAACCTCCACTGTATGACAATGGCCTTTATCAAATAACTCACTATATAATTCGTGGATGCGTCGGTTGATCCATGTGCTTGGCCGATCAAGGCGCGGCGCGGCGCACCCTTTCATAACCCCTTCAAAGTCTTGATCAATCCGAATTTCAAATTTACCCGAGCGAATGGTCTTGGCTAGGCGTTTGGGGACATGAAAGTTATCCAAAGGGAGGATGCCTCGTTGCTTGGGTTCTACCCAAAACAACTCATCTTCATCGGCACTCTCAGCCATAGGAAAAATACCACATGAATAAGCTTTGAGCAAAACCTCAGCGGTAATATCAATGTGTATATGATCTGATCTCATCAAAAGATGATAACGCCGAATCAAGAATAAAAAAAGATGTATATAGAAAGTGGCGTATAATCATATCTAAATGACATAAGGACAAACGGCTTCAAAGTGACATAAATCAGTAACGGCGAAAAAATTATTTGTTTTTTTCCAAATATTTCTCAAGCCAATGAATGTCATACGCGCCATTGATGATGTCGGGTTCGTTCAACAAATCAACAAACAAAGGAATGGTGGTATCAATACCATCAATAACAAATTCTGATAACGCCCGGCGAAGACGCATCATACATTCATTGCGCGTTTTGCCATGGACAATCAATTTGCCGATCAAACTATCGTAATATGGCGGGATTGAATAGCCTTGATAAACCCCTGAATCAACCCGCACACCCAAACCACCAGGAGGGTGAAAATAGTTTATTTTACCAGGACTTGGCATAAAGGTACGCGCGTTTTCCGCATTGATGCGGCACTCAATGGCATGGCCGCGTAGAACAATATCCTCTTGCGTAAAGCTTAAAGGAGCCCCAGCTGCCACGCGTATTTGTTCAATCACCAAATCAAGCCCCGTGATCATTTCGGTAACGGGGTGCTCAACTTGCAAACGGGTGTTCATTTCAATGAAATAAAATTCACCATTCTCATATAAAAATTCAATGGTCCCCGCACCGCGATATTTTAAATCACCAATGGCTTTGGCAACGATATTGCCAATTTTTGTCCGCTCTTCACTGTTAAGAGCAGGCGAGGGGGCCTCTTCCCAAACCTTCTGGTGGCGTCGTTGCAACGAACAATCACGTTCGCCCAAATGGACCGCGTGTCCCCTACCATCACCAATAACTTGCACCTCAATATGACGAGGTTTACCCAGGTATTTTTCCAGGTAAAGCGCATCATCACCAAAGGCAGCCTTTGATTCCGTTTTCGCCGTAGAGATGGCAATGGGGAGATCTTTCTCGGTTGCGGCAACTTTCATACCGCGCCCGCCGCCGCCAGCTGCTGCCTTCACAATGACAGGAAAGCCAATCTTACGGGCAATTTTGAGCGCTTCTTTCTCGCAGGTAATTTCACCGTCAGAACCAGGTACAACCGGAATGCCTAGTTTTTTAACCGTATCTTTGGCAGTGATCTTATCACCCATAAGCCGAATATGCTCAGCCGAGGGGCCAATAAATGCAATTTTGTGATCTTCTAAAATTTCTGCAAAACGGGCATTTTCAGATAAAAACCCATAACCAGGATGAACTGCATTTGCCCCTGTGATCTCACACGCCGCCATAATTTCAGGGATGTTCAAATAGCTCTTATTGGCAGGTGGTGGTCCAATACAAACACTCTCATCAGCCAGGCGAACATGCATAGCATCTTCATCGGCAGTTGAATGAATGGCCACAGTGGATATACCAAGCTCTTTACAAGCGCGCTGAATGCGAAGGGCAATTTCTCCGCGGTTGGCTATCAAAATTTTATCGAACATAAAGGTACCGCTTTACTCAATGACCATCAATGGTTCGCCAAACTCAACCGGCTGGCCATCTTCAATCATGATTTGTGTCACTGTGCCAGCTTTAGGAGAGGGTATGTGGTTCATCGTCTTCATGGCTTCAATAATCATGAGCGTATCTCCAACGCCAACCTTCGTCCCAATATCAACGAAAGGAGGCTTGCTCGGCTCTGGTGCTCTATAGCAAGTGCCAACCATTGGTGAGGTGACATCATTGTCACTTTTCTGGGGCACGCCAGCATTCGTTGGTCCAGGTGCCGCCCCGCCCGCAGGCGTCTCCATAGCCGGCATGACCGACATAGGCATATGTCCACCAGCTACAATTTGTGATTGAGGTTTGGCAACACGTATCCGCAGATCTTTTTGCTCAATCTCAATTTCACACAGGCCGGTTTCATCTAGGAGTTCAGCCAATTCTTTGATTAATTGTTTTTGACTCAATTTTTTACCCGATTTTTTCTTTGCTGCCATGATATCAACTGTCTACTTTAAATATGTTCACCATTCTTGGGGTAAATTTCAAGGGTTAAACCCCGTTCTTATGATTTGTTCCCAGTTCTCACGGCTTGTTCTTAATGTTTAATGTTTGTTCTGCTGCTTTATTTATGAAAAAGTGTTGTTTATGAAAATGATGCTGTATCGGCAATAAGAGCTTCAAGCGCCATATAATATGATTTTGCTCCAAACCCACATATTACCCCTTTTGCTAAAGGAGAGATATAGGAATGATGACGATATTCTTCTCTTTGGTAAATATTTGACAGATGAACCTCTATTAACGGAATATCAATGCTACTGATAGCATCTGCAATAGCAATGGATGTGTGCGTATAAGCCCCAGCATTGATAATAATACCTTTTGCCTCAGCCCCTGCTTTTTGAATCCAATTAACCAGATCCCCTTCCATATTCGATTGATAGCACGCAACACTATCACCGCTTAGAGCCGCTTGTTGGTCTAAGTGCTGATGAATGTCATCAAGTGTTGTTGTGCCATAAATCTCAGGTTCACGAGAACCGAGCAGATTTAGATTTGGTCCCGAGAGAACAAAAATTGGTTTTGCCATAGTGGGTGTCGCTATTTAGATCGTCTAGATTTAGATGTCGTGTCAGAATTAAATTCGCCATAAAGGCCCGTTTAAAGGCACTTTATAGCGAAAATTTCAATTATCTCAAGCGAAGTTTTTGATGATAGTCTAACTTGGATTGGCAAGACTAGCTGGCTTTTCTTATTTTGGCGACCAGGGTCTTCATGGCTTCAAATGGCAAGACTTGTGGGATCACTTGATCATTAAAGATAAAGGTCGGCGTGCCATTAATGCCAAGCTTAATGCCAACATCAATATTCTTTTGCAATATGCCCTTAATTTCTTCAGAGGCCATATCAGTCTTTAATGTCTCTACGTTCAAACCAACTTGCTTTGCAATGGTCTCGATAGCTTCGTTATTGATGCGGCCCTTAGCTGAAAGTAAAGCCGTATGATATTCCATATATTTACCTTGCTTGCGCGCAGCCAGTGCGGCTAATGAGGCTTGTTGAGAGGCCTCACCAAGGATGGGATATTCTTTCAATACAACTTTTACATTCTTGTCTTCACCCATTAATTTGACGATGTCTTTTAGAGCTTGGCGGCAATAAGGACAATTATAGTCAAAAAATTCGATAACGGTCACGTCCCCATCTTTATTGCCAGTGGTGAAGCTATATTTTTCATTTATAAGCAAATCTCTATTGTCAGAAATAAGGTTTTTCTGTCGCTCTTTCTCAGCTTGCGCACTACGCCGCTCCAACTCTTGTAACGCATCTCTGATAACCTCTGGATGTTCTAGCAAATACTCTTTCACCACGCTCTCAATGGCGGTTTTTTCAGCATCGTCAAAAGTTTTAGCCCAAAGCGGTCCATTTAAGGTGAGGGCAAGGAAAATGGTCGAAAAGACCATCATAAGGCGAGAAAAAGAAAAAACAGGCATAAGACGTCTCCGGGTAAGCGTTATAATTATTGTTTGTTCGTCGTTTGTGTTGTCGTTTTGGTTCATTCCATTGGATGTTATTAGCAGATTTTGCAATGGTTTATAGGTTTCTTCGAATTGTTATTAATTATTTTCTCCGACGAAACGTTAGAATATCATCAGCCTGGATCCACCCAGGACTGCCCGTTTTAAGTTTTTTCTTTGCCCGAGCGGCTTGGTTTTTTGCCAAATCTAATTTTCCTTCATAAAAATAAGCCCGCGCCGAAGCCAATTCAGCATTTGCAATATCACGTTTTTGCGCATAAGCATTCGCCAACAAACGGTAGCCAGCAGCAGACCGATTTTCTCTGACAAGCGCAATTTTCAAATGACGAATAATGGCATTTTGATTTTTTTTACCAGACACTTGCGATAGGGCCTGGGCCAACATAATTCTGATAAGAGCTTCTTTAGGCGCTAACTTAAGAGCGCGCTGCAGCGGCGCAATGGACGCCCGAGGATTGCCCGATTCAAGCAAAAATTGCCCCTTTAGTTCGTGAAAATACGGGTTATTGGGATCCTCAGCAATCAGGCCATTGATCAGGGGGATAAACCGCTTAACACCAACAGTACGGTATGTGGCAATGGCACGCGCATATCGTGCTGGGAGAGATTTTTTATTGGCATATTGATTAAAAACTGCCGCCGGATTGCTCGCACTAAAAGCAACCAGTTTGGCGCGAACCAAATCATGACGTAGCTGTAGCCGTGCTGTATCTCTTTTATTATAATAAGGGCTGCGTTCAGCTTTAGTGCGCAATTGATTAATCCGTTGGCGCGGTAAGGGATGACTAAGAACATAAGGGTCAGAATATTTAAAAGAGCCAATTGATTGACTGGCAAAATATTCAAACGTCTCTAACATCCCCTTGGCTGATTGTTTGGTCCGGGTTAAATACGAAAAAGCGGCTTGGTCAGCTGCGTATTCCTCAGATTGTCGGTATCTATTAATTGAGCGTGCTGTTTGATAAGAACTGCCCCCAAAAATACCTTGCCCCGCTTGCCCTAAATTTTTACCCCCGCCAGTGCCACCAGCGACAAGCAAAGCCCCGCCAAGAATTTTGAGCATAAGGTCCAACGTTTGTGCTTTTGCCGCATGGGCGCGCAAACGCGAGAGGTGACCGCCCGCAATATGCCCCGCTTCATGCGCCATAACACCAATAATCTGATTGGGGGTTTTAGCCTGCATAATGGCCCCCATATGAATGAACATATTACGCCCATCCACAACAAAGGCATTAAAGCTTTTGGCACCAATAATATGAATGGAAATATTTTGAGTGCTCAAGCCCGCAGCGCCAAAAATAGGGCGGCTATAATCACGGATGAGCGCTTCGGTCTCAGAGTCGCGGATTAAACCGACAGCTTTTGCTTCATATGAAAAACCCAACGTCACACAAGCAAAACTAGCCAACATAAGAAAAACCATTAAATAGCATTGAAACAGGCGCCGAAGTGCCATTGTAAAAAGAGAAAAAATGTTGAATGCGGGCATTGTTATATCTTTGTAAAAAGGGGTTAATCTTTTAAAAAAGCGCGGGCCTCATCAAGGGGTAACCCTAGAAATTGAGACACGGTTTGTTGCCAAAAGTAACAGGCGTATTTATCAGTTTAACGTAGCTAATGGAAATGACTATTAACAATTTTGTAATTTATGATCTTGATATAAGGTGTTTTTTTAAATTTTACACGATGCCAACACATATACCAAATATGAGATGATCACTATTAGGTGATTTTTTGACCATAAGAAGGCAAAAAAACCTTATTCAGTCAGGTAAGGTTGAACAAGCTTCTATCAATGAAATAGAGATTTGAGGGAAAGATATCGAGTATGGTAGTTTTGTCTAACCGCGGGAAAATTTCGCCCTTTCTCGCCATGGATGTCATGCGTGAAGCCCGGGCTAAAACCCGCGCAGGTGAGCAAATTTGTCATATGGAAGTGGGCCAACCAGGGACGCCGGCCCCCCGCTTGGTGCGAGAGCGCGCTAAGAAAGCCATTGACGAAGACTTAATTGGCTATACCGAAGGCTTAGGCATGCCCGCATTGCGCGAGCGGATTGCGCTGCACTATAAAGAAAGCTACGCAACAAATATTGCACCAGAGCAGGTGGTCATCACGACAGGGTCATCGGCCGGTTTTATTTTGGCATTCTTAGCAACACTCGACGCTGGCGATAAAGTGGCCATAACAAGCCCTGGCTATCCGTGTTATCGAGAAATTTTAAGAGCCCTTGATTTGGAGCCCGTGTTTCTAACGATCGGCTTTGAGAACCAATGGTGCCCCTTACAATCTCAAATTGACAACGCCGTCCAAAACGAAGGCGTAAAGGCAATTTTGCTGGCCAGTCCCTCAAATCCAACCGGCGTGGTGATGGAAGATGAAATAATCGCAAACCTTTCCCATTATTGCCATGCAAATGGGGTTTGGTGCCTGATCGATGAAATCTATCACGGCTTGATATATGATAAGAGTGTTAAAACCGCAGCCGGACTCAATGAGGCCACGATTGTCTTAAATAGCTTTTCCAAATATTACTCTATGACCGGTTGGCGCATAGGGTGGATGATTGTACCAAAAGGACTTGTACGCGCACTTGAAAAACTCAATCAGCATCTTTTTATATCCGCGCCTGCTTTGTCACAAACAGCGGCACTTGCCGCCTTTGACGCGCGCGAAGAATTAGAAGCCATCAAGGCTGGCTATGCACGCAACAGAGACATACTGGTGAATGGACTACTAGAGGCTGGGATCAAACGGTGCGCGCCTGCAGATGGGGCCTTCTATGTTTATTCTGATATGAGTGCTTTCACCGAAAACAGTTTAGATTTCTCCAAACATCTTTTAGAAACGCATGGCATAGCAGCATGCCCTGGCATTGATTTCGATGGAAAAGATGGAAAATATATGATGCGGTTTTCTTATGCGGGGCCTGAAGCCGAAATCATTCAAGCCGTCGAACGCCTCAAAGCCAGACCACTAAGGGCAATCTAGACAAGCAATAGAATAAAATCCCCTTGCTCTTAAAAAATCTAGAGCCCTCTAAAAGATCTAGGGGCCCCTAAAAATCTAGAGGCCCCTAAAAAATCTAGAGATAAGTGGCGTTTTAACTAACCACTGCGTTTTTGCCACCAACCACGCCGAGGGCTTCCTGTTGTCTCTTCAGTAGAACCATCAGATGCAACAAGGCTAGAGGGGGCATTGCTTTTCTCTTGTTCTTTATCAGCTCTCTTAGCAGGCGCCTTATTTGTCGAAGGAGCCTTTTTTGTTGAAGGAGAGTCAGCGCTCTGATCCTTCACTGGTTGCCCAGATGTGGCTGGTTTATCATCTGCATTCCCATCAGTTTTTTGCGTAACAGGCGCTTTATTATCATTGGTTGATAAATCTGCGTCACGAGGTTTCACAGAAGTGCGCGGGCGCCTTGTGCGGCTTGTGCGCCTTGTGCGGCCTGTGCGGCGGGCCGGTTTTGGATCCTCTTCGCTGGGAGGCCGTTCACTGTCTTGCGTGCGATCACTATCTTGTGTCCGATCACTGTCTTGTACCAAGTCACTTGTCTGTTGGTCTTGAGAAGCGCTTTGTTCATCGCGGCCTGAGGAAGTCTCTTGCCCATTCGTTTCATTGTTTTCTTCGTGCTCACTCCGGTTGCCGCGCCGACGTCCGCCGCGCCGTCCACGCCGACGAGGCCGTGAGGGACGGTCTTCTTTGGCTTCAGCTCCGTCAACACCAGCGTCCGTAACTGTATCAGTTTGGTCCTGAGCTTGTGTCTCTAAGCTATGATCGCTTTCAGTCTCACTGTTTTGATCTTGAGAGTCGCGATTGTGGCTCTCTCTGTTTTGCCGGGTTGTTTGCCCGCCGCGCCGCCGTCTGCGCTTGCGGCGTGGTTTCGCATCTTCTTCTTCCCCGCTGTCTTCAATCGGGCTAGTTTCACTGTCGACAGACTTATGCGCCCAATCCATTTGAATAACAGAACTGTCTTTGCTAGAGGCTTGTTCATTGCGTGCGCTATTCTCAATTGTATAGCTCACACCTTCTAAACTCTGGCTGGCTTCAATGCTGATATTGACCCGATATCGGTTCTCAATGTCATGAACATAGTTGCGCTTATTATTCAAAATGTACAAAGCAACATCCACATTGGTGTGACAGATTAAATCAAGCGTTTGGCGCTGACTTTGCAAACGATCTTCTAGAGCGCGCAATATGGTCAAAGCCATAGATTCCGTTGATCGGATCATGCCGGTGCCCTGACAATGAGGGCATTGGCTGGTTGACCCTTCTAAAACGCCGGTGCGCAACCGCTGGCGCGACATCTCTAATAGGCCAAAATGGCTAATCCGCCCAACTTGAATTCTGGCCCGGTCATGACGTAAACATTCTTTAATGCGCCGCTCAACCGCGCGGTTGTTGCGCCGCTCTTCCATGTCGATAAAATCAATAACCACAAGACCGGCTAAATCGCGCAACCGCAATTGCCGAGAGATTTCAGTGGAAGCCTCTAAATTGGTTTTCAACGCCGTGTCTTCTATCGAATGTTCTTTCGTGGCACGACCTGAGTTCACATCAACAGAAACAAGCGCTTCAGTTTGATTGATAACAATGTACCCACCAGATGGTAAGGTTACATAAGGGCTGTACATAGCGTTTAATTGAGCTTCAATTTTATAACGTGCAAACAAAGGTTCGCTTTGTTTATAAGGCTGTACGTTTTTGGCATGGCTTGGCATGAGCATGCGCATAAAATCTTTAGCTTCTCTGTATTCTTCTTCCCCAGATACAAGAACCTCTTCAACCTCTTTTGTGTACAGGTCTCGAATGGAGCGTTTGATAAGATTACCTTCTTCATACACCAAACTGGGGGCCGCGGACTGCAAAGTAAGGTCGCGGACATTTTCCCACAAGCGTAATAGATATTCAAAATCACGCTTAAGTTCAGCTTTGGTGCGGCTGGCACCAGCAGTGCGGACGATTAATCCCATGCCTGCTGGCACTTCAAGCTCTTCAACAATTTTGCGCAACCGTTTACGATCAGCCGGGTTGGCAATTTTACGAGATATGCCCCCACCCCTGGCGGTGTTGGGCATCAAAACTGTATAGCGTCCGGCAAGAGATAGATACGTTGTTAAAGCCGCGCCTTTATTGCCGCGCTCTTCTTTCACCACTTGGATCAAGATAATCTGGCGTCTTTTAATGACTTCTTGGATTTTATAATGTTTGCGCTGGAGAGAGTGACGAACAGGCAATTCTTCAAGAGCATCTTCAGAGCCAACAGACTCAATCGATCCCCCCTCATCATCACCAACCTCAACTTCAGGAGCGTCCAATTCAGAGCTTTCACTTTGATCGGTATCATCATCGTCATCATCACTAGAAGAAGACTTATCTAAGTCATCATCAACACCATCAGCTTCCAGGTCACGTTTGGCTGCATCGCGCGCCTCTGCTGCTTCGACTTGCAACAAAGCTTCTCTGTCGGCCTGTGGTAGTTGATAATAATCAGGATGGATCTCGTTAAAAGCTAAAAACCCATGACGATTGCCGCCATAGTCTACAAAGGCCGCCTGCAAAGAGGGCTCAACCCGTGTTACTTTTGCTAAATATATATTACCGCGAAGTTGTTTTCTAAGAGCTGATTCAAAATCAAATTCTTCTACACGGTCTCCCCGCATGACAACCACCCGGGTTTCCTCCGGGTGAGAAGCATCGATAAGCATTTTGTTTGACATTTTTTTTATTCCTTATCAGCAGTGCTCTCAAAAAACCAGGCGCAAATGGCGCAAGCGGCTTTAGGGAGCGACCCTGAAATGTTCGTGAAGCTAAATGGAGAACACAATTTTGCAAATGGTAGAACAGCGCGAGGGTGGCATGATGCCAAGCTGTAAAAGCTGCAAGAGCTCTAACATTCCCTTTAATTGCGCTATGTTTTAGGTCAAACTTGAGACCTGTTTCCATCATCATTTGCTTTGCTTTTTGCATAATTTAAATTGTGTTTGTCTGCTTTAGCTTGCGTCGTTGTTTGTTAAAATATTATTCGTTAAACGATTTGTTTGAACGTGTGTTTCAACGTTCTAAAATTTCTATGGTTTTGATCATTAAACTCATGCCATCGGCTAGATTTTTTCATTCACTAATGGGTACAAATGAGTTTGATCTATGTTTAAGTGCGCATTCCTTATATCCGTTGTTAAAGCGCACTTATTTAGTTGCGTGTACGATTTTTATGTGAGCTACCTGTCCTCACAGGTGTCACAGGTTTATTAATCAATGTTTCAAGCAATGAACTTAATTCATGCTCTGGTTCTAAAATGCGATCTGAATCGGCTATAAAAACGCTAGATCATTTAACGGGTTCACAAATCAAATTGGCGCCTGTAGAAGAACCCCAATATTTTTGATGGGCACCTCGCAAGACACCAAATGTGCAAATAAGTGTTTTATTCACTCAAACAAATGTTTTATTCACTCAGACAAGTGCTTTATTCACATTGATGTTTTGTTCACCAATCAATAAGCTCTTTTGTTAAATTAAATCATAAGGTTTTAGCTCTAAACTCTTCCGCAAAAACTCAAAATTCTACTAAATTCTTCCTAATTTATCTTAATCGATATCTTGTTGTTTATATTGCAGACGAAGAAAATTAGCAAATTATGCCTGTATTAGCTCCCATTAATCTCATTGATTAAGCCACTAAAAGTCCATACAGACCGCAAAATAATGTTGTATGCGCAGTCTATATCTTGTGTACGAGCTTTATAATCGTCTTTGAAAGTGTAAAAGAACTTTACAATGAACTCAATAAATTATTTCCTCACCACACTGACTTTAAGTCTAAAAAACCGGCAGATCCTAAATAATTGGCAATTAACAGCCAATACCACCCTATTGGCTGCCACAACACGATGTTTAAATTACATAATTTGATGATTTTATGTGAGCTTGAGGGCAATTTTTGCCCCATTTTAATAGAATCAATCTACTTTTATTCACTTAAATAATAATTATGGTGGTGATAGAGCCATCTTCAAATAAATTTAATTACAAACAAATTTAAGTACATGGATTTGATTTAGGGTTTGATTATTCAAGGACACGTCTCTGCCAGATTTCTAAGGCTAAAATAAACGGCACGATCAAAAATCGCGCAGTTTAAGTTCACAAAAGCTAAATTCACAGGTCTAAAAGCAGCAGTTTTTACCAAATCAAACACTTTTTAAGTCGTCAAAACCATGCCTTATCTGGATGCTATTCAACAGCTCCATAACGAGGGTCACAATAGAAAAGGGCAAGCAACATTGTTTTACACGATTGCAGGTAGGTTGTTATTGATAGGCAATAGATTCTCACTCATCACCGGCCTATTAATGAGCGCCGCGATTTTAATGATGACAAATCCTATGATTGCAATTGCCAAAGATGGTAAAAATCAAGCAACGATTGCAAAGGATGCAAGGCTTGGTGGTGATAGCGCGCGAACACGCTTTGTCGCTGATCTTTCAGCTGCCACTGACTATCGCATTTTCACACTATCAGACCCTTACCGTATTATCATTGATCTACCAGATGTAAGTTTTAAATTGCCACAAGGATTAGGTTCAATCGGGAAAGGACTGGTTAGCGCGTTTCGTTATGGATTGTTTGCCCCGGGCAAATCAAGAATTGTAATTGATGTCATTGGGCCGGTTCATGTTGAACAATCATTTGTATTGAAAGCAACAAAGAAACAGTCGGCAAAATTGGTGGTAGATATTGTGCCAACAGATGTTGCCAATTTCAAACGGCTGCAAAACGAGCTAAGCAAGAAAAGAAAAAAAGCCAAAGGGGCTGTCAAAAAAGCATCCTTAGATAAAACCATCCAGAAACTAACCAAAACAGACAGACCAAAAGGGCGCCCGCGTATCGTCATCGACCCAGGGCACGGTGGTTTGGACCCTGGCGCTTCAGGACGCGGCGGCTCAAAAGAAAAAAACATCGTTCTAAATTTTGCCAAAATTCTTAAAAAACAAATCCAACGCCTGAATAAATATGATGTGAAATTAACCCGTTCAGTTGATGTATTTGTGCCATTAGCAAAGCGTGTAGAAATTGCAGAAGATTATAACGCGGCTCTTTTTATCTCGATACATGCAGATTCTATTTCAAAAAAATTAGCCTCGCGCACGAGAGGGGCCTCCATTTATACCCTTTCCAAAGAAGGCTCAGATAAAGAAGCGCAAGCATTAGCTGCAAAAGAAAACAAGTCTGATATTTTGGCTGGCCTTGATTTGCCCGAAGATTCAAATGAAGTCGGTGGTATTTTGCTAGACCTCACAATGCGAGAGACCAAAAACCAATCTTTGAAATTCTCCGATTTTGCCGTTGGTAGGATGCAGACAAAAACCAAATTTACGCAAAACAAAACCCGTTCAGCCAACTTTGTTGTATTGCGTTCAGCATTTGTCCCTTCTGTTTTGATTGAACTTGGTTTTATAAGCAATAGAAAGGACGAACAGTTGCTACGTTCTAAAAAATGGCAGTTGTCTCTCTCAAAAGCTTTGGCCAAGGCTGTTGATAAGTTCCTCGAAGGGAGTTAATTAAGGCCGATAACTTGTGGAATCTAACCATTTTTGGTGTATTTTACTTTAATCAACAAACCAATAGGCGCCAAACATCATTTTTTCATCATTTTTGTTGAAATTCGTACTATGGACACTTATTTAACAAAAATAGGGCGTAACAAATCATAAATTATAGTTAGCCCGTAAGAATAAAACATCTCATGGGTTGATCTATAAAAACGTATGCTCTGGGCAATCTAGAGAACTCAACACAAAAGAACCAATTATATATGACATTCCTACTTGTGCTAAAAGTCGGTAAAATGTATATAAATTAAAGGGTTTCACTCGTTTTTTGAAGAGGTTATTTAACAATGGCTCACACCCCCCCACAGCCGCCTTACCAAGGGCGCATGCAGGCCCCGCCAATGTCTGCAGATGGTGTGCGTGCGCGTAATTTTGACCCCGCTCGCAGGGCCATGCCTCCTCCGCCTCAAAAACCAAAACGCAAAAACCGTTGGGTCTTAAAACTATTTGGGTTTCTATTTACAGCTGCCTGCATTGGTTTTTTCGCCGTCTCTGGCTTTGTGGCTTACTATGTTTGGGATGTGACCAAAGATTTACCCGACTATGAAGTCTTGGCCAAATATGAGCCACCAGTGATGACACGCATTCACGCCAATGACGGCAACTTAATTGCTGAATTTGCCGAAGAACGTCGGATCTATGTGCCCATTAACGCCATTCCAGATAAGATCATTAATGCCTTTTTATCAGCTGAAGATAAAGACTTCTTTCATCATAGCGGGCTTGATTATAAGGGCATAGCCAGAGCAGCGCTCACCAATATAAAAATACTCTTGAGCAAAAGCGGTAAGCGTATGATTGGTGCCTCAACCATAACCCAGCAAGTGGCCAAAAATTTTCTTTTGACTAATGATCGCAATATTGACCGTAAGATCAAAGAAGCTGTGTTGGCCACACGGATTGAAAAAGCCTTTACCAAAGAACAGATTTTAGAACTCTATTTAAATGAAATTTATTTTGGTTTGCGCTCTCACGGTATTGCAGCGGCAGCCTTAAATTATTTCGGCAAATCCCTCGAAGAAATTACATTAGCAGAAGCAGCTTATATGGCTTCCTTGCCAAAAGCGCCCAATAACTATCACCCGTTTAAACATCGTGAGCGCGCCATTGGGAGACGCAATTGGGTGCTATCTCGTATGGCAAAAAATGGCTTTGTTACGAAAAAGCAAGCAGATGCAGCGATTAAAGCGCCCTTCAAAGTCAACCCTCGTCCCTTTGGGGCGCAAATTTTAGCGGGAGAATTTTTTGCAGAAGGGGTCCGGCGTCAACTGTTAGAAAGCTATGGACAGAAAAAACTATATGGCGGTGGTTTATCTGTGCGCACAACACTCAATCCTGATTTACAAAGAAAAGCCAAACGAGCTTTAGTCAATGGCCTTGTTCGGTATGACCAAAACCATGGTTGGCGCGGTGCTGTCGAAAAACAAGAATTAGTCGAGGGAACAGATTGGGGCCAGGCACTTGCTAAGGTTGATGGTCTAAAAGATGTTCATCCATGGCGTTTAGCTGTTGTCTTAAAAGTGGCAAAGGACAAAGCAACCATTGGATTGCAACCCAAAATTCTAATTTCTGGCCGCACACAAGAAAAACGAGAACTGGGTGAAATTACCTTGGCGAACATGAAATGGGCGCGCAAGTCTCTAGGTGAGACAAAATATGGCGATCCTAAATTAGGCAAAGCCCTAAAAGCAGTCACAGATACACTGGCTGTTGGCGATGTGGTCTACGTCTCACCCATAAAGACGAAGGTGGCAAGCACCAGCGATGTTGTCGATGGTGTAACCGCAGTCCCACGCTCTCAATGGAAACTACAACAAATCCCAGAAGTAGAAGGTGCCATCGTTGTCATGGACCCTCACACAGGGCGCGTAAAAGCATTGGTCGGTGGCTTTAGTTTTGATGATAGTCAGTTTGACAGAGCCACACAGGCCAAACGCCAACCAGGCTCAGCTTTTAAACCATTTGTCTATGCTGCCGCCCTAGATAATGGCTATACACCATCCAGTGTGGTTCTCGATACGCCGGTGGCGATCAATCAGGGCAATGGTTTAGGCGTATGGCGACCAAAAAACTACAGCGGTAAATTTAATGGCCCCTCCACTTTGCGCATTGGTATCGAAAAGTCACGTAATTTGATGACTGTGCGTTTGGCACAAGATATGGGCATGCCCCTGATTGCAGAATATTCGCGGCGCTTCGGTGTCTATGACAGTCTACAACCGGTGCTCTCTATGTCCCTAGGCGCCGGTGAGACAACTCTCATTCGCTTGATCACTGGTTATAGCATATTGGCGAATGGTGGTAAGAAAGTGAAAGCCACTTTAATTGATCGCATTCAAGATCGATATGGCAAAACAGTATGGGCCCATGATGCAGCAAAGTGTGAGGGCTGCGATCAAACAGAATGGAAAAACCAACCACAACCGCACTTAACTGATTTGCGCGAACAAGTCATAGATCCACATTCAGCCTATCAAATCACATCGATGCTTGAAGGTGTGGTTCTTCGCGGCACAGCCCGTAGAGCTATGGCAGGATTAGCAATCCCAATTGCAGGCAAAACCGGCACAACCAATGATGCACGCGATGCGTGGTTTGTTGGCTTTACCCCTGATTTGGTCGTGGGTGTATTTGTGGGGCACGATGTCCCGCGCCCCTTAGGACGTAAAGCAACCGGTGGCGGACTGGCGGCTCCAATTGTGAAAGAATTTTTGTCATCAGCGCTAGGCAATAAAAAAGCCATTCCCTTTCGTATACCACCAGGAATTAAACTGATCCCGATCAATTCAAAAAATGGCTTACGCGCAAGTGGTGGAAAAAATACGATTATGGAAGCCTTTAAACCAATGAATGAGCCTCCCGATTCCTCCTCAGTCATCTATGATGACCCAAGTATCTTTGTACCTGAAACCGACAAACAACTCGATTCCGGTTTTTACTAGAGAGCGTATTATCTTTAGATAATTCATTTGAACACTCCATACGAAGAAGGAAGCGAGCTTTAGCGAGCGCACATGACGCCTCTGGCGTCCGGCACACTTAGCACCGCCCCTCGCCTCTGAGGTGCAAGTGCTTTTTGCGCTTGAATAAGCCCGTGAGAGAGAAAAAGCTAACGATACGAAGAAGGAAACGAGCTTTAGCGAGCGCACATGACGCCTCTGGCGTCCGGCGCAAGCGCCGCCCCTCGGAGGGCTTTTCGCGTTAGCGAAAAAACAGCCCGTGAGAGATATTGAAGAAGCAAGCTTTAGCAAGCAGGGATAAGCTGATCGTAAAAAAAACACCGTCCCTCGCCTCTGAGGTGCAAGTGCTTTTTGCGCTTGAATAAGCCCGTGAGAGAGAAAAAGCTAACGATACGAAGAAGGAAGCGAGCTTTAGCGAGCGCACATGACGCCACAGGCGTCCGGTGCCTAGCACCGCCCCTCGGAGGGCTTTTCGCGTTAGCGAAAAAATAGCCCGTGAGAGATATTGAAGGAAGCGAGCTTTAACGAGCGCACATGACGCCACAGGCGTCCGGTGCCTAGCACCGCCCCTCGGAGGGCTTTTCGCTTCAGCGAAAAAATAGCCCGTGAGAGAAAACAACCCTTGACTTCAAGGCGCTATCGCCGCAAAAAGAGGTCCAATTTTTTGTGAATAAATATCAAGAATAAAAAGACCAAATGAGGGGTTTTATGCGCGCTGAAGCTCAGTTGCTTGTTAATCAAATTACAGAGTCTCTCTCGCTTTTGCGGAGGCATCTTTGACCCCGATCAGGCACAAAAACGTCTCGATGAATTAAATGAGCGAGCTGAAGACCCAGATCTATGGAATGACTCAGCTCTAGCGCAGCGCTTAATGAAAGAGCGCCAAAAACTAGATGGTGCATTGAGTGCCTTTCAATCCCTCGAACAAGACTTAGCCGATTCTATCGAGCTTATCGAAATGGGCGAAGCAGAAGGCGATGAGGAGATCATCACTGAAGCTGAAGCGACCTTGGCAAAATGCGCAAAAATCGCCAGCCAAAGAGAAGTTGAAACACTCTTGTCTGGTGAGGTTGATGGTAATGATTGCTATGTCGAGATCCACGCAGGTGCCGGCGGCACAGAAAGCCAAGACTGGGCGCAGATGCTTTTTCGTATGTATATG
>JAJFHF010000073.1 GCA_021775775.1 Hyphomicrobiaceae bacterium
AGACCAATGTGCCTTAGTTCAGGGATCTCCATAAACTTGCGTTTGCTTGGAGTTTGTTCTGTCGCTTTGTTCTCGCTCATGCCTAAGTATTGCGCAAGTATAGGTGCCAAGACAAGAGGAAAAATTGTCCCACTTGTTTTGGCATTGATTTTTAGCAGGTCTTTGAGCTGTAATATTAGCTAGCTTGCCTCATTTGGTCATCTCACTAACTACCCAGCTAGCGATGGGTAATCTGAGTACCCCTTTGGTCCTTGTGTATAAAAGGTTGCCTCATCTAGCTCGTTAAAAGGTCCATCTTTGCGCATGCGCTCAACAAGATCAGGGTTCGCAATGAACAGCTTGCCATAGGCGACAACGTTGGCTGTCCCCTCTTCTATCGCTTCTGCGCCGCTGCTTGCGTCATACCCGCCACAAACAATCATTTTTCCGCTGTAATGCTTGCGGGCCAGTTGAGCCACATCTATTTCCGTTGTATTCACCATCGGACGCATGACATGGAGATAGGCCAATCCGCGCTTTTCGATTTGTGGTAGATAGTGCGCGTATAGCTCTTGCATATCCGTTTCCTCAATGCCGTTGAAGGTATGGCCAGGGCTGATACGAATACCGACTTTATCAGCCCCTATCTCAGCAATGATGGCATCGAGCACTTCAAGCGGCATGGCTGTGCGGTTTTCAATTGAACCGCCGTAACGATCATCTCTTTGATTGACGTTTGAGGAGAGAAACTGGTGCAACAAATATCCATTGGCTGAGTGCAGCTCTATGCCATCAAAGCCAATATCGATCGCATTTAGAGCTGATTGGGCAAATTCACCAGCGATCCGTGCGATCTCATCTGTCTCTAAGGCGCGCGGCATATCATGATCAAGCATGCCATTCGCTGTCGTAAACATTTGGCCCGGCGCACGGATGGCGCTAGGCGCTACAACATCCGCGCTTTGCCCGCGGTTTACGTCAACCGCAATGCGCCCGACATGCCAAAGCTGGGAGACAAATTTTGCGCCACCGGCATGAACGCGCTCTACGATTTTTTGCCAACTATCTTGTTGAGCTTGTGTGTGCATGCCTGGTGTGCGCGGATATCCCATACCTTCAAATGAGGCTTGTGTTGCCTCTGCGATGATCAGACCTGTGCCGCTTGCACGCTGACCATAATAATCTTGCGCTACGTCTGTTAGAACGCCAAACTCATTGCCGCGGGTGCGGGTCAACGGCGCCATTGCAATGCGATTTCTCAACTCAAGCGCCCCAAGCTTGGTGGGCGTAAAAAGTATATCTTTATTCATTTTGGATGTCCTTAGTATTGATCAATTAGCTCAGATCAAATTTTATTAACTTGCTAATCACAAGTAACATGCAAAAATTTTCTTTGTCAATCGGGGGGTTCTCACAATCACGTGACTGTTGCGTGTTAGCGTATAAGCCTGGAAGGGGTTGAAATCTTAGTGCTTTATGATACCTGCCATAGCCCCCATAGATAACTTTGGAGACTAGAAAATATGGAGAGTGGTATCAAAGATTGTTTGTCCGCGGCGCTTTAAGAGCGACGTTGAAGTCTTAACATTAAGCTCTAACACTAAGCTCTAACTAGGGCCATATAATCATCAAGCAAAGCTTTGGAAATCTCACCGGGTATGAATCGGTCATCGCCGATTTCAGAAACTGGGGTGACCTCGGCGGCTGAGCCCGTGATGAAGCATTCGCTAAACTGCGCCAATTCCTCAGGCATGATGATGCGCTCAATCACTTCAATGCCGCGCTGTTTGGCCAGGGCGATCACTGTGCGCCTTGTAATCCCATCTAAGAAACAATCAGGATCAGGGGTGTGGATCACACCGTCTTTCACGAAGAAGATGTTGGCCCCTGTAGCTTCTGCCACATAGCCGCGCCAATCAAGCATCAGAGCATCGGCGTAGCCTAGCTTTTCAGATTTGTGTTTTTCAACGGTGCAGATCATATAAAGACCAGCTGCCTTTGAGCGACATGGCGCCGTGATCGGATCGGGACGGCGATAATCAGCCCAGCGCATACGGATCCCCTTCATGCGCTCTTCCTCGTCAAAATAAGAGCCCCACTCCCAGGCCGCTATGGCCACATTGATTTTTGTTTTTTGGGCAGCAACACCCATTTGCTCGCTGCCGCGCCAAGCGATCGGTCGCATATAACCTTCGGTTAGATTTTGTTTTTTCATGACTGCATTGCAAGCTTCATTGAGCTCTTCAACGCTGTAGGGAATTTCAAAATCAAGAATGCTTGCAGAGTTATGCAAGCGCTCGCTATGTTCATTTAGTTTGAAGATTTTACCGCTATAGATCCGCTGTCCTTCAAATACCGCACTGCCATAATGTAGCGCATGGCTTAGCACATGAATTTTAGCATCCGCCCATGGCACCATTTCTCCGTTAAACCAAATGAAGCCATCTAGTTGATCAAAAGCTTGGTCGGCCATATCAATATTCCTTAAAAGAATGGTGATGAGTATTCATGACAAAGGGTGCTATCTTTAGAGATGCGTTCACTCTTTAAAGTCCGAGATAGTTGCTTTAAAGTACGAAACACTTGCAAGATTTATCAATATGCGCAAAATATGTCAACAAGACTGACGTATTTTTAATATTAAGGATCAAGTGGCAGGCAGATGATCAAACCAGCCCCCTCACAAGATGTACCCCCTATCACAAATCGTGATGACAGTGGTGATACTCCACGCCAAGATCAAGATAGCATTTTGAGTTTAATGGAATTGTTCTATTTTTCTTATCGTGACTTTACAACTGATGGTGATGAAATCTTAGAAAAAATTGGTTATGGCCGCGCCCATCATAGGGTCCTTCATTTTGTTCATCATTATCCTGGTTTGCGCGTAGCGGACTTGTTGAATATTTTAAAGATCACCAAACAAAGCTTAGCGCGGGTTTTAAAACAACTGATTGATGAGGATTATATCACTCAAAAACCTGGCCCTAAAGACCGGCGAGAGCGTTTGCTTTATACAACAGCTAAGGGGCAAGATTTATCTCACAAGCTTGCTGAACCGCAAATTGAACGTTTTATCACTGCCCTGGCCCCATTGACGCGTAGCGAACAAAAAACGATTGAGAAATTTTTGTTTTCTTTAATTGAAAAGAAACATCGCCATGAAGTGATCACGCTTATGAACGATTTTGAGACTGGTGATAAGGAGCATGAAGATAACAACCATAAAAAGGGCACGCCTAACATTGATCAAAGACCGCACACACTCACTGAAGAGGAGGCTTAAGCTCTATGCCAAACCTTTCTGATGAAACACCACATATCTTGCTTGTTGATGATGATGAACGCATTCGCACTTTGCTGTGCCGTTATTTGAGAGAACAAGGCATGCGTGTTAGTGCAGCTAAAGACGCGGCCAGTGCCCGGCAAACATTGGAAGGCTTGCATTTTGATCTGCTCATTCTTGATGTGATGATGCCAGGTGAGAGCGGTTTAGATTTGGCGCGTGACTTAAAATCAAAACTTGATGTCCCTTTAATCATGCTCACAGCGCGCTCTGAACCAGAAGACCGCATAGAAGGCTTGGAGATTGGCGTTGATGATTATGTCCCCAAACCATTTGAGCCACGTGAATTGTTGTTACGCATTCAAAATATTTTGAAACGCCGTTTGCAAAAATCGGTTCAAAAAGAAATTCAGATGGGTGAATACACCTTTCATATTGAACGCGGCGAACTTCAAAAAGAAAATATCACGATTAAGATAACTGAGCGAGAACGTGATTTATTACGCCAATTTGCAAACCATGCTGGCACCCCGATTCCGCGGCATGAGCTGGCCAGCGATGACAGTAGTGGCAATGACCGCGCCGTCGATGTGCAAATTAACCGCTTGCGCCATAAAATTGAGACAGACCCGGCTAACCCTGTTTATTTACAAACAGTGCGCGGTAAAGGTTATATATTGCATACAGATTAAGCTAATCTTCGATTTAATAGATAGGACCCCATACTTACAGTGGCATTGGACACGCAACATATCAGCCAAAAATTTAAGACCATTGGCACCAGGTTGTTAGACATGATCAATTGGCAGAAATGGAGCTTGTCTCCCTTGATGCCAACGGGGCTTTATGCGCGTACCATTTTAATTATTGCTATGCCGCTGGTGTTGTTGCAAACCGTTTTGCTATTTGTGTTTATGGAGCGCCATTGGGATAACATCACGCGCCGTCTTTCTGCAGCCACGGCTCGCGATGTCGCCGCTGTCATTGAAATTTATCGTCAATATCCACAAGACCAAGATTACCAAAAACTGATTGATATTGCCCGCAACCAAATGAGCCTTTCTTTTCAAGTTCTGCCTAAAGGAGAGCTGCCAGAGCAAACACCTAGTCCGTTTTATTCGATCCTCGATCGTCGTTTAACGAAAGAGTTGCGCAAAAGGATTGAGTATCCCATTTGGATTGACACTGTTGGGCAATCTAAATTTGTAGAAATTCGTATTGCCCTTGAGGAGAAAGTTCTTAAATTTTTAGCGCATCGCAGCCATACTTACGCCTCTAATTCTCATATTTTCATTGTTTGGATGATCGCCTCTTCGGCCCTTTTGCTGGCGATTGCCTTGATGTTCCTTCGCAATCAAATCAGGCCGATTTTAGCTTTATCTCAAGCGGCAGAAAGCTTTGGCAAGGGGCGCCCTTTGCCTGAGGGGTTTCGGCCACGCGGGGCACGCGAAGTGCGCCAAGCCTCACATGCTTTTATTGAAATGCGCAATCGCATTGAGCGCCATGTTGCCCAACGCACCACCATTCTTGCTGGTGTGAGCCATGATTTGCGCACCATTTTAACCCGCATGAAATTGCAGTTGGCCTTTTTAGAAAATAACAGCGAGATAAATGCGCTGCAAAATGATGTCAATGAGATGCAAACGATGCTTGAAGACTATATGGCCTTTGCCAAAGGTGATAGTGGCGAGGCGACTGAACCGGCTGATATTGGAGAAATTTTAAGTGAAGTGCATGAGCATGCCAAACTTACCTGCGAGAATGTAACATTACGCGTTTTACCAAAATCTATCGTTCTGCCTTTGCGGCGCAATAGTTTTAAGCGCGCCGTAAATAATCTGGTGACCAATGCTCTGCGCTATGCCAGCGTTATTGATATTAATGCGATGGTTGGCCGCAAATGGTTGACCATCACCATTGATGATAATGGTCAGGGAATCCCTGTCGATCAACGCGAAGAAGTCTTCAATGCTTTTAAACGTTTGGACCACTCTCGCAATCAAAATGAAGGCAATACTGGTTTAGGGCTGTCTATTACACGCGATATCATTCATGGGCATGGAGGGGAAATTTTTCTAGAAGATAGCCCTCTTGGCGGTTTGAGAGCTACGATTAAAATTCCGGTGTAATTTTAATTTTTTTTCTCTCTCTCACGGGCTATTCTGCCGCTTTAGCGGCAGGCCCTGCGAGGGGCGGCGCTTGCGCCGGACGCCGAAGGCGTCATGTGCGTGCTCTCAAAAAAGAGCACTCCCTTTTTCGTATAGGGTGTTTAAATGATTTAATCTTAAGATAGAACACTGAAGCTATGTGTGCTTAGCCTGATAGATCTTTAGAGCGCGCAATGGCGGCGTTCACCGCTTTTTTTACCAAAGGGTCTAGGCCTTCTTTGTCCATTAAGACGTCTAGGGCAGCTGCTGTCGTGCCCCCTTTTGAGGTGACATTTTCGCGCAAAGTTGTTGGCGCTGTCTCTTGGCTGGTCATTAATTTGCCAGCGCCATAAATGGTGTTTTTGGCCAGGGTCATTGCCAGACCCTTATCAAGCCCAGCCTCAGTGCCGGCTTTGCTCATGCACTCTGCTAGCCAAAACAAATAGGCTGGGCCAGAGCCTGATAGAGCGGTGACCGCATCCATATCATGTTCATCATCTAGCCAGGCAACAGCCCCGGTTGGGGCCAACAATTGATCAAGCTTGTTTTTTTGTGTCTCGGATACAAATTCATTGGCGACCAAAACTGTCATGCCTGCACCCACCATGATTGGTGTGTTTGGCATGGCGCGAACGATCGGTGTCCCTTTGGGCAATGACCTGGCTAAATCATCAAGGGTTTTGCCAGCCGCGATGGAGAGCACCAGCGTTGCCTCATCTATGCGCGGGGCTAAATCCTTTAGGACAGGTTCCATGATCTGGGGTTTAACGCCGACCATCACCAATTGCGGCGCCGATGGTAATGTCACCTTTGCAAGAGGCTCCACATCGTATTTTGATAAAATATCAATGATTTCTGGTGGCGGGGCTGGGTCTTCTACATATAAATCGCGCGGATCAAAAAAGTCTTGCTCGTCATTCTCAACGATCTCAGTGCTATCAACAGAAACGAGCGCTTCATCTTGCGCTGCGCTATAATCGCTACCCAGCCAAGCGCTTAAGATGGCACCACCCATCTTGCCTGCACCTATCACCAAAACGGGGGCAAATAAACTCATCGCTTAAGCTTGCCCGGCTGTTTGGAACATGGTTGAGGTCAAGGCTTCTCGCGCTGACTTGCCGGCCCAAACCACATATTGAAACGCCTCATAATAGCTTTCACTGGCCTCTAAGCCTGATGCAATTAAGGCTTCGCATTGCTCAACAGTTAGCTCAGCCTGGTTCAGCATTAGCCCATGGCGAAATAATAACAATCCATCTTGGGGCCAAATATCAAAATGGCCTATCCACAATTGCTCATTGACCAAAGCAATGAGACGGTAGACTTCGCTAATGCGCGCTTCTGGGACTTTCATTTCAAAGGCACAAGCTAAATGCAATGCCTCTAAATCATCGCGCCAATTTAGGGAGACGTGATAGTCTGTCAATGAGCCTTCCACATTCAATGTGAGCTCATCATCTGTGCTTCTCTCAAAGGGCCAATTATGAACCGAGGCTATGGTCTCAGCCATATCGACTGGATTGGTGGCGCGGTCAAAATTAGAATTTACAGAAGCCATAAAATTTCCTTAAAAATGCTCGTCTATAACGTTTCAACTCAAATGTTTCATTCAAACTTTTGTTAAACAAAATTCCAAATCAGTAGACAAAGAATTTATTAATAAGACCTTACCTACTCTGGTTACTCATGGTGTTTGGACATATTATGCCCTGTTTATCCACAAGCTTTACCCAAATCATATTCGCAAACATAGATCATTACTTATTGTTGCTCGATCATTTACTCTTGCCTGATCTTTGCCATACAGGAGCTTGTCAAGCCTTGCTCTGAGTCGCAAGGGCGTGTCCTGACTGTCCACGTTAAATTTGGTATTATTACAAACGTAGAAAGAGGCGATAGGGTGTCACACCCTTTTCGCCTGTTGATAAATCAATCACAACAGATATACATCTGTTGACAGAACAAGGAATGGAGAAAAAGAATCTTTGCGTAGTGGCCCAATAAACCTTTTAAGACAAGTGATAGCCAAAGGAACTTATTGGACTTCTCCCCTTGTAAATTGGCAAGAGAGCTTTACCATCCCAAAAGAGCGCGAATATCTGTTGCTGCAAAGGCGATTAATATGCCTGCTGCATAATAGATCACATCTCCCATCAGCCCATATTTGAAGCGATAGGATAAGGGAGGGTTAAAGGCATGTTTCATGTTTTTATGAATGGTGATTGATTTATATGTGGTGTAGGCAAAGCTTAGTATCATTTGCCCTATCTTTAATAAAAAAAACAGGCCGACAAACATCAAACCATCAAATAAATATGCCATACGCAAACTCCCTAGCCTTACTCTAGAGCATTCCTCTTTTTGATGAATTCAATGGAATTGCTCTATCCTTTTGTTTAAGCGTTCCTTTTTTCCCAAAACCGGCAACCACTTTTGGGCGGAACGCTCTAAATTCATTGTTTTATAGCCTTAACACGGAAGCCTCACCTGCCTCAATATGGTGTGAGGACTTTCTCTCTTGTATATTAACGGATGACCTGCTAATTGGGCGCTTATGAGCAAAACAGATCCTATACATATTATTGGCGCCGGACTTGCCGGCTGTGAAGCGGCGTGGCAATGCGCACAGGCGGGTGTGCACGTTATATTACATGAAATGCGGCCCCTTACGAAGACGGACGCCCACCAAACAGACGGGCTTGCAGAGCTTGTTTGCTCCAACTCTTTTCGCTCTGATGACGCGGACAATAATGCCGTTGGCTTATTGCATTGGGAAATGCGGGCGCTTAATTCGTTGATCATGGCGGCGGGTGACAAACACCAATTGCCAGCTGGCGGTGCATTGGCAGTTGATCGGGTGGCTTTTTCGCAAGAAGTGACCACCACCTTAGGTGGCCATCCTTTAGTTACCATCGAGCGCGGTGAGATTACGGGGCTGCCGCCAGAGGCATGGGACAATGTGATTATTGCCACCGGGCCGCTGACATCTGAAAGCCTCAGCCATGCCATTCGTGATTTAACGGGCGCTGAGAACCTGGCGTTTTTTGATGCCATTGCACCGATCATTCACAAAGAGAGCGTTGATTTTGACAAGGTCTGGATGCAATCGCGCTATGACAAGGTCGGGCCTGGGGGAACGGGTGCTGATTATATTAATTGCCCAATGGATGAAGGGGAATATAACGCCTTTATTGATGCGCTGTTAGCGGGTGACACAACCGACTTTAAGCAGTGGGAAAAAGACACCCCTTATTTTGATGGCTGTTTACCGATTGAAGTGATGGCGGCGCGCGGGCGCGAGACTTTGCGCCACGGCCCGATGAAACCGGTTGGATTGACCAATCCGCACAAGCCAGAAAAATCGCATGCCATTGTGCAACTGCGCCAAGACAATGCCTTGGGGACGTTGTGGAATATGGTGGGCTTTCAAACCAAATTAAAATATGGCAGCCAGGGAGATGTGTTTCGTTTGATCCCTGGTTTAGAGAAGGCTGTTTTTGCTCGTCTTGGCGGGTTGCATCGCAATAGTTTTTTAAACAGCCCTGAGGTACTTGATGATCAATTGCGCTTGAAGAGTGCACCGCACTTACGCTTTGCTGGGCAGATTACCGGTGTTGAGGGGTATGTCGAGAGTGCTGCCCTTGGCTTGATCGCTGGGCGGCTGGCGAGTGCGCAACGCTTGGGGCAAGAGCTTAGGGTCCCTCCCATTGAGACGGCACACGGCGCGTTGATCAATCACATCACAGGGGGGCACTTAGCATCTGATTTTTCTGGCGGGCTGAAAAGCTTTCAACCGATGAACATTAATTTTGGGCTTATTCCACCGATTGATGAGATCCCTAAAGTCGATGAGGATGGCAAGCGTTTGCGCGGTAAGGAAAAAACGCGCGCGAAAAAACGGTTGATGTCAAAGCGAGCACAAGTGGCCCTAGAGAACTGGCGTGATACGAATATTTTGAGTGCCGAAAACACCTAAGGGATTTGAGATTATTTTCCTTTAAAAAACCAAAAGCCGATGTTTTTTATCTCAACATCCGTTGAAAATTTATCTCTGGTCTGCTTGTTCAAAGTTAGTCTTTCATTTGAATTTTCGACCTTAAAGTTTCTTGGTGTCGTGTAGGTAAGGCTATGGATATATAGTCGGCTCTTGGCTCCCCCTCCTATCTCATCAGATAGCACCACTAAAATTTGGCGCGTATAACTTTGTCCAAATTTCTGCAAATCTGCCTTTGCAAGTTTTGTGAGCGCTTCATAGGAAAATGATCCAACTAGCCCCTTATCTTCAAACACCAAGAGTTTTTGATCTTTCAATTCAATATGAATTTTGGTTTTCTTATCATTCGCATTCCCGACACTTCGTCTTAACAGAACTTGTTCTTTATGATTATGATCAAAGTTGACAAAAAACCTGCCCTTTAATGAGCCTGGGCCATCTAGGGGTATGTTGTAGGGTTGATTGACGTTAAATTGGAGACGTTGTCTATCTATTCCTGTTCTTGTTAGATAGCGAGGCAGCTGTAGCGCTTCGCGAACGGCTATCAATATGTTTTGTTGGCCCGTTTTTTTGTTTATTTTTAACCCTTCGCGCTTTTTTTGAGACAATAAAGATATGAGACGCTTATCACGACCGTTGTTTTTAAAATAACTCAATGTCCCATTTGCGTCTTTGATGACTTGCTTTTGTCGTGTCTGTGTTGCTCCTTCAAGAGCGTGGGGCAACGTCTTGACAATCACGCCTTTGTCCATAGCACCGATCCCCTCAAGCATAGATATTAGGCGTTGTTTTTGGGCGTTTAGGGATAGAGCCTGCGCCCCCCAAGGGCCAAAACTGGCCAGGCCAATGATAAGGGCGCCTCCAAGAGCAATGACACGTAAATCAAATGGCTTTTTTTGTCTTTTGCGAAATAGAGAATAAGCAATGAGGCCAAAAGCCCATAGAAGAAACCCTGCCATAAAAAATCGAAGCGGTGTTAAACCATATTGCGCTAATCGTTGTTGGTATGCGATGGCCATGAGCCCTAGCGGAACCAATAAAAACCACATCCAATGCGAAGAGAAAAAGCTGACCAATGGCCCGCTAACGGTGCGGGTTGGATATGCCATAAGATAAGTAGCCACCCCTGTGCTTACCAATGCAAATCCATACCACCCAACTTGGCCTGTGGGCACTTGACCGGCAAACAAGACTTTGATCGCCAGACCGTGAAACAACAGAGCAAAGAGAAAGAAAAATGGAACAAACACATATTTTACAAATAGAGCTGTGATTTTTGAGGTGAATTCAACTGGCTCGCCTTCCTTTACCTTTATAGAAAAATCATCAGGCAGCATGGAGATCCAGAATAATGGTGCAATGAGAAACAAACAAATGATCAAAGAATATTGGTACGATTTTGATTTAACCGATATATCAAATAAAACACTATAACTGGTGATGAGCAAAGCGATGAGCCCGGCGATTAACAAGCTGCCTAGAACAGCGACAATAAAGCTGAACCAAAAACTATGGTTGAACATCCAATAAGAGCGGTTGTCTAAAGGGACACCTATATAGGCCACTGTACTTGCTAATAATAACAGAGCCACGGGCACCATATAGGGGGTCAAATAGAGCTGTTCTGGGACCAAAAAGAATGAGCCTATAAAAACGCAAGCCCCTAAACTCAGTAACGCATTGTTGATTGTGCACAAACCTTTGCGAAGACCATAGAGCGTGGCCCCTATGCTGGCAAACAAAGCACTTAACAGAGCAAAGATGCTATTATCAATATTTTGCCCTTCATGGACCCCCATCAGCAACCAGCAGGTTAAGAGGGTGGCAATGGCAACACTTATGGGGAATTTCTTGGCCACTTGAACGACATCTGGAAAGATCGAACGAATTCCCGTCATAAAGTTTGTCATCAATGAATACTCCTTAGACCAACAAAATATAAGCGTTCAAAGAGCATATTGTGCACCCTAAATTATTGACCATATTTCTTTAAAACTTGGTCTGAAGCGCGCGCTAGACTATCTGCAATAACGGCTTGGCCTTCAGCGGTGGGGTGAAATGCCCCCGAATACGTCCCCGCGATTAACACTTGCAGACGGTTAAGCCCTTTAATTTTAAAGATATTACGAATAACCGTGCCTGACAAATGCAAATGTCCCGTAAGGTAAGCGTCATTGGGCGTACGAAACCAGCGTTTACGAGAAGCGTAGGGTTTATAATCAGCTGGGTTATAGGGCAGCCATTGGTTTTTTTCCCAAAAGGGTAATTTTAAACTCTCATTTATATTTTCATTTTCAGTTTCTTTGGAGGCACAAAGGCCGTGACGCAAAAAGGCAGGCCTGTGTCCTTCAACAAAGGTCCATTTATAGTTCTTAGCAACGGTGCGCATCATCCCATTGAGTTGATCGGCAAAATGCTCTGCTTGTCTTGCCTTAAAACTTGAGAGCGAGAAGATGGGGGCGACACTCATGCCCAAGGAGCCATCATCACACACATTGCGCCCCTCATCGCGAAATGACATGTTTGGATAGGCGGTTAGCAAAATACGATCTGCCTCTTTCCAGGGAATGTGCAACACATTGTGCAAGGCTCTGTTTAAAGCTTTATAGCGCAATTGCAGCTCACCAAAATTTTGACGGGCCTGCGAGGCGGATAAGATATGCCCCATCCAGCCGCCGACTAATTTTAGATAGTTGACATCTTTAACAACCACATTGGCCACCAGGCTTGAAAACTTTACATCGTTGCCGCCAATAGAGACCATCAGTAAATCTATTTTACGAGCCCGTTTGCGATCACATTTCAAAACGGGTAAATCATTTAAGATTTGCAACCTTCCATCAATCCCAAAGGCGCGGGCATAGTGGGTTTGGGTTGCGTTGCGATGGCCACACTGGGCTTGAGCCACGGCACTTAATTGTCCGCGTTTGGGGGGAGCGGGGGACCATTCATTGCCCTTAAAGCGCAGGAATAATCCATGTGTGATTTCAGCGCCGGCGCACGCATAACCAACAAAGGTGATGGCGCGTTGTGGGTTGTCTATGGCCAATTGCAGGCTGGCGCGTAATTGATGCGAATAGAGTGAGCGATGACATGATTGACCCATCCACTTGGCTTTTTCTTGCATGAAGGCAGTGTCGCCCACTTCTTGCCAATTTCCTGTCCTTGTTGGATAGCCGCGCTTTGAAAAATAGCCTTCTTCTTTGCCTCCATAAATAACATGTCGTTCATTAGATAATTTTACGGGCACATCTGGATTGCCCTCGCCTGATGCAAAACTATCGCCAATACCGACAATAAAAATATCTTTGACCTTGATGTTTTTCGTGAATGTGCGCCCATCTGAGACTTTCAATGTCAGCGTGCCCCCATAGGGGTATGGCACTGTGATCTTCACTTGTTTGTCACACTGGCTTGTTTGTTGTTTTAAATCCCTTCTTCTTTTGCGTCCGTTTTTTTTGAAGGTCCAGCTGCAGGTTAAACCGAATAGATCATTTAAAGACACGCCGTCTAATTTAGCCCAGACCCCATGTGATTTGGGATGTAGGTAGTTTTGTATTTTACCAGCGCAATTGAGATAAGTTCCCTTCTTACGTGACCAACAGGTTTTGTTGAGCAGTTCATTGGCCCATCCGCGTGGTAGATGTTGAGAGAGACGCCGCTCGGCACTTAATATTGGGTTTATTCGCTCGCTAGGGGATAGGTTTTGAAAAACAACTTTATGGAAATTTGTTATATCTGGGCTTTGAAACAACCGAAATGGATTGACCAATGCCCACTTGATGCCCGCTTGCTCTTGAGATAGGTCTTGAACTTGGTGGGCGGGTTGGGCAATGGCTGGAATTGAGCCTATTGATAGACTTATCCAAACAAGTGTTATTTGCAAAAGCAAACCCCTGACTTTGTGCATCGACCATCCCTCTTCAACGTTGTAACTTAGTTCAATTTAAAGACCTCTTGGCTTCTAGAGCGCAAATATGACTTTGTGGAGGAGAGGGCTTTGACAATCAGCCTCAAAGCCCTCTCATCCACAAAGTTATAAATTGATGGATCGGGTTTATGCGCGTTAAACCACGTCCCTTTTTTGTGCGATCCTCTATCGCCTTTGTTAGCAAAGTGGGCACCAGTAACCAGCGGATCAGCAAGGCGCGTTCTGATTTTGGTCGTTTAGATAGATCTTTTTTAATCTCCCAGCTGATGACCTGAGCCCCTTCACACATTTGCCTCAAGACTTGTCTTAATTTTTCTGGATCTGTGGCTTCAAATATATCTTGATAGCTTAAGCTGTGTTCATCCAGAATATCTTGAGGTAATAACATCATGTTGTGCTGCATTGATTTGGGTAAGTCTGCTAGTGTTTGGCTCAGCCCTAGAGCGGTGCCTGCTTTTTCTAGCAGCTCTTTGTGAGGGGTTGGATCCAAATTGCTTACTAAGTAAGAAGCGCGCAAAAAGGCACCATAGCGGCGTGCGTGGATATCAAAAAATTCGGTTTTGTTTTGTACGGGGTTTTTTTGGATCTCATGGCCAAAACTGTTGGTTATAGCTAAAAGTGCTTGGAGAAGATCAGGCCCTGCCTCCTTTAAAAAAGGGGCTAACCCATCTGCAACCGGGTGGCCGATGCGCTCACCGCGCATAATCTTTGCTAAATTGTCGCGCCACCATTGCAAGCGAATTTCTGCCAATAAGGGCTCATCTATACGGTACGCAATTTGTGTTACTTCCAGGAAAAATCCATATAACCAAATTAAACCAGAGCGGTGTTGTTTGGGCACGCGTTTAATGGCCAGCTCAATGCCTATATCGCTGGCACGTAGCCGGCGCTCAATGGCAGCGCGCCCTTCTAATGGTCCCTCTATGGTTTTTTTAGTCAACGGCAATTAACGCGGCTGCAATTGAGCGCCCTTCTGCTTGCAGAATGTTGTAGGTTCGTGCAGCCGCCCCGGTATCCATCACCTCTAGACCTAAATTTGCCTCAATGAAGGCTTGGCGAAGAGCAAGTGAAGGGAAGACCTGTTGCTCGCCCGTGCCAAAGACAAGAAATTCTGTTTGTTCCGCTTCTTTGAATAAAGAGGCGAAGGCACCGGCATCAACCTGGTTAAAGCTGGTGTAATCCCAGCTATAGATGCCGCTTCTTAAGATTAACAAAGACCCTTTATGGCTCATATCAGCAAAGCGAAACCCACCTTTGCCATAAGCTTCAAGCTCGACAGCTTGCGGGTAAAATGCCTCTTTGCTCATAAACCCTCATCCTTGTTCATAAACTCTCTTTTTGCTTATAAACTATTATACGCAAAGCTAGATATTAAAAAGGGTACCATTGAGGCACCCTTTAAAATATCAACAAGTCAGCTTGTTTTAAGAGGCTGTTGGTTCTTTGTATTTTGAACCGCCTAGCCCACTCCAATCGCGTTTAACGCCAAGAAATAGTAATACAGGCGAAGCGATAAAGATTGAAGAATATGTACCAACGATAACACCCCAAATCATCGCAAAAACAAAGCCGCGAATAACTTCCCCGCCAAAGAAGAATAAGGCTAGCAGAGCGATTAACGTTGTAACAGATGTTAGGATTGTACGTGACAGGGTCTCATTAATGGAAAGATCCAGCAATTGCGTTAAATCCATCTTTTTAAATTTGCGCAAATTTTCACGTACCCGGTCATAGACCACGACCGTATCGTTCAAAGAATAACCAACGATGGTTAGTAGAGCTGCGATAATTGCAAGGGTAAATTCAAGCTGCAACAGTGAGAAAATACCGATTGTTAAAATCACGTCATGCACCAAGGCAAAGACTGCCCCTAATGAAAATTGCCATTCAAAACGCAACCAGATATATACCAGCACTACAAAAATAGCTGTGAGCACCGCGATTAAACCAGCCCGTGTCAACTCCTCGGACACGGTTGGGCCAATGACCTCAGTGTTACGAAATTCATAAGCATCCCCTAGCGCGGTTTTAATTTTTGTTAGCGCCTCTTGGTTGGCTTCTTCACCGCCCTTTTGCAGCTCGATGCGAACCAGCACATCACGCGGGTCATTAAATTGCTGAACTTGGATGTCGCCAAAATTCAATGCGCTCACTTTTGAGCGGATATCTGCGATCTCTGCTGGACCTGATTTGTGGCGAATTTCCATAGAAGTACCGCCAATAAAATCAATGCCATAATTTAGCCCCTTGCTTGCAAACAAGCCAAGTGAAGCGAGCATTGCCAAACTAGAGAGCGTTAATGTGATCATCCGTAAGGATAAAAACGGAATTTTCGTACCATGTGGGACAAAATCCAACCCTTTAAAAGCCATAAACTTAATTTCCTTAAATTGGTACTTCAACTGTTTTGCTGCGTTGTGAACGTAGCCACCATGAGATTAACCAGCGTGTTAAGACAAAGGCTGTGAACACGGAAGTGAAAATGCCGATGGATAATGTCACAGCAAAGCCGCTTACTGGGCCGGACCCTAGCATAAACAAAATAATCGCTGCCAAGAAGGTGGTGATATTTGCGTCCAAGATGGTGCCTAGCGCACGTGAGTAACCGGACTCAATCGCATTAATGGCGCTTTTTCCTGCTCGCAATTCCTCGCGGATGCGCTCAAAGATCAGTACGTTGGCGTCAACGGCCATACCCATGGTCAGCACGATCCCGGCAATGCCTGGCAATGTCAGCGTGGCTTGTAATAATGACAGCGCGCCAAAGATCATGGCGATGTTAATGAGCAGCGCGATGTTGGCATAAATACCAAATTGGCCATAAGCGATGAGAATGAATATGAGCACGCCGATCAACCCGATTATGGCAGCTATTTTGCCGGCCGCGATTGAGTCTGCGCCAAGGCTGGCATCAACAGTGCGTTCTTCTAAAATTGTCAACGGGGCTTCTAGGGAACCTGAGCGCAATAGAACAGCCAGCGTATCAGCCGATGAGACGGTAAAGTTGCCAGAGATTTCACCTGACCCGCCCGTGATAGGCTCATTAATGGTTGGCGCAGAGATGATTTCACCATCAAGCACAATGGCAAATGGACGGCCCACATTGTTGGTTGTGACTTCGCCAAAGCGTACGGCACCGCGTGAATTTAAGCGAAAGGTCACCACCGGCTTTCTGGTTTGATTGCTCAAAGCTTGCTGCGCATTGGCCAAATCAGCGCCTGTTAAGAGAGGATCATCTTCGATTATATAGTGGCTTGAATATTGATCTTTGGAAGGCATGATTGATGTGCCTGGCTCTAATATTCCTTCAGAGACATCTTGGATTGTAGCTGGGCGTACAACCAAATGGAAAGATAGCACAGCGGCTTTTTTGACAAGTGCTTTTAGTTTTTCAGGGTCATCATAACCTGGGACTTGTAAGAGGATCCGATCTTCACCCTGGCGTTGAATGCTGGGTTCTGTTGTACCCAATTCATCAACCCGGCGGCGCACAACTTCAATAGCTGAATTTATGCTGGTGGATATTTTATCGGTGATAAATTCTGTGGTTGGCTTTAGCACGATGCGGCCATCGTCGGTTTTGGTCACTTCTAATGTATTTGCAGGTGCCGCGCCAAAAGAGGCAGGGGGGAGTGTCTGGATCAGAGTTTTTGCCCGGGTTAAAGCGGTATCCATTTTTGCCGGGTCAGAGGGGCGAAATTCCACACGATCTTTCTTCACAGCTAAATTTTTATAGCGAATGGCGCCTTCTTTTGCGCCCCCATCGCGCTTGCCGCGCAAAACAGAACGAACCGATGCGCGCAAAGCCTTCATTTGTTTTTCAATTAGTATTTTTTTGTCCATTTGCATTAACAAATGTGAGCCACCGCGCAAATCAAGGCCCAGATTAAGGCGCATCTGTTGTACGAATTGTGGATAGGAGGATAAATTCTTTTCAGAGATTAAATTGGGCAAAGCGCACAAAATCCCTAACAAGGCGATCCCCCAAATAAAAAATGTTTTCCCTTTGGAAAAATGCAACATCGGTTAAGCCTTTCACAGCAACGAACAAATCTATAAAATAAAAACGGCAACTATTTTTAGCGCCGCGCACATCACTTAATATTTATTTATCTTTCACCGGCTCTGTTTTAGAGCGCAAATTGGCCACTGCGCCGCGCGCCATGCGAACACGAACGCCGTCAGCAATCTCGACTTGAAATTCCTGGTCATCCACGACTTTGGTAATTTTTCCTATTAAACCACCATTGCTCACGATAATGTCGCCGCGCCGTAGATTACTGATCATTTCACGATGAGTTTTCATCTGGTTTTGTTGGGGGCGAATGATAAGAAAATACCAAATGGCGATTAATGACACGAACAAAAATATTGTTCCAAATATATCACCACCACCCGCGGTACTTGATGTTTGGGCAAATGCAGGTGTTATCAACATAAATCAAATCCTTATTCAAACGTTTCAATTGTACCATGCGCTCTCATCAAAGCTGACAGGAATATAACGGCTTAGAGCCGCTTTGCAAGTGATCGAAGCGGGCAATGCTTAATTTAATTGTATTATTCATTTGAAAGACCGTAAAAATTGACTTTTAGCGGCCTAAAAGAGGAGCTCAAGCCTTTGGATTTACGCTGTGAAACATTGCTTTTGCTCTCTTTCAATGGTCTAGAAGCTTAAGCATTAAGCTGATATGTGTTCTTTTTCAACTGTTTGTGAAAAACTTTGCTATGTTGACCCCAGTGAATTAACGATAAGTCGATGAATTTGATGAAAAAAAAACACATTTTACCCGCCCTTAACGCCATTGCCCATGCTCTAGAGCGATTATCACCCCCGCCTCAACAAAAGACTATGTTTGGGAAAGGGCCCGCGCGCCACATATCTGGCTTTGTTTGGCATGGAGAGAGCAAATCATTTGTTCCTATTGCTAAAATTAATAGCATTGATCTGAAGTTTCTCATCGGTATTGATTTGCAGCGCGAAAAACTTAGCCAAAACACAAAAGCCTTTGCGCAGGGGTACCGGGCCAATAATGCCTTGTTATGGGGCGCGCGCGGGATGGGCAAAAGTTCGCTCATTAAAGCCATCCACAAAGATATTTTAGCTAAATCACCCGATTTGCCGCTTATTTTAATTGAAATTTTGCGTGAGGATATCGGAACGTTGAATGAGTGTTTGGCGCAGTTAAAACTTAGTGATTCTCGTTTTATCTTATTTTGTGATGATCTGTCGTTTGATCAACAAGATAATAGTTATAAATCTCTCAAAGCATTATTAGAAGGTGGTCTGGCTGGGCGACCGGAAAATGTGTTGTTTTATGCAACTTCTAATCAGCGCCATCTTTTGAGCCGGGAATTTTCTGAATATGAAACCGGGCATGCCATTCATGGCAATGATGTCACTAATGAAACGATTTCCCTATCTGATAGGTTTGGGCTTTGGTTGGGCTTTCATAATTGCAGCCCGCAAGATTATGATAAAATGATCAAAACCTATGCGGCTCATTATCAAATTCCCCTTGGCGAAGACGAGTTATTGGAACAAGCACATCTTTGGTCGATGGAGCGCGGGGCCCGCTCGGGCCGGGTGGCTTGGCAGTTTACTCAACATTTAATGGGGCAACATAAAATTAAGCCGCCTGGAGCATTTCGTTTTTAAGTGAATTCAATGAAATGCTCTAATTTTTTTTCACTCACGGCTATTTCAAGCGCAAAAAGGCGCTTGAGCCTCCGTTAGGGCGCGGCTCTTTTTTTGCGATCAGCTTATCCGTGCTCGCTAAAGCTCCGCTCGGGCTGATCTGGTGCGCGGGGCCTCCTTCGCAGGATGCCATGTTCGCTCGCTAAGCTCGCTTCCTTCTTCGTAATGGAAGTTTTTTAGAGCATGTTTCGTGAATTCTATAAAACGCGAACACACCCTTAGCGCATGGCCAGGTATTTCATTGGATTGACTGGTTTTGACCCTTTGCGCAATTCAAAATGCAATTGGGGCTGATGGACTGATCCTGATTTGCCCGATTTGGCAATGGCTTGGCCTCGTCTCACCTTTTGACCGCGCTTAACAAGCAACTTTGAATTGTGGGCATAGGCGGTGACCCAATTGTTATCATGGCGAATGAGAATAAGATTGCCATACCCTTTTAACTCACTGCCAGCATAGGCAACGACGCCGCCCTCTGCTGCTTTAATTTTGGTGCCTGCTGGCAAAGCTAAATTCACTCCATCATTGATGGTTCCGCTTTTTTGGCGTCCAAAGCTGGAAATGATCTTGCCATTGGCGGGCCACACAAAGCTATGGTTAGAGGCAAGTTTTGCGCGCGCGCCACTATCAATGCTTTTTATTTTCGCCGCTTTTTTGTATGAGCGTTTCGCAAAAGGTTTTTTGTTCGGTGGTGGAACATTTTGTAGTTTGATGTTTTTTAGACCGCTTTTTTTATCAATAGAGGCCACGCGTACAGGTCTTTTTTTGATCGATTGACCATAGCCGGATTTCGGGATCACAAGCTGCTGGCCCAATTTCACTTGGCTCAGATCGGACATATCATTGGCTTGAGCAAGCTCTTGCGTGCTGACCCCATAGCGCCTGGAAATATTATAAGCCGTGTCACCTTTTTCAACCAAATGATGTTTGCGCGCCCCAAAATTACTATGCTTTAAAGCGGCAGTGGTTTTTGGTGTTTTTGTAACAGCGCCTTGGCTTAGTCCTGGAATATACAAATGTTGGCCCAACTGAATGTCATTGCTGACCATCTCATTGGAACGGCGAACTTGTTCTGGTGTCACTCTATACCGTTTTGAAATATTATAGAGGGTATCGCCTTGCGATACGATATGGCGTCCTTGAGGATCTCGCTTTGCCATGTTGGCTGCATAGGATTGTTTTTTGGGAGCCGCACTATATTGATCAATTTTAGCATTGTCTGCATAAGGGTTTTGACGATTTAATTCTGGCAATTGATTGCGACCAAAATCATCGCGCCCATCTTGATAATTATTAGTATAGCGTTGTTTTGCCTTATCTGTGCTGGCGGTATTGTAAACATCTCTTGTTTCATAAGATTGTTTATATAGTTTTTTCGGCTGATAAGGATCTTGATATGAGGCCCGGTCATTTTGAGAATAGTCACGACTACTATAATCGCGATTGGTATATTCGCGTTTGGCTTGATATTGTGACCCATCATATGGTTTTTGATAGTCACCTTGGGCGTTATACTTATATTGATTGCCGCTATCTGCATATTGCTTTTTGGCTGCAGGATCGCCATTCATCCCCATGATGGGGACATCAAACCGGGTCATTTCAGAACTACATGCCGATAAAATCGCACAGGCACTTCCAAGAAAAACTAAACGCGTAACAATACTCACAATTGGGCCCTCTATTCACGCAAAACCATTTTAAAAAATTAAGGAACATTCCCAAACTAACATGGTTAAAATTAAGCCCTGTAAACCTTAACAAACCCTTAACAAACCGCTTCGCGATGGAATGACATTATATCTATGGTTAATAAATCGTTAAAAGACCTTTGCTGATTATTTCTGCAAAGTGCTTTTTTTACAAAGGATCGTTTACCCTCAAAGCCCTGGAATATATGAGAATAATTGCAACTCACTCATCACAAAGCTTACCGCGCCCAATAAATGATCTTTTGTAAAAATTAATTTTAACCATCATTGTGATTGAAAGGTGGCAATGAGTTAAAAAAATAAACGTAGTTTTTTAACCTTAACAGTTAGACCAATACAACCATCTGAAAAGCTTGGTTTTTCTTGCGTTTTGATGAAAGTGAATAATTTTTATTAAACACTGCCCAGTGCTGATTTAAGCTGCTCACAGCTTGCATGATGGGTTAGATCTAGATGCAATGGGGTGACTGAAGTATAATTATTATACGCAGCCCATAGGTCTGTGCCCTTTGGTGGGTTTGACGGACGGCGCTCAAAATCAAACCAATAATATTGGCCGCCGCGCGTATCATTGCGTTCATCAATTGATAAAAAACTTTGATCTCGTCTGCCTTGGACTGTCACCATTGTTCCTTGCACATCTTCTAGAGCGCAATCAGGGAAATTAATGTTCAACAAAACATCTTTCGGCCAGCCGCTTTGTAACAGCTGAGGGACTAAAGTTTTGCCAAGGGCTTTTGCTGTGTCCCACTGGGTAGACCCAGGAGCCTTCATCCCTGTGACCAAGGAGAGCGCGATCGATGGTATTTGCGATAATGTCCCTTCCATGGCGCCGGCTATGGTGCCCGAATAGGTCACATCATCTGCAATATTTTGACCATGATTGATGCCTGAGAGAATTAAATCTGGTGCCTTCTCACCTAAGAATTGACGAACGCCCATAATCACACAATCAGTTGGGGTGCCTGTAAGAGCAAATGTTTTTTCGTCAATTTTTCTGGCCCGCAAAGGGTCTTTTAGAGTGATGGCATGTGAGGCCCCACTATTGTCTTCATGGGGGGCGACAATCCAAACATCATCAGAGATGGTTCTGGCTATCTCGCTTAAAACTTGGAGTCCATAAGCATCAATTCCATCATCATTGGTGACTAAAATACGCATAGGATTATGGCCTTTAAATAGGGTTGTGCTAACTGGGTCATGCTGGTTTCAGTTAAACGGAAATTACTTCTAGACCGCCCATATAGGGGCGAAGGACATTTGGTATTAGAATACTGCCATCAGCTTGTTGGTAATTTTCAAGAACTGCCACCAGTGTGCGCCCAACGGCCAAGCCTGACCCATTTAAGGTGTGGACATAGTGCAATGATTTTTCATCGGTTTTTCTGAAACGAGCGTTCATGCGCCGGGCTTGGAAATCCCCGCAAACTGAACAGCTGGAAATTTCCCGGTACATATTTTGACCTGGCAACCAAACCTCAATGTCATAAGTGCGCCGGGCCCCAAACCCCATATCGCCCGTACAAAGTTTCATGACACGAAATGGCAAGCCTAATTGTGTTAGCACTTCTTGGGCACAACTTGTCATGCGCTCTAGCTCATCGGCTGATTGCTCTGGCGTTGTGATTGAGACCAATTCAACCTTCATAAACTGATGCTGGCGGATCATGCCTCTGGTATCGCGCCCAGCTGAGCCTGCTTCTGATCGAAAACAAGGGGTAAAGGCGGTATAGCGGGTTGGTAATTTATCTTCTTCCAGAACCGCTCCGGCAACGATATTTGTCAATGGCACTTCTGCCGTTGGAATAAGATAATGATCAGTGGTGGTTTTAAATAAATCTTCTTCAAATTTTGGCAATTGGCCTGTGCCGTACAGGGCGTTATCTTTGACCAACATAGGAGGAGAAACCTCTGTGTAGCCATGGGTTCCGGTTTGTAGATCAAGCATGAATTGTGTCAAAGCGCGCTCTAACCGCGCCATAGCCCCTTTGAGCAAGACAAAGCGACTACCTGACATTTTGGCGGCGACTTCAAAATCCATAAGTCCTAAATTTTCACCCAGATCAAAATGCTCTTTTGGCTCAAAGTCAAAAGAGGGGATCTCACCTTGTGTACGCACCAGCTCATTGTCATCCTCATCATTGCCTTGGGGGACATCATCGTGGGGTAAATTCGGAATGCC
>JAJFHF010000074.1 GCA_021775775.1 Hyphomicrobiaceae bacterium
ACCTCATCTGGCACCAATAGTTTTTCAACCGATTGCATCCACTCAAAATTCTCTAACAACCAACTGGATAATCCATTTAAGGACAACCAACTATATTCCCACTCCAGGGTTGAATTGATAAACAGCAAGCCGACTAGCACCAGCAATATCCCGACTATTTTTTCCATGAGACCAATATGTTTTTGATAGCGTTTCATAAAGCGCAAAAAAGGGCGGATACAGACAGCGGCTAAAATGAAGGGAATGCCCAAACCTAAAGAATAGATCAACAGCATGAATGTGCCTTGGGTGACGTGATTGGCATCTGCTGCTAGTGACAAAACGGGGGCTAAAATTGGACCAATACAGGGTGTCCAGCCAAAGGCAAAAGCCAGGCCCATGACATAGGCTCCTAGAATGCCAGCTGAGCTCATACTTGATTGTGGGCGGGTGTCTCGTTGTAAAACACCGATTTGGAATAAGCCTAAAAACTGCAAGCCAAAAATAATAATAATGACGCCTGCAATCTGAGTGAGAATGATTTTATGACTTTGTAACAATTGCCCAAAGGCAGAGGCACCCGCGCCCAATGACACGAAAATAGTGGTAAAGCCCAGCACAAAGAAAATGGCAGCTAGAATAATACGTCCATGCATTTGCTTGGTTATTGTCGCTTCCTTTTGCGCCAATTCATCAAACGTTACACCGCCTAAATAACACAGATAAGGTGGCACAAGGGGGAGCACACAAGGGGATAAGAAGCTTAACAGCCCAGCAAGCATTATAAAAAAATATAAAAGGAGATCAGCCAAAATTTCATTTCCATCTAACTAATATTATTTAAGTTTCTGCATATCAAAAAGTATCGTTGAAAGATTCGTATTTTCATACCTAATCCTTTGTTTTAGCTTAAACATACACCTTTTATCTATGCCTTATAATTAATTTCGCACTGCTGGTGTCTCGACCTCAAGACCAGAACCGCGCCAATTTAAATAGAGCTCTAAATTGACATATTCATCAGCGCCCAAGGCAAAGGGTTTTGCCCGCACTTGTTGGTTGCACCCCTTAAAGCGTCTGTGCAGTGAGCCTAGGCCTTGCCATTTCAAACGATAGGTTGGAAAGCCATTGGCTTGGCCTTGGCTCAACAAATTTGATCTGATGTATTTGCCATAATTATTCTCATGGCAATGATTGCAGCCCATATCCAATTGACCGCGCCGTTTGTAATAATATGCTTTTCCTTTTTCAAAGAACGGTTTTGCAGGGCCATCAATTTTAACCCGCACTGGGACCCCTAATGATTGGTTGCGAACAAATGCGGTTAATGACAGAAGCTCGCGCGATTCATATTTATATGCTGGGGCTTTTTGAAATCTTGTACGGCATAAATTGATCCTCTGTTCTAGATTGATCATTCGTTTTAAGTCTGGATTATAAACTGGATAGCGTGCGCCAGCTTGCTTCATGGAGACTTGAGGATTGTTGTGGCATGATGCGCAAGACTTGTTTTCTTTTCCTGCTTGCGTTACTGGCTTGCTCTTCCATAGTTCGGCGCCCTCTTCCACATACAACATGCCGGGGTTATCAAAATCATCCAATTGCATGGTTTTGGTCTCAGGCTTTGCATAGTAATACCCAGACCATAGGTTTCGAAGCGGGTTGTTGTCGTCAAGGGGCACCGCCGATTTTTCACGTCCATCGCCGGCCTTAGCCTCAGATATGGTGCCAGATATCCCCCCCCACGCAAGTGAGAGAACCATCATCAAACAGCAACTAAAATATTTCAACAACAATGGTTGCGCTCCTATTTTAATGTTAGAAGAAAACTTAATACATCTTCTATCTCTTGAGCATTGAGAACAGGTTTGTTCTTAAAGGCACCGCCAACTCTGTGTAGTTCTTTTATTCGATAAAAAGCAGGCATTATCGTCTCGGGGAAAAACTGTTTGGCATCAACCAATAGCAAGCGCAGTTCACCTGGTTCGTAACGCGAAGCGACTCCATCTAGATTAGGTCCAATCTCTCCCATATCACCATAGCGGTTTGGATCTTGTTTGGCCTTTTTTTCAAAGTCACGGACCAGATGACACGCCAGGCAATTGCCTTTGGAGCGGGTGATTATCAAGCTTTCCCCGCGCTTGGCGTTGCCTCTTTTCCCGGTTAAACTTTTGGGGATGGATTTTGATTGGATTGTATCTATGATTTCAAAGGTTTTGAGCGGGCTGGTTTTCTTTTCTTGAGCCTGAGTGTTTTCAGCGAAGCCATCTGTGGAATATAGTGGCAAAAAAGCGAATATACCGGTCATTAAACCTAATATTGCTAAAAAAAACTGTTTTTCAAATCTCATAAATCCACTGCTCAACCAATTTAAAATCTTATCATTTAAAAAAGCACGATAAATCTAGCCAGACAAGTGGGCAAGATCAATTATCGCTTCATCGTGATATAATGTGACATTATCAATGAAGCTTTGTTGGCGAGCCCTAATATTCATTCGTTATTTTTTTGCTTGTTTCTTATTTACAGGTACACAGCTTTTTCGTGATGGAACATGAGTTTTCAAAACCAATTTTTTAACGCTGGTTTCTTGCGTTGATCCATCATGAAAGCGCCGGTTAATGATAACCTGGTCATCATTGATTTGATAGCTGATATAGGTATCTAATTCGCGGTCTCGCCACTGACCTCTGGAATCGGCCCAGAGTATTCTATTACGATCAACGCGGCACATGAATGACCCACGGCGTGATTTAAAGACGTGGATTTCACCATTGCTATGTGAATAGGTGCCCATCTTAGCGCTGCCTTTGGTCTTGCCTTGCCCTTGGCCTTGCTCTTGGCCATCTGACCAAGAAAACTCGCTCATTAGGCCGGCTAAACACAACTGCTCAGACCCAACCTCATTTAAAGAGGCAGCTTGAACCAGTGAAGGGCTGATCGTTTTACTGATTATTAGGAAAAAAAGAAATGCTGCCAGTTTAGGAGCTTTTTGCATCATGAAATCGCCTCTCTACCATTTGGTAGATTGTGACAATGTTTGCTGATAAAATCAAGTCTGAATATTTTTTACTCAGTTTATAAGCTTTGTGAGAACCATGTTTGGAAATCGGCAAGAGTTGGCCGTGGGTCATCCATCTTGATTAGCTTTAGTGCCCCTTCAAAATTATTACCGGCTGAATATGAGCTTTCAGTCACAATGGTTTTAATCCCGGCTCCTAAAGATGAGGCAAGGCCTTGGGGTGCATCTTCCACAGCCAGGCAAGCGCTCGCGGGCAAATTTAGATCTTGTAAAGCCAGTGTATAAATCTCTGGATCAGGTTTTTTGTTTTTAACTCTGTCGCCAGTTGAATAAACTTCAAACCAAGACAAGGATTCTTCACCTAGAGTGGCCACGAGCAATTGATCAATATTGACGCGGCTAGTGGTTGTGGTGATCGCCAAACGAATGCTTTGCTTGCGGGCATCTTCTAAAAGCTGCTTTATGCCAGGGCGCAAATCAATCAACCCATCATTGACGCGCGCCACATAAATTTCTGTTTTCGATGCATGTAACGCGACCACCCGCTCCCACGGAAAGTCCTCTTTGGCAAGCCCTTCACGCTCAACATGATAGAGCATGCGTTCTTTGCCACCAGTGACCCCTAGAAGCTCATTGTATAATGGCGTGTCCCAATGCCAATCAAGACCGGCCAGTTTAAAGGCCTCATTAAAGGCTTCGCGATGGACCTCTTCTGTTTCAGCTAAGGTGCCATCAACATCAAATAGGAGGGCTTCTAATGCCATTTTCAAACTCCGTGCTCAGATAGGCCTTGTTCAGGAAACAAGATTGCTAACAAATCGGGCATGGCCTGCAACACACCATCGGGATTTAGCTCTGAGACCGGCGTTTTGCAATAGCCGTACTCAACGAGAAAGACAGTCATCTCAAGTGCTTGAGCCGCGCCCTTATCAGCGCCGCTGTCGCCAACCAACAAGCAATCATCCACACTTACCCCTAATTGATCCACACACATTTGCAAGGTCATTGGATCTGGCTTGCGCGGCGTGTCTGGGGTGCCGCCAACAATGGCATCAAAATAGGAGGTCAGGTTGAGGTTATCTAAGGCTATCTTGGTGATGTCTTGTGGTTTGTTTGTGCATAGGCCAACCTTTAAACCGGTATCTTTAAGGGTTTGCAAAACATGTTCAACACCATCATAGACCGTGGTATTTGCTGTTGGCTGCGCGCTGTAATGACGCAATACACCATCAATCACTTGGGCAAGGCGCTCATCGTGGGGGAGTTTGCGAGCGTCAAAGGCGCGCTCAACTAATTTTGGGACGCCGCCGCCAATCATATAGCGCACTTCATCTAGCGAAAATTCCTCAAAGCCCACATCAACGAAGGCTTTGTTCAAAGCACTGGCAATATCTGGCGCACTATCGATTAGTGTGCCATCAAGATCCATAATGACGGCTTTGGGCCATTCTTTTAAGGCATTTTTTTTCGACACGGTTTTATCCTGCTTATGATTTAAAGTGAATAAGCTTAAGGTTTATTGTGATAAATTAACCGCGCGCTGCGTTTGCACCAGCGCGAATGGCTTCAATGTTTTGGGCGTACTTACCGCCTGTAAACACGCCTGAGCCTGCGACCAATGCATTGGCGCCAGCTTGTGCAACCATTGCCACGGTAGAAGGGTTCACACCGCCATCTACTTCTAGATGGATGGGTCTATCACCGATCATTTTACGAATGTTACGGATTTTATCGCATTGACTTTCAATAAAGCTTTGACCACCAAAGCCGGGGTTAACCGTCATCACGAGGATGAGGTCAACTTTGTCCATCACATATTCTATCACGCTTTCTGGAGTAGACGGGTTCAGAGAGACACCCGCTTTTTTTCCTAGGGAGCGGATATACTGCAAAGAGCGATCAAGGTGAGGCCCGGCTTCAGCATGCACTGTGATGATATCAGAACCAGCCTTTGCAAACGCCTCTAGATAAGGGTCTGC